>NZ_JBEGDD010000008.1:0-163862 GCF_040195595.1 Brevundimonas aurifodinae
GTAAGGCAGGTTTGTCGCGCTAACGCGAGGCTCACGGAGCCTCGCTGCTTGAGCGCGGTTGTCTGTGAGAAAAGGGCCCCCGGAGCGATCCGGGGGCCCTTTTTGTTTCCCTTCTCCCGCAAGGGGAGAAGGGAGACGGCGGAACGGCCCCGGTCGGCGCGACGTTAGCTCGCGGTATCTTTGGAGTGCGCCGATGAAGACCGTCTGGACCCTGGCCGCTGTGGGCGCCGCGACCCTGTTGACCGGCGCGTGCGCCACGACCGACGGCTATGCCTCGCGATGCGAGCGTGATTATGCGGAGAACCGCCGCTATGCCACGGCCAGCGGAGCGGCGCTGGGTGCCCTGGCGGGCGCAGCCATCGCGGGCGAGAACGATCGCGAGCGCGGCGCGGCGATCGGTGCCCTGGCCGGCGGGCTGATCGGCAATCAGCTGTCGGAGCGCGACGACCCCTGCGGCTATGGCTTCGGCGGCTACAACCGCGACGGCCGTTATGGCTACGAGCGCGTGCCGCGCCGGGGCGACTACGGCTACTACTGAATCGCCGTTCGGCCGGACTCAGGCGACCAGGCCGTTCAGCCAATCCTCGAGGGGGGTGAAGCCGTCGCCGTCGGGGTCGAGGTGGCCGTCGGGCGTCGCCGGGTCGTGGCCGTTCGCGACCTCCCAGTCGTCGGGCATGCCGTCGCCGTCGCCATCGATCCAGGGCGAGCCCGGCGCGAGCGCGGGCCAGCCGCCGACCTGGGCCGGGGTGTCGATGATGCGGCCGGTGCCGGTTCTGACCGAGGACACGACGCGATCGTCCACGGCATCGCGGACGCGCGAGGCTCCGGCCCGGTCGAGGACCGCCGCCTCGGCCTCGGCGGCCGTGTGGCGCGCGGGCGTGGCCCAGTCGGGCAGGGCAGAGAGGCGATAGCCGGGCGCATCTGTCCCGGTCGTCAGGCTCCAGGGATCGAGGGGAACGGCGTCGTCGAGGCCGTTGGCGTCGAACCAGGCGCGGGCGAGGGGGCTTTCTTCCTCGAAGATCACGCCGCCGGTCGAGTCCTGGCCCCGGAGATAGGCGTTGGCGACGAAGACGTAGGTCGAGACCGTCGCCGGGTCGCTGTCGGCGTTGTAGCCGGCGCGTTCGCCGCCCCAGTTGTAGAAGACATTGTTGGTGAACTCGAAGCGGGGTCCGACCGGGTCGAGGTCGGGCGTCAGATAGTTGCCCGGGCGGGGCATGCGCGCCCGGTGGCTGGCCCAAAGGTTGTGGTGGAAGGTGAAGCGCGCGCCGTGGGAGCCGCGCACCAGGGAGCCGTAGCCGTGCTCGCCCTTGGCGTGGGCGGACTGGTTCAGACTCTCGGAGACGATCGACCACTGGACGGTGACGGCGTCGATGACGCGGCTTCGATTGCCGACCGACAGGGTCTCGTCCACCGACCACGAGGCCGAGACGTGATCAAGGATGATGCGTTCGCCCCGGTCGATGGTGATGGCGTCGGCCTCGACCCCGCCCTCGTCGCCCAGGCGCGAACGGATGTAGCGGACGACGACATCGTCGGCAGAGATCACAAGCGGCTGGCCGCGCAGGGTGATGCCGCCGCCGGGCGCGGTCTGGCCGGCGAGAGTGATGCCCGGCTCCCGAATCCGCAGGGGTGAGGCAAGGCGGATGGTGCCGCCGATGTCGAAGATCACGGTGCGCGGGCCCTCGGCCTCGATCGCCGCGCGGAGGCTGCCCGGGCCCGAATCGGCCAGGGTGGTGACGCGCAGGACCGCGCCGCCGCGCCCGCCGACGGCGAAGCGCCCCGCCCCTTCGGCTCCGGGGAAGGCGACGGGTTCCGAGGCGTTCTGCTGGCCCGGGAGGGCCGCCGCGCCGGTGCCAGACGGGATCCCGAAGACGAGGGCCAGCAACGAAGCGGAAAACACACGGCTTGCAAGAACGGTCGTCATCGGGTTAGGCTCTCGTTGCTACCGGTGTCAGGGCGTTTTTTCGCTAGAAATGATACCGGTGTCAATCGGATCGGGCGGGACCCGGCGACACAGACCATAGACCGGCGACAACGTCGGCGCGATGACATGACCTTGGGAGGAGGCACTATGATTTCGGAACGCAAGGCGCAGATGTGCGCGTATCGCCGGGGGCTCGTCGCGGGCGCGTCGGGACTGGCCATCGCATTGACCCTGGCCGGGGCGGCCTCGGCCCAGACCGCGCCGCAGGATGACGTGACCGAGGTGGACGAGATCGTCGTCACCGGTTTCCGGGGCAGCCTGAACGCGGCCCTCAGCATCAAGCGCAACGAGGCCGGCGTCGTGGATGCCATCGTCGCCGAGGACATCGCCGACTTCCCCGACCTGAACCTGGCGGAATCGATCCAGCGCATTCCCGGCGTCTCCATCGACCGGGACGCGGGCGAGGGGCGGTCGCTGACCGTGCGTGGCCTGTCGTCGGACTTCACCCGCACCCGCATCAACGGCATGGAGGCCCAGGCCACCACGGGCGGCACCGATTCCTCGGGCGGCGCGAACCGCGGCCGGGGTTTCGACTTCAACGTCTTCGCCGCCGAGCTGTTCAACTCGATCAAGGTCCGGAAGACCGCCGCCGCCGAGACTGAAGAGGGCTCGCTGGGGGCCACGGTCGATCTGCAGACGACGCGGCCGTTCGACTATGACGGCTTCACCATGGCCGGGTCGCTCCAGGCCGGATACAACGACCTGTCGGAAAGCTATGATCCTCGGGCGGCCTTCCTGATCAGCAACACCTTCGCTGACGGGACGTTCGGGGCGCTGATCTCCGCGGCGTATAGCCAGCGCAGCACCTTCGAGGAGGGCTTCAGCTCGGTGCGCTGGGCCCCGGCGTTCGGCAGCGGCAGCTCGGGCGGCTTCTGCTCGCCGCTGGGCGTGACACCGCAGAACGCGTCCAACAACACCGCCGCCGGCTCCAGCGCGGCGAACTGCGCCACCGGCATCCCGCGCCCGGCCAACACGACCGCCAACGTCTCAGCCTACAACACCGCCAACCAGAACAGCGTCTTCATTCCCCGCCTGCCGCGCTATGGCCGGCTGACGCACGAGCAGGAGCGGCTGGGGGTGACAGCGTCGCTGCAGGCCCGGCCGCGCGAGGGCACGACCTTCTCGTTCGACGTCCTGTACTCCAAGCTGGACGCCACCCGTCAGGAGGACTTTCTGGAGAGCCTGTCGTTCAGCCGCAACGCGGCGGCCGGCGGCCAGACCCAGATCATCGTCCGCGATGCCGTGGTCGAGAACGGTGCCCTGGTGGCCGGCACCTTCGACAATGTGGATGTGCGCTCCGAGCAGCGGTTCGACGAACTGTCGACCGAGTTCACCCAGATCAGCTTCACCGCCGAGCACGAGTTCAACGATCGCCTGAGCGGCCGGTTCTTCGCCGGCCGGGCCGAGTCGGTGTTCGACAACCCGGTCCAGACGACGGTCACCCTCGATCGTCAGAACACCCAGGGCTATTCCTGGGATTTCCGGGGCAATCCCAACACGCCGGTGATCGACTACGGCTTCGACGTCGCCGACCCGGCCAACTGGTCCTGGCGCCAGATCGGAACCGCGACGCCGCGCTCTGAAATCCGCATTCGTCCGAACGGCGTGACCACGGTGTTCGAGACCTTCTCGGGCGACCTGGCCTATGACGCCACCGACTGGCTGACGATCCGGGCGGGCGTCAACTACAAGACCTTCGCGTCCAAGTCCTACGAGTTCCGGCGCGCCGACGAGACCGTGGTGCCGGCTCTTCCGGCCGGCTCCAGCGTCGCCAGCATCTCGACCCTGCTGACCGGCTATGGAAACGGACTGATCCCCGCGGGGGTCGACACCTCGTGGGTGGTGCCCGACCTGAACGCCGTCGCCGCGCTGTTCAACATCTACTGCAACTGCGACACCGGCCTGCCCGGCGGAGACTTCCGACTGGCGAGCATCACCAACGGCAATGCGCGGGGCGGCAACCGCAACGTCGAGGAAGAGGATCTGGCCTATTATATCCAGGCCGATTTCGAGACCGACATCCTGGGCATGCCGCTGCGCGGCAACGTCGGGGTGCGGCAGGTCAACACCCAGTTGCTGGCCGAGGGCTTCTCGTCCATCGGCGGGGGCACGCCGGTGTCGGGCACCAACGAATACGACGACACCCTGCCGTCGCTGAACCTGGCGCTGGAGCCGATCGAGGACGTCGTCGTCCGCTTCGGCGCGGCCAAGGTCATGGCCCGTCCCCAGATCAACAACGGTCTGTCGGGGGCCAACTATCTGGTGCCGACGACCTCGCTGAACGCCACGGGGCCGAACTTCACCGCGACGATCGGCAATGTGTTGCTGGAGCCGTTCCGGGCGACCACCTACGACTTCGGCGTGGAGTGGTATTTCGCGCCCGAGAGCCTGCTGTCCTTCGCCTATTTCTACAAGGACATCGACACCTACATTCAGATCATCCGTCAGGCCCTGCCTTACTCCGATCTGACGGCGTTGAACCCGTCGGCCTTCGCCCCGGGTCTTTGCACCGGCGTCTGCTCGCCCTCGACCGAGTTCCAGCTGACCAGCGCGATCAACACCGACGGCGGGCCGTTGAAGGGCTTCGAGATCAGCTACCAGCAGCCCTTTACCTTCCTGCCCGGACCGCTGGAGAACCTGGGCGTCATCCTGAACTACACCCATGTCGAATCCGAGATCGACTACTGCAACGGGGTGACCTGCACGACCTTCATCACCGAGGATCTCGTGGCCCTGTCGCCGACGGCCTACAACGGCACGCTGTACTACGAGGACGACCGCTTCTCGGCGCGGATCTCGGCCTCGTACCGCGAGTCCTATCTGCAGAACATTCCGGGACGGAACGGCAACGCCCTGGAAGGCAAGCAAGAGACCCTGAACTGGGACATGGCGGCGACCCTCAACCTGACGGATCAGATCAGCCTGACCTTCGAGGGGCTGAACCTGACGGACGAGGAGAACCACCAGTTCGTCGGCGACGACAGCCGCCAGTCCACCTCGGTCTTCCACCACACCGGTCGCCAGTTCTACGTCGGCGCCCGCTATCGCTACTGAGTTCGTTCTCTCCTGAACGTAGACTCGGGGCCGGGGAGGGGCGACCTTCCCCGGCCTTCCTTTTCAGCCCGCCGTGCGCCGTCGATCCGTCACGACCACATCGACCGTGCCGACGCCCCGGATCCGGGCGATGCGGCTGTCCAGCGCCTGGGTCACGTCCCCCACGGTAACCGTGGTGACGACGCGGTAGTGGTCCGAGGTAAAGCCCGTGCCCGCCAGCGTCGGCGCGCCCTCGGCGGCGAGGTCGGCGGGGGTCAGATAGCCCTTTCGATCCCGCGCCTCGATCAGCTTGCCGGCGACCTCGGCGTCACGGGTCAGAAGGGTCATGAGCGGCAGGCCGACGGTGTTCAGGTTCACCGCCGTGGTGCCGGGCAGGATGGTCACATAGGGGGCGAGGCGATCCAGCTCCGCGCGGGTCACGCCCGCCGCGACGATCAGGCTGTCGTCCGTCAGCGGTCCGGCGACGCGCACGACCGTGGCGATGCGGATCAGGGTGGCGGGGTCGATGTCCAGCGCCTCGCCGATGCGCTGGAACAGGTCGATGGGGCCAGGATCGCCCGACTGCATGGCGTTCAGGTTGAAGCGCGCCTGCTCGTCCTCGATGGCCAGGGAGAACCGACCGCCGGGGATGGCGACGGCCTGCTGGCCCAGCTGGGCCCAGGGTTCCGACAGGTTGTCGGTGGCCGCCGCCGTCAGGCCATCGCGGCGCAGGACGGTGATCGCCGACAGCTCGCCCGCCCGGGCATAGGCGTTGGCCTGGGCCGCGTCGCGAAGGCGGGTGGAACGCTGCACCTCCAGGTCCTGGGACGCGATCATGATGAGGACGGCGACGCTGGCCACGGCCAGCACCAGCAGCACGTTCAGCAGGATCATGCCCTCGCGGGCAGTCCTTTCCCTGCCGCTCATCCCCGCGAAAGCGGGGACCCAGTGCTTTGGACGAGCGATGTGGGAGTTGTTCCCTTGACCGCCATCCCCGGCACCCTGCCTCGCGACAGAACTGGGTCCCCGCTTTCGCGGGGATGAGCGGAAAGAGAAAGCGTCGGTGGTCCTGGTCATGGCGCGGTGGTGACCGGGGCCTGGGGCGCGTCGGTCAGGGGGATGGAGACCAGGCGACGGACGGCGGCTCCGGGGCGATCGTCGAGGCCCGTCAGCGTCAGGTCGAGGGCCACGGCGGTCAGGCCTTCGTCGGGGTTCAGGCGGGTGGCTCCGCCGAGCTGGGGTCCGGCCCCCGAGGACGCGCCGAGGGGATCGGGCACGGGCCAGGTGTCCAGCCAGTCGCCCCGACGACGGTGGAAGCTCCAGCGGGCGTCGGACACGCCGGTGACCAGGGTCTGCGATCGCTCGCCGCCGGGCCCAGAGACGGTGCGGGTCAAGGTTTCGCCCGCCAGATCGTAGCGGACGCTGACGATGCCGCCCGACACATCGACCTTCCTCAGCGACAGCCCGCCGCCGGAGCCCGCGACCGAGCCGGTCAGCTGATCGAGGTCGGAGGTGACCACCAGCATGGCGCGCTGGATCTCGGCCATCCGGGCCAGCCGCGTTTCGGTCGCGTTCTGGGTGCGCAGCACGCCGTCCAGCAGGGTGAAGCCCGCGACCCCGATCAGGGCGAACAGGGCGAGCGCGATCAGCACCTCGACCAGGGTGAAACCTTCGCGGCGCCGCTTCGCTGTCACGTCGGGCGTGCTATCGAAGCGCGGACGAGGGAGGCCCCATGCTGAAAGTCTGGAGAACACGCGACGGCGAGGACGGTCGGGCTGGCGGCGCATTTCAGTTCGAGCGCCTGACGGTCAGGGTCACCCGCTGGCGTGTGGTGTTGGGGGCGGTCGCGGGCGGCGCGTATCTGATCGGGCTGGTGGCCATGGCCCCGGCCGAGATCGTGACGCCCCGGTCCTCGAACGGCGAGCGGCAGGCGGTCGGGACCGTCTGGGCCGGAGAGCGGGCCCTGCCGGGCGGGTTCGGCGCGGGCTGGAGCCTGATGCCTCTGACCTCGCTGGGGACCCTGTCGGCGGCCGAGCGGATCACCCTGCGCGGACCGGACACGGCAGCGAGCGCCGAGGCATTGATCCGGCCTGGCCGATTGTTGTTGCGCGATCTGGAGGGGACGGCGTCGATGCGGCTGCTGAACGCCGTCGCGCCGATCATGCCCTTCGTCTGCGATCCGGTGGCGCGGCTGGACGTCGCCAGCCTGTCGATCCGGGGCGCGCCCGAGGGGGCAGGGACGATCACGACCTCGCCCGGACAATGCGCGCCAAGCGGTGGTGGGGCGGCGACGGCGGTGCCGGCCCTGACCGGCGGCGTCACGGCGACCGAGGGCGGCACGGTGGTGGCCCTGTCGGCTCCCGGCGCGTCCGAGCCGGTGCTGCGCGCGCGCATCCAGGCGGACGGCGGGCTGACCGCCGAGATCGGCGCGGGCGGGGTCGGCGTCATCCCGGGCGTCGCCGCGCCGGTGAGCTTCGAGACGAGTCTGTAACCGCTGGGGTTCACAGCCCTGCCAGGTTGTTCAGGTTCACGATCGGCATGAGGATGGCGAGCACCATCAGCAGGACGATACCGCCCATCACCAGCAGCACGCCGGGCTCGACCAGGGACACCAGCGCCTGGACGAGGCTGTCGAGTTCCTGTTCCAGGTCCTGGGCGGCGCGTTCCAGGCCGTGACCCAGCTTGCCCGACTGCTCGCCCGCCGCGACGATGGCGAGCAGCAGCGGCGGGAAGACGTCGGCCTCGGCCATGGCGCGACGCAGGGACGCGCCCTCGCGCACCCGGGCGGCCGTGACCAGGGCGCGCTCGCGGGCATAGCGGTTCGGCGTGACGGCGGCGGCGGCCTGGAGCGCCTCTACCAGCGGCACGTCGGAGCGGACCAGGGTGGCCAGCGATCCGGCGAACCGGGCGGCGTTCAGATGCTGGACGAAGCCGGCGAAGGGCGGGGTCTTCAGCAGGAACTCGGCGAAGCGGCGGCTGTTGGCCGGGACCGCCAGCCAGCGGTTCCAGGCGACGCCGGCGACGACAAGGGCGATCGCCACATAGACGCCGAAGCTCTGGACGAAGGCTGACAGGCCGATCAGGGCGCGGGTCAGGAAGGGCAGCTCGGCCCCGCGCGAGACGAAGACGCGCACGATATCGGGCACGACATAGACCATCATCAGGGTGATCATCAGCAGCGACACCCCGGCCAGAAGCGCGGGATACAGCAGGGCCAGCTGGACCTTGCGGCGCGCCTTCTCCTGATTGCCGACGAACTCGGTCAGGTGGGCCAGCACGGTCGCCAGCTTGCCCGACTGCTCGCCGGCCGCGATGGAGGCACGGTAGAATTCGGGGAAAACCTTGGGGTGGCGGCCCAGGGCGGCGGCGAAGCTGCGGCCCTCCAGAATGGCGGAGCGGACGTCGGTCAGGACGACGGCGACGGGCTGGCCCTCGGTCTGCTGGGCGGCGATGCGCAGCGCCTCTTCGATGCGGATGTCGGAGCCGATCAGGGTCGAGAGCTGGCGGGTCACGGCCGACAGGGTCTTTGAGCTGATCCCCCGGCGGAAGATGACGATGCCCTTGGACAGGTCGGTCTTTCGGGTTTCCCCGGCCAGGGTCACGCCGGTGGGCAAGAGGCCCCGGTCGCGCACCATCTGGCGCGCGCCGACGTCGGAGGCGGCCTCGATCGTTCCCTTGTGGGGCTTTCCCTCGGCGTCGACGGCCTGGAAGGCATAGACGGGCATCAGACGTCCTCGCGGACCACGCGCGCGACCTCCTGCACCGTGGTCTCGCCGGCCATGGCCTTCATGGCGCCGTCTTCCAGCAGGCCGGGGCCCCGCTTCCTTGCCAGCTTGACCAGATCGGCTTCGGCGGCGCCGTCGTGGATGGCGGCCTGCATCTCCGGATCGACCTCGATCACCTCATAGACGCCGAGCCGGCCCTTGTAGCCCTCCCCCCGACACTCGGGGCAGCCGACGGGGCGGAAGACGCGGGCGCCGACAGGCACCGCGCCGCCGGTCAGTTCGACGTCCGCCTGGGTCGCGACGTCCTGGCGGCGGCAATGGGGGCAGAGGCGACGCACCAGCCGCTGGGCGATCAGGCCGGTCAGCATGGGGGCCAGCAGATAGCGTTCGACGCCCATGTCGATCAGGCGGGTGACGCTGCCGACGGCGGTGTTGGTGTGCAGCGTCGACAGCATCAGGTGGCCGGTCATCGAGGCGCGGACGGCGACCTCGGCGGTCTCGTGATCGCGGATCTCGCCGACCATGATGACGTCGGGGTCCTGACGCAGGATGGCGCGCAGGCCCCGTGCGAAGGTCAGGTCGATGCGGCTGTTCACTTGCATCTGGCCGATGCCGTCCAGGGCGTATTCGATCGGGTCCTCGACCGTCATGATGTTGCGGCGGCGGTCGTTCAGGCGGGTCAGGGCCGAATAGAGGGTCGTCGTCTTGCCCGAACCGGTCGGGCCGGTGACCAGGATGACGCCGTGGGGCCGCGAGATCAGCCGTTCGAAGGTCTCCAGATCGCGCGGGGCCATGCCGAGCTGGGCGAGGTCGAGGCTAGTCGAGCCACGGTCGAGCAGACGCAGCACCACCCGTTCCCCATGCTGGGACGGGATGGTCGAGACGCGGACGTCGACGTCCAGGCCGCCGATCCGCAGGGTGACGCGGCCGTCATGGGGCACGCGCTTCTCGGCGATGTCGAGGCGGGCCATGACCTTGATACGGCTGACCAGCAGGGGAGCCAGGGCGCGGGCGGGCTCCAGCACCTCCCTCAGCACGCCGTCGATGCGGAAGCGGACGACCAGCCGCTTCTCCTCGGCCTCGATATGGATGTCGGAGGCACCGTCACGGATGGCCTGGAGCAGCAGGGCGTTGATCAGGCGCACGACCGGCGCGTCGTCGCGGCTGTCCAGCAGGTCGTCGACCGCGGCGGCGTCCTCGGCCAGGGCCGCGAGGTCGTCCTCGGAGGCGGCATAGTCGGCGGCGGGCGCGGCCTCAGAGCCCGTCTGTTCGCGCAGGACGGCATCGAACCGGTCGTCGTCCACGGCCTCGAACGACAGGTGCTCGCCCGCGACGCGGCGCACCTCCAGCAGGGTCTCCAGGGTGGCGGAACGGCGGTGCAGGCAGACGGGGTGCTCGCCGCCGGTGACGATCATGGCCCCGCGACGTCGGGCGAAGCCATAGGCCAGGGTCGGGGCGGCGGCGGGGCGGTCTTCGGTCAGGCTCATGGGCGTTCGACCCTCAGCGTCGCATTGACCGCGCCGGGCTGCGACCCGCGCTGCAGTTCGACCGACGACAGCACGGCCCCCGAGGATTCGAGCGCGGCCAGCCAGGGGATCAGGCTGTCGTAGCGACCCTCGGACACGGTCACGGCGGCGGTCTGGCCCTCCATGGCGACAGTGGGGACGATGCCGAAGGTGGCGGCCTGGATCGGGATGGCGGTCTGCAACGGGCCGTCCAGCGCGGCGACGGAGGTGCCGGGCGGGCCGCCGGTGCGGACGCGGACCATGACCTCCTCATAGGCGGCGATGCGGGCGACCGAGGCGGCGCGCATGTCCAGCAGCGGTCGCAGGACGAGCAGCCAAAGGGCAGCGACGATCAGCAGGCCGCCGAGGAAGGCCAGCATCACCTGCTCGCGCCGCGACCGGCCCGCGTACCAGGCGGCGGCGCTGTCGAGGGCCGGGGAGGGGCGGGTCAGGAGGACGGGGGCCTTCATCGGGTCGCTCCGGTCGAGACACGGATCGAGGCGTTGAGGCCCGTGGTCGATGCGGCGGCGTCCAGCGCGGCCGGGGTGCCGGTGGCGGTCAGGCCCGAGGCGTTGAGCGCCTGGACCGCGCGGTCCAGCGTCGAAGCGTCGGGCACGACGACGGTCAGGTTCAGGTCGCCGGGGGCATAGGCCGCGCGGTTGAAGGCGATCACGCCCGCGCCGGGCAGGGCCCCGGAGGTGCGGGCCAGCATCTGGGTGAAGGGGCGATCGCCCCCGCCGCTCGCGCCCGGCAGCAGGCGATCGGCGGCGGTGACCGGATCGTCGGTCGCGGCGACCTGGGGGGCCACGGCCTGGAGCACGGCGCGGGCCTCGGCCTCCTTCTTCTCGGCCATGCCATGGAGCAGCAGAGCGTCGACGCCGAGGATGGCGATGTGGGCGACCACGCCGATCCCGGCGACCCAGGCCAGGGTGCGTCCGGCCGACAGGGCGGTGGGGCGGGTGGCGGCATAGGGGCCCTGGCGCAGGTCCAGGGGTGGCAGGACCATGAGCGGATCACCCGCCGGATCGACGGCGGCGGCGGTCGCATCGACGCCCTCGGCCATGGCATCCGGAAGGGGTTCGCCGATGGCGGCGATGCGCGGCTTGCCCGCCGCTCTCCAGGCGGAATCGAGCATGGCCAGCGGCACGGCGAAACCGGCGCCGTTGTCGGTGCGGATCAAGGCGCGGTCGCCTTCGGCCCTGCGGATGGCCCAGACCCCGGCGGGCGGAACGGGCAGGGTCAAGGCGTCGGGCAGCAGAATCGCCGTGTCCAGATCGTCTTCGACCAGCAGGGCGATCCACTGGTCCATCCGCGCGCGGCGGACGACACCGGCGATATGGCGGCGCGGCGCGACTTCCTGGCCGAGGGCGAAGTGCAACGTCGGCAGGGGCTCGGCCACGGCGTCTTCGAGCGCATACGGAAGATTGTTCAGCCGCTGGGCGCGGGTCGGAAACGGCAGGTCGACTGTCAGGGTCAGGACGTCTTCCGAAGGGACCAGAACCGTCGTCGGTCCGGCCCAGGCGCGGTCGACCGCCAAGATTCTGTCATCGACGATGCGCCATAAGCCTCGGCTCGGAAGGTTCGAACGGGCGGGTCGACCAGGCATCGTCAGTCCGTGGCAGAAGGGCGTGGTCCAAGGCCACGAGGCGGTCTATAGCAGCGAAAAACGGGCTGTCGCTATGGGCGGCCATATCGAGAAAAAGTGTCATGATTACTTCGCCGGAGCGTCACAAGCGCCACCGTCGTCTGTTGAGGCGGCGTGCCGGCCTGACCCTTGTCGAGATGATCGTCGTGCTGGCGATCATCGCGGTGGTCGCTGTGCTGATCGTGCCCAATGTGATCGGGCGCCCGGATCAGGCGCGCGTCACGGTGGCCAAGACCGACCTGAAAACCATCGCGACGGCGCTTCGCGTCTATCGGCTGGACAACGGGGACTATCCGACCACGGCCCAGGGGCTGAACGCGCTCGTCGAGCGCCCGACCGCGCCGCCGGAGCCGATGTCCTGGTCGCCGGAAGGCTATCTGCCCGAACTGCCGACCGATCCCTGGGGCCGGGACTATGTCTATCGCAGTCCGGGGCAGAGCGGCCCCTATGATCTGCTGAGCCTGGGCAAGGACGGCGAGGAGGGCGGCGAGGGCCTGGACGCCGACCTGACGGACAAGAGCCGCTGATGATCGCTGTCGGGGGACAGATCGTAGGCCGGGCGCGCCGCGAGGGGATGACCCTGGTGGAGATCCTGGTCGTGCTGGCGATCGTCGGCGTCATGGCCGGGGTCGTCACCCTGGGCGTGGGCCTCAGTGATCGCGGGATGGGCGTGGAGAGCGAGGCGAACCGGCTGGCGGATCGGCTGCGGCTGGCGGCCGACGACGTGCTGGTGACGCGCCGACCCCTCGCTCTGGCCTTCGACGGCGAGGGATACGGCTTCGTGCGGCCGGAGGGGCAACCGACGGGTGTGGTCGAGGCCCTGGCCGAGCGTCATGCCTTGCCGCCGGACGTCATCCTGGTCGGGCTTGAGACCGTATCTCCGCTCATGATCGATCCGGACGGGGGCCAGCCCATCGCCGTCTTCGGCCTGGCCAAGGGCGACCGACGCTGGCGCGTGGAGTTCGACGGGCTGAACGCCGTGGCGCGGCCCGTCGCGGACGAGGCGGCGTGATGCGGTCCGGCTATTCTCTGATGGAGGCGCTGGTCGCCCTGTTCATCCTGGCCATCGCGACGGTCGGACTGACGCGCGCGACCCAGGCTCACGTCGATAGCGTGCGCGGGCTGGAACAGCGGGTGATCGCCCAGTGGGTGGCCGAGAACCGGCTGACGGAACTGAACCTGCGGGGCGGGGCTGCCACGTCCGACGCCTCGGTGGTGCGGATGCTGGATCGGGACTGGGACGTGCGCGTCAGCCGGTCCGCGACGGACGATCCGGACCTGATCGCCGTCGAGGTGGCGGTGGGGCCGGCGGGCAGCGGGCGCGAGACGCTGAGGCTGTCCGGCTTCGTCGATCGCGTCGGGAGCGCCGCATGAGCCCCGAACGCAGGGACGAGATCGCGCTCAGGGTCGTGAGCGTGCTGGTGGTCGGGTCGATCGCCTGGGCGCTGGCGGCCCTGACCTGGCGGTTGACCGGTTGGGACGATGGCCGGACCGAGGTGGCGGTGGCCGAAAGCCTGCCGCCCTTGGGGGCGCAGGCCGGAGGACCGGACGCGGACGTGGCGCGGATCGTGTCGCTCGCGCCGTTCGGCGGCGGGGCAGGCGCGGTGGGTGGACTGCCCACCTCCAGCCTGGGCCTGGTGCTGAAGGGCGTACTGTCGGCCTATCCGCCCAGCGCCTCCACCGCCCTGATCGCGGTCGGCGAGGGACCGGCGGCCATCTATGGCGTCGGCCAGAGCCCGGTCGGCAACGCCGTCATCGAGGCGATCGAGATCGACCACGTCATTCTGAACGTCGGCGGCACGCGCGAGCGGCTGGACTTCCCTGCGCCGGTCGTGACGCCCGACGCGGCGTCGAGCACGCCCGGCGCGGGGATCACGGTAGCTCCTGTTCAGCCGCCTGCGCAGACGCCCGAAGCCGCTGCCGCCGTCGCCGCCGCGTCGCCCGTGGCCAGCGCGGCCGCTGCCGCCGCGCGGCCGGTGCCCCCGCCCCTCGACAGCGGCGCGACGCCGAACGTCGCCGCCGCCGCAGGGGCCGCCGGCGTCTCTGCGTCGTCCGCAGGCTACCGCATCGGTCCGAACCCCTCGGCCGAGCTGCGTCGCTTCGGTCTGCAGCCCGGTGACCTGATCGAGAGCCTGAATGGTCAGCCGGTCGGCGACGCCGCCTCGGATCAGCAGTTGTTCGAACGCGCCAGGTCGGCCGGCCAGGCGCGGGTG
Source organism: Brevundimonas aurifodinae (assembly GCF_040195595.1). NCBI lineage: Bacteria > Pseudomonadati > Pseudomonadota > Alphaproteobacteria > Caulobacterales > Caulobacteraceae > Brevundimonas > Brevundimonas aurifodinae. The sequence goes on from NZ_JBEGDD010000008.1 coordinate 14,106, forward strand.
GTGGTCGTGCGCGGCGGCCGTCGCCTCACCCTCAACTTTCCTCTTCGCTAGGAGCCCGGCGTGACCCAGATCCTCCGCCTGACCACCGCCAGCGCCCTGGCTCTCAGCCTCGCCGCCGCCGGGCCGCTGACGCCCCTGGCCCAGACCGTCGCCCCGCCGCCCCAGGCGATGCAGGACGTGGTCATCAACATGCGCGGGGCCGACATCAAGGACGTGGCCGAGCAGGTCAGCCGCATCACCGGCCGGACCCTGGTGCTCGATCCCCAGGTGCAGGGTCAGGTGAACGTCGTCTCGGCCGAGCCGCTGAGCCGCAATGGGGTCTGGGACCTGTTCCTGTCCGTGCTGCGGACGTCCGGCTATGCGGCGGTGCGCAGCGGCAATGTCTGGCGCATCGTGCCCCAGGCCAGCGTGGTCCAGAGCGGATCGTCCGAGACGGGCGCGGCCCAGTCCAACCAGCAGATCGTCACGCGGCTGGTTCGGCTGCGGAATCTGCCGAGCGATCAGGCGGTCCGGGCCCTGCGGCCCCTGGTGTCTTCGTTCGGGGCGATCGAGGCCCTGACCGAGCCGAATGCGGTGGTCGTGACCGACTATGCCGAGAACATCGCCCGCGTGCAGCAACTGGCGGCGACGCTGGACCGGGGCGGGGGTTCGACCTTCGACAGCATCCTGCTGCGCCATGCCTCGGCGGTCGATGTGGCCGCCTCGGTCAGCCAGCTGCTGGGGTCCGACGCCGGGGGACCGCGCGTGACGGCCGATGAGCGGTCTAACGTCCTGCTGGTCCGGGGCGACGCCGCCGACATCGCCCAGGCCCGCTCGATCGTGGCGGCGCTGGATACGCCCGGTGGCGCCGGGCCGGTGGTGCGGGTGGTGCGCCTGCGGAACTCCGACGCTGAATCGATCACCGAGATCGTCCGCGGTCTGCTGGGCGGCGAGCCGGCGGCGAACAACCCGGTGGCCCGGTCGCTCCGGAGCGACACGGGCCTGGCCAGCCTCAGCGCCTCGAACCGGGACGCTGCGGCCCTGGCCGTGAACGCCATCAGCACGCCGAGCGAAGGCGGTGGATCGCTGCCTCAGCCCGGAACGGGCGGCCCGGCGGCGCGCCCGGCGGGGTTCACCCTGGACGGGGTGACGGTCCAGGCCTCGCCCGAGCTGAACGCCGTCGTCATGCGCGGTCCGCCCGCGATGGTCGAGATGCTGGAGACATTGATCAGCCAGCTCGACCTGCGCCGCGCCCAGGTCAAGATCGAGGTCGCCATCGTCGAGATCACCGGCGAGCTGGGCGAACGGATCGGGGTGCAGCTGGGTCTCGGCGGGGCTGTGCCCGAAGAAGGCGTGATCGGCGGCACGTCGTTCAACAACGCGGGGTCCGATATCGCGACCGTACTGAGCGTGCTGGGCTTTCCTGCCGGACGGCTGCTGTCGTCGGGCCTGTCGGTCGCGGCGGGGTCGGAGGGCGATTTCGGGGCTCTGCTCCAGGCGGTCGGAACCAACGCCTATGCCAATCTGCTGTCGTCGCCGAGCGTCACGGTGCTGGACAACGAGCCGGCCGAGATCGTGGTCGGCCAGAACGTGCCGTTCCGGACCGGCAGCTTCGCCACCGACGGCAACTCGACCAACCCCTTCACAACCATCAGCCGCGAGGACGTCGGCCTGACGCTGAGGGTCGTGCCGCGGGTGCACGAGGGCGAGACGGTTCGGCTGGAGGTCAGCCAGGAGGTGTCGTCGCTGGTGACCACGTCGGTGACCGGCGCGGCGGACCTGATCACCAATCGGCGCAGCCTCCAGACCAGCGTCCTGGCCGACGACGGCGAGACCATCGTCCTGGGCGGTCTGGTCACCGACGACCGCCAATCGGGCACCAGCCGGGTGCCGGGCCTGGGAAGCCTGCCCCTGATCGGAGGGGCCTTCCGGTCGCGCAACGACAGCCAGACGCGGCGGACCCTGTTCATCTTCCTGAAGCCGACGATCCTGAGGGATTCAGCCGCCGTCGCGGCCTCGGCTCAGGAGAGCTATGACCGGCTGCGGTTCGCCGAGCCGGTGAGGATCGATCCGTCCCGGCCGCCTGCGCTGGAAACCCAGCAGCGGCTCCCACCCGGGGTCGACGAAGTCTTCTGAGACGAGGCCCTCAGTTCCGGACAGGAGGACGCGAGTTCGGCTCGCCCGTCGCGGGGTCGGTGGCGGTCTCGCCGGAGTTCGAAGAGCCTTCGGAGCCCGGGGGCTCCTGAGCGGGGTGGGGCGGTTCGCCGTCGCGGACGGGCTTTTCCTCTTCGTATTCGGACTGGCGGCCGGGGCCTCTGTCGGGGTCGGTCATGGCGTCTCCTTGTCATCAGGCAACGCTTGAGGTGGGCGGCGGCTCCCGAGGCCAACCTTTCCTTCACCACGTCTGCGAACCGTGCCGAAACGGGCCTCGGACTATGGCTTCGATCGGAACGCGCCTTGCTATTTTGGGCGCGACGGAGACGCGGATGGCCGGAACGCTACAGGTCGAGATCGTCAGGGCCGATCAGCTGACGCTGGCCGACCGGGTGCTGTGGCGCGCCATGACCGACGCCAATCCCGACCTGGCCAGCCCCTATTTCCGATTCGAGTTCACCGAGATCGCGAGCCGGGTCAGCCCCGGGTCGGCGGTGGCGATCCTGACCCGGGACGGGCGCACGGTCGGCTATTTCCCGCACCAGAGGCGCGGGGGGGCGATCCAGCCCCTGGGCGCGCCGATGAACGACTATCACGGCGTCATCGCCATGCCGGGCGAGGCACCGCCCCTGGAGACGGTCGCGGCCCTGCTGGGCGCGCCCCGGCTTAACGTCTCCGCCTGGGTCGGACCGACCGGCGTTGGCGAGCCCCGCGAGACCCTGATGACCATCACGCCCGAGGAGGGATACGATGCCTGGTACGCCGAGCGTCGTCAGACCTGGGGCAAGTATTTCAAGGACAAGGAACGGGCGCGTCGCAGCCTGGAGACCGAGCAGGGCGCGGTCCGTGTGGAGTGCGGCCTGACCGATCCGGCCCTGCTGGACCGGCTGATCGGGTTGAAACGCCAGCAATACGGGCGGACGGGGCGGCACGACATCTTCGCCTGTGGCTGGACCCGAGACCTGCTGCATGCCCTGATGAGCGACCACCGGGGGGACTTCGGCGCGTCGATGGCGGCTCTGTGGGCCGGGGATCGGCTGATCGCGATCGAATACTCCCTGCACGCGGGCGACCGGTACCATTTCTGGTTCCCGGCGTATGAGCCGTCGGCGGCGAGGTGCTCGCCGGGGATCCTGCTGACGCTGGACACCATGAAGCTGGGCTGCGCGGACGGGTTCCGGGTCTATGACTTCGGGTTCGGCGGCGAGGGCTACAAGAAGTATTTCTGCAATGCCTCCCAGGGGGTGCGCGAGGCCGTGGTGCTGAAGCCGGGCCTGGGCGCGACCCTGTCGGACGCGGCCGTGGGCCTGCTGGGCGGCACCGGGGGTGGCCGGGCCGAGCGGCTGCGCACCAGCGTGCGCCGGCGCTGGGCCGCCATCGAGGCCTGCGAGACCACGCCCGCCAATCGCCTGATGGGAGCCGTGGCCGCCGCGGGTGTCGCCGTGAAGAAGGCCGCCGGCCGCCAACCCAGCGCCTGAGAGACCGACCGCCGATGAAAGCCGCCCGCCAGACCCGCTATCCCGGCCCGATCGCCCAGGCAGCCAAGCACCGCCACGGCCTGGTCGAGCAGGGGTTCGCCTCGGACGCGGCCCTGGCCGAGATCCTGCACCGCTACCCGGCGTCGCTGATCGACATCAACCTGTATGACTATGACGCCGAGGGGCAGGTCTCGCTGCGCACCGGTGACAAGGGCGACCTGACCGGGGAGCAACTGCTGGCCGCCATCCAGGGCGGACGCCTGTGGGTCAATCTGAGGGACGCCCAGGAGGGCTGCCCAGACCTGTGGGCCGCCGCGATGGAAGAGTTCGGGAAGGTCGAGGCGACCTATCCCGGGATGCGGGCGGTCACGAATGCCGGCCAGCTGATCATCTCCTCGCCGGTCGCGCGGGTACCCTATCACTTCGACGCTGCCGGGGTGGTGCTGTTCCACCTGCGGGGCAGGAAACGCATCTTCGTCTATCCGGGCGACGAGGCACATTTGCCCGAGGCCTGCATGGAACAGGTGGTGGCGCGCCAGACGACCGAGGAGCTGCCCTACACCCTGGCTTTCGAACAGGACGCCCAGGTGTTCGACCTGGAGCCGGGCGAGGCCCTGACCTGGCCGCTGTACGCGCCGCACCGGGTCGAGAACCTGGATAAATTCTGCGTAAGCCTGTCGATGGATTTCCAGACCTGGCCGTCGCGATTCCGGAACGGCGCGCTCTACACCAATGCCCTGATCCGCAGCCGGGGCGGTCGGCCCCGCTTTACCGACACCATGTCGACGCCGGAGCTGGCGGCCCGCTGGGCGGCCTCCCTTGCGCTGAAGCGGGTCGGGGGGCTGAAGAGCCGTATCGCCCATTTCGAGCGCGATTTCGTGCCGGACGCCCAGGCCGAGGACGGCGCGGGCGCGCTGCGGGCATAACGCCCGTTTCGATTAAATCGAGGTCATGACCTCGAGTTAAAATGACTTCGGCCGCCGTCGGGGTCAGGCTTTCCTTCATCGCTGAGGGAGCTGAAGCCATGAAGACCATCCTAGCCGTCACCGCCACATCCGCCGGCCTGATCGCCACGCTCGTCGCCGCCGCCCCGGCCGCCGCGCAGCAGACCGAGGTCCGTGTCCGTCACGCTGCCGCCCGTATGGTGGTGATCGTCGAGAACCGCGCCGATATCGCCGTTGAGGTCGAGCCGGGGACCGCCGGCCTGCCGACACCCACGGTCACCCGCGTCGGCGACGAGCTCCGCATCGACGGCAACCTTGGCCGCCGGGCTTTCCGCGAATGCCGCAGTGGCCCCGCTGACGCGCGCCAGCCCGGGCAGGGGGCCTCGGTCGAGGTCCGCGAACGCGGGCGAATCGACCTGTCCACCGCCCCGCTGATCGTCGTCCGCACCCCGCCCGCCGTTCAGGTCTCGACCGAGAACGCGGCCGTGTTCGGCTCGGTGGGTCGCGGAGCCACCTCGATCGACCTGGCCAGCGGCGGCTGCGGCGACTGGACCGTGGCCAACACGGCAGGGACCATGGACCTGTCGATCGGCGGGTCCGGCAACATGCGCGCGGGCACCTCGGGTCGGCTGGAAACGGCGATCGGCGGCTCGGGCAGCATCACGGCGGGCGCCACCGGCGATCTGGACGCCTCCATCGGAGGATCGGGGACGGTCACGGTGGCTGCGGTCACCGGCTCGGTCGACGCGGCCATCGGCGGCTCGGGCGATATCCGCGTGAATGGAGGACGTCCAAGCTCGATCGACGCCTCCATCGGCGGTTCGGGCGACGTTCTGATCCGGGGCGACGCCGGCGCGCTGGACGCCTCCATCGCCGGGGGCGGGAACATCACGGTCACCGGCACGGTGTCGAGCCTCGACGCCAGCCTGGTCGGTGGCGGCAACGTCAATGTGGGCCGGGTGACCGGCTCGGTGTCCCAGTCCGTCATGGGCGGCGGACGCGTGCGGATCGGCGGCTGAGTTCACCCCACCCAGCCCGCCGTAGAACGGAGACGGTCCGGGAGCATGGAACCCCCCGGGCCGTCTTCTTATTTGCGTCACTCAGGTCGGCCGGGCCGCTTGACGAAAGCGGAATCGGAGGTCATAAGCGCCAACTCTTGTTGGACCGGCTGTGCAGTTCGCTGCAGACGCGGTTCGCGGGAACGACCTGAGTTACCGTTCTTTGTAGCGACTTAGGACTTCAACGGCCTTCGCGGGCGACCGCGTGGGCCGATCGTTTTTGCGAAACGTGCGTACCTGACGGGGTTTCCCCGAAAGGCTCCGGTCTTTGAAATGGTTCACAGGGACGCAGGTTCGCCTGCTTGGGAAATACGACCGATATGGATCAAAGCATCCGCATCAGGCTCAAGGCCTTCGATCACCGCGTCCTCGACTTTTCGACGCGCGAGATCGTCAACACCGCCAAGCGCACGGGCGCGACCGTTCGTGGTCCGATCCCGCTGCCGACCCTGATCGAAAAGTTCACCGTGAACCGCTCGCCGCACGTCGACAAGAAGTCGCGCGAGCAGTTTGAAATCCGCACGCACAAGCGTGTCCTCGACATCGTCGACCCCACTCCGCAGACCGTGGACGCGCTCATGAAGCTCGACCTGTCCGCCGGCGTGGACGTCGAGATCAAGATTTAAAGTAGAGAAGGCGGGATCCGATGCGCACGGGCGTGATCGCCAAGAAGCTGGGCATGACCCGCGTGTTCGCCGATGACGGCGCGCACGTTCCGGTCACTGTGCTTCAACTCGACGACTGTCAGGTCGTCGGCCAACGCACTCAGGAGCGGGACGGCTACGTCGCCCTGCAGCTGGGCGCCGGCAAGAAGAAGGCCAAGAACACCAACAAGGCCCAGCGCGAGACCTTCGCCAAGGCCGAGGTGGAGCCGAAGCACGTCGTCATGGAGTTCCGCGTGTCGGACGACGCCATGATCGACGTCGGCGCGACCCTGTCGGCGGACCACTTCGTGGCCGGCCAGAAGGTCGACATCCAGGGCGAGACGATCGGCAAGGGCTTCGCCGGCGCCATGAAGCGCTGGAACTTCGGCGGTCTGCGGGCCACCCACGGCGTCTCGGTCTCGCACCGTTCGCACGGCTCGACGGGCAACCGTCAGGATCCGGGTCGCACCTTCCCCGGCAAGAAGATGGCCGGCCACCTGGGCACCGAGACCATCACCACCCAGAACCTGACCGTCGTCCGTGTGGACGCCGAGCGCGGCCTGATCATGATCAAGGGTGCCGTGCCCGGTCACGAGGGCAGCTGGGTCAAGGTCCGCGACGCGCACAAGAAGCCGCACGCCGACCTGCCGTTCCCCGGTTCTTTCAAGAAGAACGGTCAAGCCGCCGCCGCCGAGACCGAGGCCGAAGAGCCCCAGGTCGAGGACAGCGCTGTGGAAACCGTCGAAGGCGGTGAAGCGTAATGAAACTCTCGGTCATCAAACTCGACGGCAAGGCCTCGGGCGACGTTGAACTGTCGGACGCCGTCTTCGGCATCACCGACATTCGCGGCGACCTTCTGGCCCGTTACGTCAACTGGCAGCTGGCCAAGCGCCGCGCCGGCACGCACAAGGTCCAGACCCGGAACGAGAACTCTCGCACCGGCAAGAAGATGTACAAGCAGAAGGGCACCGGCGGTGCCCGTCACGGCTCGCGTCGCGCGCCCCAGTTCGTCGGCGGTTCGCGCGCCTTCGGACCGGTCGTCCGTGATCACGGCTTCGACCTACCCAAGAAGGTGCGGGCCCTGGCCCTGCGTCACGCCCTGTCGTCCAAGGCGAAGTCCGGCGACCTGGTCGTCGTCGACGCCCTGACCGTCAAGGACGCCAAGACGGCGGCCCTGCGCGAGACCTTCGGCAAGCTGGGCTGGACCCGGACGCTGATCATCGCCGGCCCCGAGGTCGACGAGAACTTCGCCCTGGCCTCGCGTAACATTCCGCAGATCCATGTGCTGCCGAACGCAGGCCTGAACGTCTACGACATCCTGCGCGCCGACACCCTGGTGCTGTCAAAGGCCGCCGTCGACGCCATCGAAGCCCGCTACGCCGACATCAAGCCGTCGCGCCGCGAACAAGCCGAGAAGGACGCCGCGTAATGGCCGCCCAACCCACCGCCAAACATTACGACACCATCCGCTCGCCGATCATCACCGAGAAGGCGACGATCCTGTCGGAGCAGAACAAGGTCGTCTTCCGCGTCGCCGATACGGCGACCAAGGACGAGATCGCCGCGGCGGTCGAAAGCCTGTTCAAGGTCAACGTCCTGAAGGTCAACACCCTGGTCCAGAAGGGCAAGACCAAGCGCTTCCGGGGCATCATGGGCCGCCGGGTCGACATCAAAAAAGCGATCGTGACGCTGGCCGACGGCCAGTCGATCGACGTCACCACGGGGCTCTGATCCGATGGCCTTGAAGACCTACAATCCGACGTCGCCGGGCCGCCGCGCCCTGGTGCTGATCGACCGGTCCGAGCTCCACAAGGGCCGTCCGGAAAAGTCGCTGACCGAAGGCCTGACCAAGTCGGGCGGCCGGGGCCAGGGCGGCCGCATCGCCGTGCGCTTCCGCGGCGGCGGGGCCAAGACCCTGTACCGCAAGATCGACTTCAAGCGTCGCAAGTTCCAGACGGCGACCGTCGAGCGGCTGGAGTACGACCCCAACCGCACCGCCTTCATCGCCCTCGTGACCTATGAGGACGGTGAGAAGGCCTACATCATCGCGCCGCAACGTCTGAAGGCGGGCGACACGATCGTGGCCGGCGAGAAGACCGACGTGAAGCCCGGCAACGCCATGCCGCTGCGCTCCATCCCGGTCGGCACCATCATCCACTGCGTGGAAATGAAGCCCGGCAAGGGTGCCCAGCTGGCCCGCTCGGCCGGCGCCTATGCCCAGCTGGTGGGTCGCGATCAGGGCTACGCTCAGATCCGCCTCGGCTCGGGCGAGCTGCGCATGGTCCTGGACGGCTGCATGGCCACGGTCGGCGCCGTCTCGAACGCCGACCACATGAACCAGAACCTGGGCAAGGCCGGACGCGTCCGCCACATGGGCTGGCGTCCGCACGTCCGCGGCGTTGCCATGAACCCGATCGACCACCCGCACGGTGGTGGTGAAGGCCGGACCTCGGGCGGCCGCACGCCGGTCACGCCCTGGGGCAAGGACACCAAGGGCACCCGCACCCGCAAGAACAAGGCGACGGACAAGTTCATCATCCGTACCCGCCACGTTAAGAAGGCTCGCTAAAGATGGCTCGCTCCTCCTGGAAAGGCCCGTTCGTCGACGGGTATCTGCTCAAGAAGGCCGACGCCGTCTCGACGTCGGGCCGCAAGGACGTGATCAAGACCTGGTCGCGCCGCTCCACCATCCTGCCGCAGTTCGTGGGCCTGACGTTCGGCGTCCACAACGGTCACAAGCACGTCCCCGTGCATGTGAACGAGGACATGGTCGGCATGAAGCTGGGCGAGTTCTCGCCCACCCGTTCGTTCCCCGGCCACGCCGCGGACAAGAAGGCGAAGCGGAAGTAACATGCCCAAGACCAACAACCCCCGCCGCGTCGGTTCGACCGAGGCCCGCGCCAAGCTGGTCAACGTTCGCATCAGCCCGCAGAAGCTGAACCTGGTGGCCGCCTCGATCCGCGGCTTGCCGGTCCAGAAGGCGTTGAACGAGCTGGAGTTCAGCCGCAAGCGCATCTCCGACGACGTCCGCAAGGTGCTCTACAGCGCCGTGTCGAACGCCGAGAACAACCACAACCTCGACATCGACAACCTGGTCGTCGCCGAGGCCTTCGTGGGCAAGAACCTGGTGATGAAGCGTTTCGCGAGCCGCGCTCGTGGTCGTTCGTCGCGTATCCTGAAACCGTTCAGCGAGATCACCATCGTGGTCCGTGAAGCCGGCGAGGCCGCCTGATGGGTCAGAAAATCAATCCGATCGGTTTCCGCCTCGGCGTGAACCGGACCTGGGACAGCCGCTGGTTCGCCGACGGCGCGAACTACGCGCGCCTGCTGCATCAGGACATCAAGCTGCGCACCTGGCTGAAGGAGCGCCTGAACGCCGCCGGCGTCAGCCGCATCATCATCGAGCGTCCGCACAAGAAGTGCCGCGTGACGATCTACGCCGCCCGCCCGGGCGTCGTGATCGGCAAGAAGGGCGCCGACATCGAGAAGCTGCGCAAGGACATCTCGGCCCAGACGGAAGGCGAGGTTCACCTGAACATCGTCGAGGTCAGGAAGCCCGAGACGGACGCCCAGCTGATCGCCGAGAACATCGCCCAGCAGCTGGAGCGCCGGATCGCCTTCCGCCGCGCCATGAAGCGCGCGATGCAGTCGGCCATGCGCCTGGGCGCCAAGGGTGTTCGGATCAACGTCTCGGGTCGCCTGGGCGGTGCCGAGATCGCGCGGATGGAGTGGTATCGCGAAGGTCGCGTGCCGCTGCACACCCTGCGCGCCGACATCGACTACGGCTTCATCGAGGCCAAGACGACCTACGGCATCATCGGCGTGAAGGTCTGGGTGTTCAAAGGCGAAGTGCTGGAGCACGACCCGATGGCCCAGGACAAGCGCTGGGCTGCCGAGGCCGCCGGCCCGTCTTCCAACGAAGGTCGCGAGCGCGGACCGCGCCGCGACGACCGCGGCGGCCGTCGCGGCCGTGAGGGCTAAGGACCATGCTGCAGCCTAAGAAAACCAAATACCGCAAGGCCTTCAAGGGCCGGATCCACGGTGCCGCCAAGGGTGGCTTCTCGCTGAACTTCGGTTCGTATGGCCTGAAGACGCTCGAGCCGGAACGCATCACCGCGCGTCAGATCGAGGCGGCCCGCCGCGCGATCACCCGCCAGATGAAGCGCCAGGGCCGTGTCTGGATCCGCGTCTTCCCGGACGTGCCCGTCTCGGGCAAGCCGGCCGAAGTGCGGATGGGCAAGGGCAAGGGCGCCGTGGACCACTGGGCCGCGCGCTGCCACCCGGGCCGTATCCTGTTTGAAATCGACGGCGTCGCCGACGACGTGGCCCGCGAGGCCCTGCGTCTGGGTGCCGCCAAGCTGCCGGTCCGGACCAAGGTGGTCACCCGCCTGGACGCCGGCGTGGCTCATGTGGAGCACGTCGCCTGATGACCAAGATCGCCGATCTCCGCTCCCAGACGAACGACCAGCTGGGCGACCAGCTGCTGTCGCTCAAGAAGGAGCAATTCAACCTCCGCTTCCAGGCCGCCACCGGCCAGATGGAAAAGACGCACCGCGTCTCGGAAGTCCGCAAGGACATCGCCCGCATCTCCACGCTGCTGCGTGAGAAGCGCCAGGCTTCGTAAGGAACACCGATGCCCAAACGTATTCTCGAAGGCGTGGTCGTGTCCGACAAGGGCGACAAGACCGTGGTCGTCAAGGTCGAGCGCACCCTGCTGCACCCGGTCCTTAAGAAGACCGTGCGTCTGTCCAAGAAGTATCATGCCCACGACGAAGGGAACTCGCTGAAGGAAGGCGACGTCGCCCGCATCGTCGAGTGCGCCCCCAAGTCCAAGCTGAAGCGGTGGGAAGTCCTCACCCCTTCGGCCTCGTAGGAAGGATCTGAACTATGATCCAGATGCAAACTAACCTGGAAGTGGCCGATAACTCGGGTGCTCGCCGGGTCATGTGCATCAAGGTGCTAGGTGGCGCGAAGCGCCGCTACGCCTCGGTCGGTGACACCATCGTCGCCTCGGTCAAGGAAGCGATTCCGCGCGGCCGGGTGAAGAAGGGCGAGGTCGTTCGCGCCATCGTCGTTCGCACCGCCAAGGACATCCAGCGCAAGGACGGCTCGGTCATCCGCTTCGACAAGTCGGCGGCCGTCATCGTCAACAAGCAGAACGAGCCGGTCGGCACCCGCATCTTCGGGCCCGTGCCGCGCGAGCTGCGCGCCAAGAACCACATGAAGATCATCTCTCTGGCTCCGGAGGTCCTGTAGTCATGGCCGCCAAGATCAAGAAGGGCGACCGCGTCGTCGTCCTGACCGGCAAGGACAAGGGCCGCACCGGCGACGTCGCCAAGGTGCTGCCGACCGAGAACCGCGTGCTCGTGACCGGTATCAACATGGTGCAGCGTCACACCAAGCCGTCCCAGGGCGACCCCCAGGGCGGGATCAAGAACAAGGAAGCCTCGCTTCACCTGTCGAACGTCGCGATCGCCGACGCCAACGGCAAGGCGACCCGCGTCGGCTTCCGCATGGACGGCGAAAAGAAGGTTCGTTTCGCCAAGACCACGGGAGACGTCATCTGATGGCGACCGAAAAATACACGCCTCGTCTCAAGGACGAGTACAACAGCCGCATCAAGGGCGTGATGACCGAGAAGTTCGGTTACACCAACCCGATGCAGACCCCCAAGCTCGAGAAGATCGTGCTGAACATGGGCATCGGCGAAGCCGTGGCGGACTCCAAGAAGGCCAATGCGGCTCTCAAGGACCTGACCCAGATCGCCGGCCAGAAGGCGGTCCCGACCAAGGCCCGCAACTCCATCGCCGGCTTCAAGCTGCGCGAAGGCATGGTCGTGGGCGGCAAGGTCACTCTGCGCGGCGACCAGATGTACGAGTTCCTGGACCGTCTGATCACGATCGCCCTGCCGCGCGTGAAGGACTTCCGGGGCCTGAAGCCGACGTCGTTCGACGGTCGCGGCAACTACGCCATGGGTCTGAAGGAGCACATCGTGTTCCCCGAGATCAACTACGACCAGATCGACCAGATGTGGGGCATGGACATCATCGTCTGCACCACGGCCAAGACCGATGACGAGGCGCGCGCGCTTCTCACCGAGTTCAAGTTCCCGTTCGTGAAGAACTGAGCGGGAAGGGAAAAGCACAATGGCTAAGAAAAGCGCCGTAAACCGCAACGAAATGGTCAAGGCCAAGGTTGCGCAGTATGCCGCCAAGCGCGCCGCCCTGAAGGCGACCGCGAACGATGAGAGCCTGCCGCTGGAAGAGCGTTTCGACGCCCGCCTGAAGCTGGCCGAACTGCCGCGCAACTCGGCGGCCGTCCGCATCCGCAACCGCTGCGAGGTGACGGGCCGTCCGCGCGCCTTCTACCGCAAGCTCAAGATGAGCCGTATCGCCCTGCGTGAGCTGGGCAACCTGGGCCAGATCCCGGGCCTGACCAAGTCGAGCTGGTAAGGGGAGCGACAGACATGATGATCAACGATCCCCTGAGCGACATGATCGCCCGCATGAAGAACGCCGCGATGCGCAAGCGTTCGAAAGTGCTGACCCCGGCCTCGCGTCTGCGCCAGCGCGTCCTCGACGTGCTGCAGGACGAGGGCTACATCCGCGGCTACAACCTGGTTCAGAACCCGGGCGAGTTCCCGCAGTTCGAGATCGAGCTGAAGTATTTCGACGGCCAGCCGGTGATCGCCGAGATCGCCCGCGTGTCGAAGCCTGGCCGCCGCGTCTATTCGGCCATCAGCGACCTGAAGCCGATCAAGAACGGTCTGGGCATCTCGATCCTTTCGACCTCCAAGGGCGTCATGTCCGACGCCGCAGCCCGCGACGCCAACGTCGGCGGCGAAGTCCTCTGCAGGGTCTACTAAAGATGTCCCGTATCGGAAAACGTCCCATCGCCGTGCCGAAAGGCGTGACCGTCACCATCGACGGCCAGACGGTCAGCGTCAAAGGTCCCAAGGCCGAGCGGTCCTGGACCGTGGCCGAGGAGATCGAGGTTCGCCAGGAGAACGGCGAGCTGACGCTGCACGCCCGCGCCGACACCCAGCGCGCGCGCGCCATGTGGGGCCTGTCGCGCACCCTGATCGACAATATGGTCACCGGCGTCACCACCGGCTTCGAGCGGTCCCTGGAACTGGTCGGCGTCGGTTACCGCGCCGCCATGAAGGGCAACGACCTGTCGCTGCAACTGGGCTTCTCGCACGAGGTCGACATCAAGGCTCCGGCCGGTGTCACCTTCGCGGTGCCCAAGCAGACCGAGATCAAGATCTCGGGCCCGGACAAGCAGGTCGTCGGTGAACTGGCCGCCAACATCCGCAAGCTGCGTCCGCCGGAGCCCTACAAGGGCAAGGGCGTCCGCTATGCCGGCGAAAAGGTCCGCCGCAAGGAAGGCAAGAAGAAGTAAGCCATGGCCACGACCCTCAAAGAGAACGCCAAGCGCCGCACCGAGCGGACCCGTCGTCGCCTCAAGGCGGTGGCCAACGGTCGCCTGCGCCTGTCCGTGCATCGTTCGGACAAGAACATCTCGGCCCAGATCATCGACGACACCAAGGGTGTCACGGTGGCCTCCGCCTCGTCGCTGGAAGGCGACAAGGCCGGTGTGTCCAAGGGCTCGAACGTCGAGGCCGCGGCCGCGATCGGCAAGCTGGTCGCCCAGCGCGCCATCGAGAAGGGCGTCAAGGACGTGGTCTTCGACCGCGGCGGCTACATCTATCACGGTCGGGTGAAGGCGCTGGCGGATGCCGCGCGTGAAGCCGGCCTGAACTTCTAAGGACCGACAGATGGCCCAAGCACCTCAACGTGGCGGACAGGGCGGCAACGACCGCAACCGTCGCGACAACCGCAACGCTCCCGCCGTCGACGGTCCGGATTCGGACATCGTCGAGAAGCTGGTCCACATCAACCGCGTCGCCGCCACTGTGAAGGGTGGTCGCCGGTTCTCTTTCGCGGCCCTGATGGTCGTCGGCGACGGCAAGGGCCGCGTCGGCTTCGGTCACGGCAAGGCGCGCGAAGTGCCGGAAGCCATCCGCAAGGCGACCGAAGAAGCCAAGAAGACCATGATCCGCGTTCCGCTGCGCGAGAACCGCACCCTGCACCACGACGGCAACGGCCGTTGGGGCGCCGGCAAGATCATGATGCGCGCGGCCCCTCCGGGAACCGGCGTCATCGCGGGTGGTCCGATGCGCGCCGTGCTGGAAACCCTGGGCGTCGCCGACGTGGTCGCCAAATCGACCGGCTCGTCCAACCCCTACAACATGATCCGCGCGACGTTCGAGGCCCTCAAGGTCCAGTCCTCGCCGCGTCAGGTCGCCTCCAAGCGTGGCAAGAAGGTCGCCGACCTGATGGGCCGCCGCAACGACGGCGCCTCGGCTCCGGAAGCCGCGCCTGAAGCTCAGGAAGCCTAAGACATGGCCAAGTCCGAGAAGAAGACCATCACCGTCAAGCAGACCGGTTCGCCGATCCGCCGCAAGAACGACCAGCGCGCCACCCTGGTGGGCCTGGGTCTGAACCGCATGGGCCGCGAGTCCACGCTGGAAGACACCCCCTCGATCCGCGGCATGATCGCCAAGGTCGCTCACCTGACCGAGGTGGTCGAGAAGTAAGTCTCTGAGGGTCGAGGGATGAGGGTCGAGGGTCGAGGTCGGATGGCTTTGCTTTCGACCCTGGACCCTCGACCCTCGACCCTTTGAAGTACAGCCGAGTCCGGTCCCAGACCGGGCGCTAGAACCCGAAAGGATCAGGCACATGAAACTGAACGAAATCCGCGACAACGAAGGCGCGCACAAGAAGCGCATGCGGGTCGGCCGCGGCCCGGGTTCGGGCAAGGGCAAGACCGCCGGTCGCGGCGTCAAGGGCCAGAAGTCCCGTTCGGGCGTCGCCATCGGCGGCTTCGAGGGCGGCCAGATGCCGCTCTACATGCGGATGCCCAAGCGCGGCTTCAACAATCCCAACGCCCTGAAGCTGGCCGAGGTGAACCTCTGGCGTCTGCAGGACGCCGTGGACGGCAAGAAGCTGGACATCAAGACCGAGATCAACGGCGATGCCCTGGTGGCCGCCGGCGTGATCCGTCGCGCCAAGGACGGCGTGCGTCTGCTGGGCACCGGCGAGGTCAAGGCCAAGCTGAACCTGGTCGTCTGGTCGGCCTCGGCCGGCGCCAGGAAGGCCATCGAAGCGGCCGGCGGCTCGGTCGTCGAGCAGCGGATCGAGGCGGAAGCCAAGGCCGCCGCCCGCGTCGAGAAGCGCAACGCCGCCAAGGGCAAGGCTCCGGCTCCCAAGGCTCCGCGCGGTGACGCCAACAAGATCTCGGCCCGCTCGGCGCGCACGTCCGCCAAGGCCTAAACAATAAAGCGTGGGGGGCGGTCTCGCTATGAGGCCGCCCTTCGCCTATCTGGACGAAGGCGTCGGATTCGAGTGATCGCGCCGCGTTCTGATCAGTCGGGGTAACGACACATGGCTTCGGCCGCCGAACAACTCGCCGCGAATATGAACATGGGCTCGTTCGCCAAGGCGACCGAGTTGCACAAGCGCCTGCTGTTCACGCTGGGCGCTCTCTTGGTCTATCGCATCGGCACCTATGTGCCGATCCCGGGCATCAACTCCGCGGCCTTCCTGCAGTTCTTTCAGGACCCGGACGGCCAGCGCGGCGTGCTGGACATGTTCAACATGTTCTCGGGCGGCGCCGTCGAGCGGATGGCCGTGTTCGCCCTGAACGTCACCCCCTACATCTCGGCCTCGATCATCGTCCAGCTGATGGGCGCGGTGTATCCGCCGTGGGAGAAGCTGAAGAAGGAAGGCGGCGAGAGCGGCAGGAAGCAGCTGAACCAGTACACCCGGTACCTGACCGTGGTCCTGGCCCTGGCCCAGTCGTTCGGCATCGCGGTCGGCCTGAACGCCCAGGCCGGTCTGGTCGATGAGCCGGGCCTGTTCTTCATCGCCACCACGGTCGTCAGCCTGACGGGCGGCACGATGTTCCTGATGTGGCTGGGCGAGCAGGTGACGGCGCGCGGCGTCGGCAACGGCATCTCGCTGATCATCTTCGCCGGCATCGTGGCCATCCTGCCGGGCACCGTGGCGCGTCTGCTGGGTCTGGCCCAGCAGGGCCAGCTGTCGGTCTTCACCCTGCTGTTCATCACGGCCCTGGCGATCGCCGTCATCGTCTTCATCGTCTTCATGGAGCGGGCCCAGCGTCGGCTGCTGATCCAGTATCCCAAGCGCCAGGAGGGCAACCGCATGGCGGGCGGGGAGCGCAGCTTCCTGCCGCTGAAGGTCAACACGGCCGGGGTGATCCCGCCGATCTTCGCCTCGTCCCTGCTGCTGCTGCCGACGACGGTCGCCCAGATGACGGCGACGGCGGACCTGCCGGGCTGGATGGACTGGCTTCCGCTGGTGACGGCTCAGCTGCAGCAGGGCCAGCCCCTGTTCATCGCCCTGTACGGCGGGCTGATCATCTTCTTCTGCTTCTTCTACACCTCGATCACCTTCAATCCCGAGGACACGGCCGAGAACCTGCGCAAATACGGCGGCTTCCTGCCGGGCATCCGTCCGGGCAAGCGCACGGCCGAGTATCTGGACTATGTCCTGACCCGGCTGACGGTGATCGGCGCGGCCTATATCACCGCCGTCTGCCTGTTGCCGGAACTGCTGGTCGGTCAGATGGGCGGCGTCTATTTCGGCGGCACCTCGATCCTGATCGTGGTCTCGGTGACCATGGACACGGTGGCGCAGATCCAGTCGCAGCTCTTGGCCCACCAGTACGAAGGCCTCATCAAGAAGGCCAAGCTGCGCGGTCGCGGCGGCCGGGGCGCGCCCGCGCCCGTGCGTCGCTAGTTTGTTGGGCTATCGCGCTTCGCGCTACTTGAGCCCGAAGTCCTGATCCGCCCGGGGAGGGGCGCCGAGCATGAATCTGATCCTGTTCGGGCCCCCCGCGGCCGGCAAGGGCACCCAGGCCAAGCGGCTGGTCGAGCAACGCGGCATGGTCCAGCTGTCCACCGGCGACATGCTGCGCGAGGCCATCGCCTCGGGCTCCAAGCTCGGACTGGAATGCCAGGCGATCATGTCACGCGGCGAACTGGTCAGTGACGCCATCGTCATCGCCCTGATCGAGGCGCGCCTGAAAGAGGCCGAAGACGCCGGCGGGGCCATCTTCGACGGCTTTCCGCGCACGGTGCCCCAGGCCGAGGCCCTCGACGCCATGCTGGCGAAGCTGGGCAAGAAGATCGATCGCGTCGTGCGCCTGAAGGTCGACGACGGGGCCCTGATGGACCGGATCGCCAAACGCTATGCCGACCAGGGCCGCCCGGACGACAATCCGGAGAGCTTCAAGGTCCGGCTGGACGCCTACAACCGCAACACCGCGCCGCTGCTTCCCTATTATGGAGACAAGGGGCTGCTGACCGAGGTCGACGGGATGGGGTCGATCGAGACCGTGGCCGCCTCCATCGACGCGGCCCTGGACGGCACAGAGGCCTGATCGCGCGGAACAGCGTGGCCATTCCGCTCGTTCCCGCTCTGGATCGGGAGACGGCGTGACAAGCGAAAATGCATTCCATCACCCCGAGGCGCGACGCGCGCGCTATCGCCGCTGGGGCGTGATCGGTGGCGTGGCCCTGGCGCACGCGGGCCTGTTCGCGCTTCTGGGTCTCCGTGGCGCGCCGCCCGCGCCCCCGGCGATCCTGTCGCCTATCGAGGTCGAGCTGTTCGAGTTCGCACCGCCGCCGCCACCCCCGCCGCCGCCCGATCCGGAACCGGCGGCTGACCCGGGCGGCGGGGCCCCGGCCGCGGCCTCGCGCGTCAATCGCCCGCCCGACCCGCCGCGCGTCCCGCCCGAACTGCCGGTCGCTCCACCGACGCCCGCGCCCGAGCCGACGCTGATCGTGGGCGCCTCGGAAACGGCCGGGCCCGAGCCGGGCCTGGGTCAGGGCGGAGAGGGGACCGGCACGGGGTCGGGGACCGGGTCTGGGGATGGACCGGGCGCGGGGTCGGGGCCGATCATCCTGCGCGGCGCCTCAAACGGGGAAATCCTGGCCTTCGTGCCGCCCGAGGCGCGACGGCGGCGCATCCCGGGTCGGGCGTCCGTGAACTGCGTGATCCGGGCCGATACACGTCTGGAAGCCTGTAGACCGGTCGATGAGACGCCACAGGGGCTCGGCTTTGGCGAGGCGGCGGTGCGGATCGCGGAGACCCATTTCCGCTTCCGGCCGCCGACGACGGCGGCGGGCCGCCCGGTGGAGGGGTTCCGCGTCACCGTCTTCGTCCAGTTCGGGCGGCAGTGACGCTGGATCGTTTGACCTGACGCTCCGAACCCCGCCAAATGACGGCCGATGGCGCGGGGGATGTTCATGGCGGTTCGGTTCGGCACGGCGGCGACGGCGCTCGCCCTCATCCTGGCGCTCGGCGCGCCCATGGCCGCTCAGGCTCAGTCGGCCCCGGCTTCCTATGCATCGACGATCGAGGGGCTGGCGCGGCAGGACGGGCTGCTGCCGATCTTCGTGGACCGGGCCGGCGGGAAGGTGCTGATGCAGTTGCCGGCACCCGCCGAGGACGGGGTGCTGGCCCGGGTGATCCACCACACGGCGCTGCGGACGGGCGTCGGCTCGGCGGTGACGGGGCTGGACCGGGCCCAGATCGGGCCGACCAACATCCTGGCCTTCCGTCGCATCGGCCGACGGGTGATCGCCGAGTTCGAGAACCCCCGCTATCGCGCGACCCAGGGCTCGCCCGAGGAACAGGCGGCGGCGCGCGACGCCTTCGTCGGTTCCACCGTCTGGTCCGGCGAGGTGATCGCCACCGACGACGACGGCGCGGTGCTGGTCGACATCTCCAGCTTCGTCACTCGCGACGCCCACGGCATCGTGCCGTCGCTGGCGCGGGCGGGGCAGGGGACGCTGAGGCCGGTCGCCGACCTGACGCTGATCGACCCCAGCCAGGCGCGGGCCTTTCCCGACAACATCGAGTTGGAAGCCCGCCTGACCTTCGCGGTCGACAATCCGGGGCGGGTGCTGAGCCAGATCGCGCCGGACGCCCGGATGGCCACCTTCACCGTGCACCACAGCTTCATCCGCCTGCCGGACGCGGGCTATGAGCCACGCCCGTATGATCCGCGCACCGGCGCGATCTCGACCCTGATCACCGACTTCTCCGCGCCGCTGGACGAGCCCATCGTCAGCCGGGTCGCCAACCGGTTCCGGCTGGTGAAGACCGATCCGATGGCGGCCCGGTCCACCGTGGTGGAGCCCATCGTCTTCTACGTCGATCGCGCCGCGCCGGAGCCGATCCGCACCGCCCTGGTCGAGGGGGCCCTGTGGTGGGCCGAGGCCTTCGAGCGGGCGGGATATATCGACGCCTACCGCGTCGAGGTCCTGCCCGAGGGCGTCGATCCGCTGGACGCGCGCTACAACGTCATCAACTGGGTCAACCGGGCGACGCGCAGCTGGTCCTATGGCCAGAGCGTGGTCGATCCGCGCACCGGCGAGATCGTCAAGGGCAGCGTGCTGCTGGGGTCCTTGCGGGTGCGTCAGGACATTCTGATCTTCGAGGGGCTCGTCGGGGCCGACCAGACGGGTACTGGCGGACCGAACGATCCGCGAGAGGTGGCGTTGGCGCGCATCCGCCAGCTGTCGGCGCATGAGGTGGGCCACGCCATCGGCCTGCTGCACAATTTCGCCGCCTCGACCCAGGGGCGGGCCTCGGTGATGGACTATCCCGTGCCCCAGGTCGCGGTGGACGGGGACCGCGTGCGGTTCCAGGACGCCTATGCGGTGGGGATGGGCGAGTGGGACCGGTTCGCCATCGACTGGCTCTATGCCGACGCCGAGCCCGCCGAACTGGCGCGACGCACGGCCGAGGGCGCGGGGCGGCTGCGGTTCGTTTCGGACGGAGACGCCCGGGTCGGCGGCGACGCCCAGCCCTGGGGCAGTCTGTGGGACAACGGGTCGGACCCGGTGGCGGAACTGGCGCACCTGATGCAGGTGCGCCGGATCGCGCTGGACCGCTTCGGCCTGGAAGCCCTGCCTCAGGGCTCGGCGGTCAACGACCTGCGCCGGCGGCTGGTGCCGATCTATCTGTATCACCGCTATCAGGTGGACGCCGTGGCCAAGCTGGTGGGGGGTCTGGACTATGGCTATCCGGTGCTGGGCGACGGGCGCGAGGCGGCGAGGCCGGTGCCGGTTGCGGACCAGCGCGCGGCCCTGGCTGGGTTGATGGCGACGCTGGATCCAGCGGCCCTGGACCTGTCGGAGCCTCTGCTGGCCCTGCTGGCGGCGCAACAGTCGGGCGACGGTGACCCTCAGCACGAGGTCGAGCTGTTCGCCACGCGCCAGGGTCAGCTGTTCGATCCGGGCAGCGCGGCCGAGGCCGCCGCCGACACGAGCCTGGCGGCCCTGTTCGCGCCCCGGCGGGTGGAACGGCTGGCCGACGTGGAACGGCGTGATCCTTCGGCGCTGGGCCTGACCGAGACGATCGATGCGGTGATCGCCACCGCCTTCCGACCCGCGTCCGGACGTCTGGGCGAGCCCGCGCGGCGGGTGCAGGCGCGCACGGTGCTGACCCTGGCGGGACTGTTGCG
This sequence comes from Brevundimonas aurifodinae, assembly GCF_040195595.1. NCBI lineage: Bacteria > Pseudomonadati > Pseudomonadota > Alphaproteobacteria > Caulobacterales > Caulobacteraceae > Brevundimonas > Brevundimonas aurifodinae. The sequence continues at coordinate 34,922 of NZ_JBEGDD010000008.1, forward strand.
ATCGGACACGGTGTCAGCGACCTCTGCCGCCGTGGTCGAGGACCGGTTGAACGCCCTGGCGTCGCGCCTCGGGTCGTCGCGCGGGTCCGATCCGGTCCAGCGGGCGCACGACCGGTTCCTGGCGGACCTGATCACCGACCGCGAGCGGATGGATCAGGTGCTGGAGGAAAACCGCGTGGAAACGCCGACGCCTCCGGGAAGTCCGATCGGGGGAGAGGCCTGCTGGCACTGCTGATCTCCCATCTCCGTTGAATCGTACGGCGTTCTGACGTACATGTTGACGAGGGAGTTCTGATATGGCCGCGCATCGCACCGCTCGCATTGAAGCCCGGCTGGCACCGGAAACGCTCGCCATCGTGCGCCACGCCGCGCAGATGGAGGGGCGGAGCGTCAGCGACTTCGTCGCCTCGGCCGCTTATGACGCCGCCGTCGAGCGGATCGACCGGCATGAGGCCGTGCTCGCACGGATGCGTATGCGCGAGCGGTGGTCTGATCCGGCGGAGTTGGAGCGCTCTTATGCCGAGATGGCCGCCGACGAAGAGTACGAGGCCGAAGCCAATGAGTGGATCGAAGGTCTGATCGGCGACATCGAGCCCGGAGAGTTCAAGCTCGATGGCTGACCAGCCGCGTCGCGGGGATGTCTGGTGGGTGGACTTCGATCCTTCGGTCGGAACCGAGGTTCAGAAGACGCGACCGGCTGTCGTGGTCAGTAACGACAGAGCGAACAGCGCGCTCAATCGCTTTCAGGTCGTGCCGCTCACCACGAACCTCAAGAAGTTCTACGCCGGCAACGCTCATGTGACGATCTCAGGTCGCCAAAGCCGGGCGATGGCGGATCAACTGTTCACGGCGGCGCGCGAGCGGTTCGGCCGCCGCCTGGGTCGCCTGTCCGGGGACGACATGCTGTCCGTCGACGACGCCATCCGGGTGCAACTGGCCCTCTGACCGCCGTCAGGCGTTGACGCGATCCGAATCCCCTGTATAAGGCGCGCTTCCCGCGAAGGGCGCCACGCTCCTGGTCTGTTGACCGGAGCGTTTGTTGCGTCCGGAAACGCGTATCTGGAGAGCTTCGTGGCCCGTATCGCTGGCGTCAACATTCCGACCAACAAGCGCGTCGAAATCGCGCTTCAGTACATCCATGGCATCGGCCCGGCCGCCGCCAAGGAAATCACCGGCAAGGTGGGAATCGAGGCCTCGCGCCGCGTGAACCAGCTGACTGACGCCGAGGTCCTGCAGATCCGCGAGACCATCGACAAGGATCACACCGTCGAGGGCGACCTGCGCCGCGAGACCTCGATGAACATCAAGCGTCTGATGGACCTGGCCTGCTATCGCGGCCTGCGTCACCGCAAGGGCCTGCCGGTCCGTGGCCAGCGCACCCACACCAACGCCCGCACCCGCAAGGGCCCCGCCAAGCCGATCGCCGGCAAGAAGAAGTAAGACAGACACATGGCCAAGGAACCGGGTCGCGTAAAGAAGCGCGAGCGCAAGAACATCACCTCGGGCGTCGCCCATGTGAACGCGTCGTTCAACAACACGATGGTGACCATCACCGACGCCCAGGGGAACGCGATCTCCTGGTCCTCGGCCGGCCACATGGGCTTCAAGGGATCGCGCAAGTCGACGCCCTACGCCGCCCAGATGGCCGCCGAAGACGCGGGCAAGAAGGCCCAGGAACACGGCGTCAAGACGCTGGAAGTCAACGTCTCGGGTCCGGGTTCCGGGCGCGAGTCGGCCCTGCGCGCCCTGCAGTCGGTCGGCCTGACCATCACCACCATCCGCGACGTCACGCCGATGCCGCACAACGGTTGCCGTCCGCCCAAGCGTCGCCGCGTCTAAGCGCCGCCTGAAGACGACCGCCGCCTCCATTATCCGCCGGTTCGCCGCCCTGACGAGGGCAGTCCTTGTTCAAGGATCTGGCGCGCCGGTGACACTCGTTAGGGACACCTATGATCGAACGTAACTGGCAAGAGCTGATCCGTCCCGAGAAGCCGCAGATCGAGCTGGGCTCCGACGCCCAACGCAAGGCCCGCCTGGTGGCCGAGCCCCTCGAGCGCGGTTTCGGTGTGACGCTCGGCAATGCCCTGCGGCGCGTGCTGCTGTCGTCGCTGCAAGGCGCGGCCGTCACCGCCATCCAGATTGACGGCGTGGTGCACGAGTTCTCGTCGCTGGAAGGCGTGCGCGAGGACGTCGTCGACATCGTGCTGAACATCAAGCAGCTGGCGCTGCGCATGCACGCCGAGGGCCCCAAGCGCATGACGCTGCGGGCCACCGGCCCCGGCGTCGTGACCGCCGGCCAGATCGACGTGCCGGCCGATATCGAGGTCCTGAACCCCGACCACATCATCTGCACGCTGGATGACGGCGCCTCGGTGCGCATGGAACTGACCGTCCAGAACGGCAAGGGCTATGTGGCGTCGGAGTTCAACCGCCCCGAAGACGCGCCGATCGGCCTGATCGCCGTCGACGCCCTGTATTCGCCGGTCAAACGCGTCGCCTACCGGGTCGAGCCGACCCGTCAGGGCCAGTCGCTGGACTATGACAAGCTGGTGCTGGAGGTCGAGACCAACGGCGCCGTGAGCCCTGTGGACGCCGTGGCCTATGCCTCGCGCATCCTGCAGGACCAGCTGCAGATCTTCATCACCTTCGAAGAGCCCAAGAAGGCCGTCGAGGCCACCGAAGGCAAGCCGGACCTTCCGTTCAACCCGGCCCTGCTGAAGAAGGTCGACGAGCTGGAGCTGTCGGTCCGTTCGGCCAACTGCCTGAAGAACGACAACATCGTCTACATCGGCGACCTGATCCAGAAGACCGAGGGCGAGATGCTTCGCACCCCGAACTTCGGCCGCAAGTCGCTGAACGAAATCAAGGAAGTGCTGACCTCCATGGGTCTGTCGCTGGGCATGGACGTGCCCAACTGGCCCCCGGAGAACATCGAAGACCTGGCCAAGAAGTTCGACGACCAGATCTAGTTTCAACCCTCCGCCCGGACCTTCGGTCATCGGAGCGGTTAGAATGAATGCGGTCAAAGGTCCCCGAGAGGGGAAACCCGGGCCGGAGTAGGAGAGACCCCGATGCGCCACGGCGCCGCCTATAGGAAGCTCGGCCGTACGGTCAGCCATCGCCAGGCCATGTTCGCCAACATGGCTGCCTCGTTGATCAAGCACGAGCAGATCACGACGACCCTGCCCAAGGCCAAGGAGCTGCGGCCCTTCGTCGAGAAGCTGGTCACGCTCGGCAAGCGCGGCGACCTCCACGCTCGTCGTCAGGCCATCAGCGCCGTGCGCGACGTGACCCAGGTCGGCAAGCTGTTCGAGACGATCGGCCCGCGCTACGCCGATCGCAACGGCGGCTACATCCGCATCATGAAGGCCGGCTACCGCCACGGCGACAACGCCGCCATGGCCGTGATCGAGTTCGTCGATCGCGACACCTCGGCCAAGGGTTTGGATTCGGGCCCGGTCATGGCCTACGGGGACGACGACGAGGGCTGACTCTCGACGTCATTCACGAACCGGCAAGGGCGGCCCGAGCGATCGGGTCGCCCTTTCTCTTTGCCCCGAGGCGCGGCAAGCTGGGCCATGACCGTCGACATCGTCCCCTACCGCCCCGACCACGCCGCTGCCTGGGTGGCGCTGAACGAATACTGGATCCTGGACGGCGGCTACGCCATCGAGGCCAAGGACCGGTGGGTCCTGGACGATCCGGACGGGGCGATCCTGTCCAGAGGCGGCGTGATCTTCATGGCCGAGCGGGACGGGGAGGCGGTCGGCTGCTGCTCGCTCATGGTCATGGACGACGGCGGCCATGAGGTCGGCAAGATGGCCGTCGCGTCGGACGCTCAGGGCCTCGGTCTCGGCCGGCGCCTGCTGGAGGCCTGCGAGGCCCATGCGCGCGCGGCCGGCGCACCTCGACTGTATCTGGAGACGAACCGGACCCAGACCCATGCCATCGCCCTGTATCTCCGCTTCGGCTTCGTCGATCTGCCGCCCCGACCCTCGCCCTATGTCCGGTGCGACACCTGGATGGAGAAGCCTCTGTGAGCGACCTCGTTCTGTATAGCCACCCCTTCTCGTCCTACTGCCAGAAGGCCATCGTCGCCTTCTATGAGAAGGACCTGCCCTTCACCCCGCGCATGCTGGAGGACGAGGGGGCCATGGCGGAGTTGAAGGCCCTGTGGCCGTTCGGTCAGTTCCCCGTGCTCCAGGACGACGACCGGTCGTTCGCCGAGACCTCGATCATCATCGAGCGGCTGGACCAGGTCTCGCCCGCAGTCCCGATGATCCCCATTGATCCGGATAAGGCGCTGGAGGTCCGCTTCATGGACCGGGTGTTCGATAACCAGATACAGGCCAACCAGCAGCGCATCATCTACAACGCCCTGCGCCCCGAGACCGACCGCGATCCGATCGCCGATGCCGAAGCGCGCGCGAAGCTGGAGACGGCCTACGCCTGGCTGGACGGGGTGATGGCGGGACGCACCTGGGCAACGGGCGAGACGTTCAGCTTGGCCGACTGCGGGGCCGCGCCGGGGTTGCTTTACGCCCACTGGACCCACGCGATTCCGGCGCGGTTCGAGCACCTGTGGGCCTATCGGCGGCGTCTGCTGGCTCGACCCAGCTATGCCCGGGCGCTGGACGAGGCCAGACCCTATCGCGGCTACTTCCCGCTGGGCGCGCCGGACGAGGACTGACACCGATGTCGCGTGGCAAAAGGACGACGCCGGAGGGAAATTCGTGTTTTCGGCGAGAATGAGGCTTGGGAGTTTGTCGGATCGGGATCAAGCTTCGCCATACAAGAAACTCCGGGAGAAATGTCATGCGTAGGTTTTCGAGTGCGAAGAGCGTGCGGACGAGACTGCTGACGGCCGGTTGCGCCATCGCCCTGCTGGCTCCGGCGGGTGCCGCCCTGGCCCAGGACGGGCAGGACGCGACGAACCTGGACGAGATCATCGTCACCGGCACCAAGCGTGATTCGACCATTCAGGACGTGCCGTTCTCGATCAACGCCCAGACCCAGGAAGACATCCAGCGGTCGGGTGCCGTCACCCTGGAAGACCTGGCGCGCAACGTCGCCGGTCTGTCGATCCAGAACCTTGGGCCGGGTCAGAGCCAGGTCTCGGTGCGCGGCGTCTCCGCCGGCCAGGTCGTTCGTGACCAGCCGGGCGTCAAGGAGCAGGTCGGCGTCTACCTCGACGAGAGCGTGGTCTCTCTTTCGCTGTTCACGCCGGACTTCGACCTGTTCGACCTCAACCGCGTCGAGACGCTGCGCGGGCCTCAGGGCACGCTGTTCGGCTCGGGCTCGGTCGGGGGCACGGTGCGCTACATCACCAACCAGCCGACCCTGGGCGTCAGCGAGGGCACGCTCGAAGCCAACGTCAACGTCGTCGAGGGTGACGATCTGGGCGGCCATCTGAAAGGCGCGATCAACATCCCGGTGTCCGACACCGTGGCCCTGCGCGCTGTGGCTTATCACACCGAATACGCCGGCTTCATCGACGCCCGCCGCGAGGGCGGCGCGGTCCGGGACAACATCAACGACGGGACCCGGACGGGCGGTCGGGTGGCCTTGCTGTTCGAACCGTCGTCGACCGTCTCGATCACGCCGCGGATCGTCTACCAGAAGATCGAGACGGAAGGCTTCAACCGGCAGGAGGCGTTCAACCTTTTCGCCAATCCGTTCACGACGACCCGGGCTCCGGTCATCCTGGGCGAACGCGAGCAGTTCCTGCTGCTGGACGAGGCGTTCGAGGACGAGACGCTGCTGGCCGACCTGACGGCCTCCTTCGACCTGGGCGCCGTCGAGTTGACTTCGGTGACCAGCTACATCGATCGCGACATCCTGGTCAGCCGGGACGCCAGCGCCCTGACAGGTTCGGTGTCGGTGGACCTGGGCTTTCCGGCGGCGGCGGTGCTGCTGCCGTCGAACCTGGTCGACACGACCACGCTGGAGCAGTTCAGCCAGGAAGTGCGCATCTCCTCGACCAGCGATGGCCCGTTCCAGTGGCTGGCCGGCGTCTTCTATTCGCAAGTCGACCGGGTCTATTCGCAGTTGCTGCCGACGCCCGGATACGACGCCGCGACCGATGCCACCCTCGGGGCCGGGACATCGGTGGCCGTGCGAAACGGCTTTGGGCCCAACTCGCCCTACAACGCCCTGCTGCCCTACGACATCGAACAGACGGCGGTGTTCGGCGAGGCCAGCTATGACTTCGGCCAGCTGACGGTCACGGCGGGCGGTCGCTTCTACGACTTCTCGGAGACCCGCAGCTTCACCTCGGGTGGCCTGTTCGCCAACGGCGACCGCCGCACCGACACGACCGCGTCGGACGGCTTCACGCCGCGAATCCTGGTCAGCTACGAGGCATCCGACAACGTCACCTTCAACGCCCAGGCGGCCCAGGGCTTCCGTCTCGGCGGGGTCAACGACCCGCTGAACATCCCGCTGTGCTCGCCGGCCGACGCCGCCATCTTCGGTGGATTCCAGACCTATGACGACGAGACGCTGTGGAACTACGAGGCCGGGGTGAAGTCGCGCTTCGGCAACGTCACGCTGAACTCGGCGGTCTTCTACACCGACATCGAGAATCTGCAGACGACGCTGGACGCCGGATCCTGCTCGTCGCGCGTCGTGTTCAACGTCGAGTCGGCCCACACGGCCGGGATCGAGCTGGAGTTGTCGACCCTGCTGACCGACAACCTGGAGGTCGGCTTCTCGGGCAGCTTCGTGGAGGCCGAGTTCGATTCGACCGTCCGCGACGGCACGGGCGCGGTGATTGGCGGCATCCGCGAGGGCAATCGACTGCCGTCGGTGCCGGAGCTGCAGTTCTCGCTGAACGCCACCTACAGCTTCACCGTGCTCAGCGGCCTGCCGGGCTACGTCAACGCCTCGTTCCAGCACGTCGGCAGCCGCTACACCCAAGCCAGCGATCAGGAGAACAACCCGCGCTCCTTCACCTCCGGCCTGCCGTTCGGCGGGGCGACGGGCACGCGAGCCACGATCGTCGACCTGGAACTGCCCAGCTATGAGCTGTTCAACCTCTCGGCCGGGATCGAGTTCGACAACGGCATCGAGGCGATCGTCTACATCAACAACCTGTTCGACGAGAACCCGCTGCTGTCCTTCGACCGCGAGCGCGGTGGCCGGGCGCGGCTGGGCTATACGGTCGGCACGCCGCGGACGATGGGGCTGACGCTGCGCCGCTCATTCTGAGGCGAGGCGTTCTGAAAGACCTGGGGCCGGTCTGCCGCAAGGCGGGCCGGTCCTATTCCTTCGACAGATCCTGCCGGCTGAACCAGGCGAGGGCTACGGCCAGGGGGACGACTGTCCACAGGCCCAGGCTCAGCATCGCCTTCCAGGCGACGCCGTCCGGCGCGGCGGCCGCATCGGCACCCCCCTGAAGCACGGTCTTCAGCACATCGTGGGACAGGCCGGGGATCAGCAGGTGGGATTGCAGGTCGGCCGCGCTCCAGCCCAGCAAAGGCAGGCTCTGCATCAGGAAGAACTGGCCGATGGCGACGACCATCGGCACGAACAGGGTGGCCAGCAGGGACCGGGAGACCGCGGCGGCCAGCAGGCCGATCATACTGAACTGCATGACACGGGCGACGGTCACGGCGATGAAGCCGCCGAACTGGCCGGGCCGATCACCGTCGAAACTGAACGTGAGTGGACGCTCGAAGATGGCGGCCTTGATGAGCTCGCCGACCATGCCGAACGCCAGCCAGGTCACGAGCGCGGCCAGGACCACGCCGAAAACCAGCACGACCTTGCCCAGGATCAGATTGGCGCGGCTGTTGCGCGCGCTGGTCAGCCGCCATGTCTCCCACCGGTAATCTCCGGCGTAGATGATGGCCGCGCCGATCAGGACGAACAGCATCACGATCGGATTGGCGAAATCCGCTGCCTGACTGACCAGGCTCTGGCCCAGATCGAGCGGACCGCTGGTGGCCAGGGGGCCACCCTCTGCGGTCAGCTCGGGTGGCAGGGCCTCGGCCATCTCGGCCATGCGGGCCCTGGTGAAGAACTGGACGGCGGTGCCGATGGCCAGGAACAGCGTCGGCACGAACAGGATCGACCAGACCATGGCCATGCGGTTGCGGGTGAACCGGTAGGTCTCGGCGCGGATGGCGTCAGCGAGCATGGCCCACCTCCTGGATGATCGTCTCCGCATGCTGGATGGAGCCGGTCTCGGTCATGAAGACGCTCTCCAGATCGGCGCCGACCCAACGAGCCTCGTCGACATCGACGCCGGCCTCGATCAGGGCGCGCAGCAGGGCCGGGGCCTCGGGGCGGGGCAGGGCGGCCATGACGGCGTCGCCCTCCAGCGAGCCATGCGCGCCGGGCAGGGCGGCGATGACCTCAAGCGTCCTCGAAATCGGGGTGACCGACAGGCGCAATCGTTCCCCGGCCGAGGTCAGGTCGCTGACCGCGCCTTCGCGCACCAGCTTGCCCCGGTTCAGGATCGCCACCCGGTCGCACACGCGCTGGACCTCCAGCAGCTGGTGGCTGGCCAGGATGACGGTGATGCCGTCGCGCTCGGCGAGCGACCGGATCAGGGCGCGCATCTCCTGGATACCGGGCGGGTCCATGCCGCTGGTGGGCTCGTCCAGAATGACCAGCTCGGGCTCGGTGATGAGGGCGGCGGCGACGCCCAGCCGTTGTAGCATGCCGACGGAGAAACCGCGCACCTTGCGGTCCGCCGCCTCGGTCAGACCCACCCGCTCCAGCCAGCCGGAGACGCGCGCCGTGTCGGAGTGCAATCCGTGGGCGGCCGACAGCCACTCCAGCACCTGGCGCGCCGTCATGAAGGGGGGAAAGCGCGGCGTCTCGATCATCGAGCCCATGCGGCGGCCGGCCGCGACGTCGCCGATCCGGCCGCCCATCACCGTGGCCTCTCCGGCCGAGGGGCGGATCAGGCCCAGCAGGATGCGGAACAGGGTCGACTTGCCCGCACCATTGGGCCCCAGGACGCCATAGACCCCGCCGCGCGGGATGCTGAGACTGAGGCCGTCCAGCGCCCGCACCGACCCGTAGGTCTTGGTCAGGTCGCGCGTTTCGATCACCGAGGTCATGGCCCGACCTTGGCGGTGGGAATGGCACCTCGCAAGCCGTCGCGAGGCCGTCGCGGATTAAGATTATGCAACCTCGCACCCTCGCCGGAGCCTGCGAATGTCCCGTGCCCTGATCGTCTGCCTGACCCTGCTGCTTGCCGCGTGCGCCACCTCGAGGGGGCCACAGCCAGACATCGGGCGACCGCTGACTGTGTTGATCTCGATCGACGGATTCCGGACGGACTATCTGTCGCGTGGAGACACGCCGACGCTGTCGGCGCTGGCGGCAGAGGGCGCGACGGGGTCGATGCGGCCGTCGTATCCCAGCGTCACCTTCCCGAACCACTATACGCTGGTGACCGGCAGGCATCCGGATCATCATGGAATCGTAGGAAATTCCTTCATCGATCCCGTGCTCGGCCGGTTCACCATGGCCAACAAGGAACCGAGATTCTGGGATCAAGCGGAGCCGATCTGGATCACGGCGGAAAAGGCCGGACTGACCACCGCGACGATGTTCTGGCCCGGGTCGGAGACGGAACTGCAGGGCGAACGGCCGACCTACTGGGCCCCGTTTGATCAGGCGGTGACCGGGGATCAGCGGGTGGATCGCCTGCTGGGCTGGCTGGATGCGACGCCCCGACCCGATCTGTCGACCCTGTATTTCGACACGGTCGACACCGTTGGGCACAGCTTCGGCCCGGACACGCCGGAGGTCGATCGCGCGCTGACTGATGTCGACGCGTCTGTTGCCCGGCTGATCGCGGGCCTGCAGGCGCGAGGCCTGTGGGAGCGGACCCATCTGATCGTCGTTTCGGACCACGGAATGGCGCAAACGTCCCCCGAACGCGTGACCCATCTGGACGATCTGGTCGATCCGGCTTTCGTTCAGATCATCTATTCCGGCTCGGCGGTCTTCCTGGAGCCGACGGCAGGGCGCGAGGACGAGGTTCGCCGGGCCCTCGTTCGCCGGCATGCGCATGGCGAGTGCTGGACCCGCGAGACCATTCCCGCCCGGTTCGTGCTCGGCACCAACCCCAGGGTGCCCTCCATCGTCTGCGCCGCCGACGTCGGTTGGCTGTTCGTGCCCCGCACGCGGACGGTGACACGGGTCGGCGGGGCCCATGGCTATGACAACGCGGCCCCAGAGATGCAGGCGCTGTTCATCGCCCACGGCCCGGATATCGCGCGGGGCGTGACCCTGAGGGACATGGACAGCGTTGATGTCCAGCCCCTGCTGGGGCGTTTGCTCGGGATCGAGGTCCCGCCCGGCGACGGCCGCGCCGAAGACGGCCTGGCGGCCATGTCGCGCTAGCCTGCCACGGCGGGACTGCCGCGACGCCTTGATCCGGCCCGAAAGCGCGACAGATATAGGGTGACCATGAGACTGACCCGGAATGCCATGAAGACCTCGACCCTCGCCATCGCCATGGCCATCACGCTGGCGTCGTGCGGCGATGCCAGCTCCTCCAAGGCGCAGGACGGCGTCTTCGCCGAGCCGACGGAGCGCCAGGCACCGACCGATGCCACCCGCATGAAGCAGAGCTTCTCGCCCGTCGTGCGCGAAGCGGCGCCGGCGGTGGTCAATATCTCGGCCCGGTCGATCCAGCGGGTCCAGGCCGATCCCTTCTTCCAGTTTTTCGGCGGCGGCATTCCGCGCGAGCGAGTGGCGGAGTCGGCCGGATCGGGCGTCATCGTGCGGTCGGACGGCATCGTCGTGACCAACAACCATGTCATCGAGGGCGCTCAGCAGATTCGTGTGGTCCTGAACGACCGGCGCGAGTTCCCGGCGGAGATTGTCCTCGCGGACGCACGTTCCGACATCGCGGTGCTGCAGCTGCAGGGCGTGACCGAGCAACTGCCCGTTCTCGCCATCGACGACCGCGAGGAACAGGAGGTCGGCGACCTGGTGCTGGCCATCGGCAATCCGTTCGGCGTGGGTCAGACGGTGACCAATGGCATCATCTCGGCGTTGAACCGGACGGAGACGGGCATTTCGGACTCGGGGTCCTTCATCCAGACCGACGCGGCGATCAATCCGGGCAACTCCGGCGGAGCCCTGGTCGACATGGACGGCGACCTGATCGGCATCAACACGGCGATCTTCTCGCGCTCTGGATCGTCGGCGGGCGTGGGGTTCGCGGTGCCGGCCTCGATGGTGCGGCGCGTGGTGGATTCGGCCCTGGGCGGCGAGAGCATGGTGGTGCGGCCCTGGCTGGGCGTGAAGGGCGAGACCGTTTCGGCCGCCATTGCGCGTTCGCTGGGCTTGCCCCGACCGCAGGGGCTGATCGTCACCGAAATCTATGACGGTGGGCCGGGGGCTCGGGCCGGCCTGCGGGAGGGCGACGTGATCACGTCCGTGGACGGTGCCGAGATCAACGACCAGGCCGGTCTCAACTTCCGCATCGGCAACAAGAGCCCCAATGACGCGGCTGCCTTGACCATCATCCGCGACGGTCGGACACAGACGCTCAACGCGCGCGTCCAGACCCTGCCGGGCGACGCAAAGGCGGAGGGGGTTCTGATCCAGGACGGTGCCTTCTCTGGAGCGCAGATCGCGGCCCTGACCCCCGCCCTGGCCGATCGGCTGGGCGGAGATCCTTTCGCGACGGGACTGCTGATCACCTCGGTCCAGCGCGGCAGCTATGCGGCGCGGGCAGGCCTGCGACCCGGCGACCTGGTGCGCGAGGTCAACGGCCGTGCCGTCAGCGCCCCTCAGGCGCTCGTGCGGCTCGGGGCGTCCGAGGTCACGATCGAGCGCCAGGGGCGGCGGCTGACCGGAACGCTCCGCTGAGCCTCAGCCGGTCTTGATGGGGCTGGCAATTGACCAGCAATGGCCGAAGGGGTCCATGACGCGGCCATAGCGGTCGCCCCAGAACTGGTCGGCCAGGGGCATGACCGGCACCGCCCCGGCCGTCACGGCGCGAGCCCACCATTCGTCGGCGTCGTCGACCTGGAGGTGCAGGGCCATGCCGGTCGGGACGACATCGATCGGCTGGCCGTACTCGGGAAACTCGTCCGACAGCATCACCAGACCGCCGTTGATCCGAAGCCGGCTGTGCATCAGTCGCTCGCCGTCCTCGGCGAGGTTCCGGAACAGTTCCTCGGCCCCGAAGGCCGCCCTGTAGAACTCCACGGCCGCCTGTCCGCCCCGGCCCGGGATGGTCAGATAGGGGATGACGCCCGTGGGGATGGGATCGGGTTCGGCCATGGGTCACGCTTTCGTGGACGGCGGGTCGGCCCTACATAGCGGCATGAGCGATCTTTTCGAAGCCTCGGGCATCCACCCGCCGGACGCGCCCCTGGCCGATCGGCTGCGACCCGCGTCGCTGGACGAGGTGGTCGGCCAGGACCATCTGCTGGGCGAGGGCGGGCCGATCCGCCGCATGGTCGAGGCCGGACGGCTGGGATCGTTGATCCTGTGGGGCCCGCCGGGCACGGGCAAGACCACCATCGCCCGTCTGCTGGCCAGGGCGGCGGGCTATCAGTACCAGTCGATCAGCGCCGTTTTCTCGGGCGTCGCCGACCTCAAGAAGGCGTTCGAACAGGCGCGGATGCGACGTGCGGCCGGGCAGAGCACCTTGCTCTTCGTCGATGAGATCCATCGGTTCAACCGGGCCCAGCAGGACGGCTTCCTGCCCTTCGTCGAGGAGGGGGTGGTGACCCTGGTCGGGGCCACGACCGAGAACCCGTCATTCGAACTGAACGGGGCGCTTCTGTCCCGCAGCCAGGTCTTCGTGCTGAAACGGCTGGACGACGCGGCGTTGAATCAACTGTTGATTCGGGCGGAGAGACAGGAAGATCGCGCCCTGCCGCTGACACCCGAGGCGCGTCAGGCGCTGCTGGCCCTGGCCGACGGGGACGGGCGGTATCTGTTGACGATGGCCGAGACCCTGTTCGCCATGCCGGCCGAACCGCTGGACGTTCAGGCCTTGGCCGCGACCCTGCAAAAGCGCGCACCGGCTTACGACAAGTCGAGAGAAGAGCACTATAACCTCATATCTGCACTGCATAAATCGGTTCGAGGGTCCGACCCCGACGCGGCGCTGTACTGGCTGGCGCGGATGCTGAACGGGGGCGAGGATCCGCTGTATCTGGCTCGCCGGATCGTGCGGATGGCGGTGGAGGACATCGGCGAGGCCGACCCCCTGTCGCTGCTCGTCGCCAACGCCGCCAAGGACACCTACGACTTCCTGGGCTCGCCCGAGGGCGAACTGGCCCTGGCCCAGGCGGTGGTCCATCTGGCGACGGCACCCAAGTCGGTGGCGGTCTATGAGGCCTACAAGGCGGCGTCCAAGGCCGCCCGCGAGACCGGCTCCCTGATGCCGCCCGCCCACATCCGCAACGCCCCGACGAAGTTGATGAAGTCGCTCGGCTACGGCCAGGGCTACCAGTACGATCCCGACACGCCCGAGGGCTTCTCGGGCGCGAACTTCTTCCCTGACGAGATGGACCGGCGGACCTTCTATGCGCCCAAGGGCGAGGGGCACGAGGAGAAGGTCAAGGCGCGGCTGGAACGCTGGGCCGCCATGCGGGCGGCACCGTCGGACGACCGCTAAGCCTTGCCGTTCCCGGCGACAGGCGTAACGTTGATCCCCTGAAAGATCCTTGGGAGGGGACCATGGTCAGCATCATGAGCGCGTCGTCGGGGGCGAAGGTGCCGTGGCACCTGTGGGTGGTCGGAAGCGTCGGCCTGCTCTGGAACGCCTTCGGCTGCATCGACTACACGATGACGGCGCTGCAGGGCGAAGTCTGGCTGCGCCAGATGGGCATGACTGACGCCCAGATCACCAGTTATGAGGCCATGCCGGCCTGGATGACGGCGGTGTGGGCCATCGGCGTCTGGGGGGCGATGCTGGGCACGGTCCTGCTGCTGCTCCGCAAGAAGCTGGCAGTGCCCGTGTTCGTGATTTCGCTGATCGCCTATGTCGGCAGCCTGGTTTACGCCTACGCCCTGTCCGACCAGGCCGCGACCATGCCGGACGGGACGTGGATCATGCAGGCCGTGATCCTGGTCGGTTGCCTGTTCTTCGTCTTGTATTCGCGGATGATGGCGCAGCGCGGCCTGCTCCGCTAATCCGTCGCGGGTGACGACCCGCGCCCCCGTTTCCCTGAACGATCAAGAGATCGCCGACGTCCGCTCGTGGGTCATCCACGAGGACGCCAGTGTGATCGCCTTCGCCAAGCCGGCGGGACTGTCCAGCCAGGGTGGCCGTATCCAGGCCCATACGCTGGACGACCTGCTCTGGGCCTTCGGCCGGTCGAACGGCAAGCGACCAGAGCTTGTGCATCGGCTGGATCGCGACACGTCGGGCGTCATCCTGGCCGCGAAGACCAAGCCGGCGGCGGGGTTCCTGGGCAAGGCGATCCAGGCGCGGCGGCTGACCAAGACGTATCTCGCGCTCGTCTCGGCCGCGCCCGAGCCGCGCGAGGGCGACATCAATGTGCCCCTGATCCGCCAGGAGATCGGCCGCGAAAGCTACATGCGGGTCGCCGCCTTCGACGCCAGGGGGGCGCAAGGGTCGCGCAGCCGTTACCGAACCCTGTCGTCGAGCGAAGAGGGGGCCCTGGTCGAGCTCCAGCCCTACACCGGGCGGATGCATCAGTTGCGGGTGCACATGGCCCATATCGGACGCCCTTTGATCGGCGACGTGCGCTACGGCGGGGCGCTGACGGCGGGGGGCCGGGCCGCGCCGCGCTTGATGCTGCATGCGGCGGCGCTGAGGTTCCCCCATCCTGACGGCGGTGAGCGGACCGTGTTGGCGGACCCGCCGGAGGACTTTACTGCGCTGGCGACGGCGATGGGGCTGGAGACGCCCTGACGTCTTGCGCCAGGAGAGACGGAACGCGGGCCCCGCCTCCGGCGCTTATCTCCCGAAAAGGAAGCGCCACCATGATCCGTCCCCTTATGATCGCGGCTTCGGCCCTGTCGCTCGCCGCATGCGCATCTTTGGCTCCCTACGGACCACAAGCGGGACCGGGAGGGCAGGGATATGCCGAGCAGCGCATCGAGAGCGACCGCTACCGTGTCACCTACAATGGCGTCGGCGCGCCGGGGCCGGTGGCGGACCTGGCCCTGCTGCGCGCCGCCGACCTGACGCTGGAACAGGGCTACGACTGGTTTGAGGTGACCCAGCGCTATGTCGACGGCCGTCCGGACAGCGCGGGCGGTTTTCGACCGAGCGTTTCGGTCGGATACGGCTCCACTTCGGGGCGGTATGGTGGCTACCGCTATTCGGGATCCAGCACCGGCGTTGGCGTCGGACTGAACTTCAGCGGCCCGTCCCCGACCTCGACGATGCTGGAGGTGCGCATGGGCAGTGGCCCCGTGCCCGATCGCGGCGAGGCTTACGACGCGCGCGAAGTCCGCTCCGCCCTCAGCGGCCGCGGGTGAGCGCCCGGTACTCGACCAGCCGCTCCTTGTCGCGCCGCACCTGGTCGCCGATGGTGTTGTCCACGTCCAGCGAGGCGTAGCGCACCCAACCGTCCAGCCCCAGCTTGTCCTTGACCGCCGCGGTCGGTGTCTGCCAGCGGGCGTAGGAAATCCACGAGACGATCACGGCCATGGCCAGCGCCACCAGTTGCAGGACGCGGAACCCGACTTCGTTGGCGGCCGGCGCGGGCCAGAAGGCGAAGACGGACAGCCAGATGACAAGGACCAGCGGGGTCGAAAGCCGTCCGATCCAGCGCATCCAGTAGCGTTCGCGCCGAACGCGCCACAGCTCCATCTGGGCGAACTTCTCAAGGTATTCCATGCGGGCCCCGATCCACATGACCAGCCGGGTCAGGTAGAGGGCGCGCTGGCCCCAGCCCTTGCCGTCCATCTGGAACTGCGTCTCGGCCTGATCGGACAGGGCACGGGCGTTGGTGAACAGGTTCTGCAACTCGCGGGTCCGCTGGACGATCTCTCGGGACAGCTCGTAGGAATCATTCTCCAGCCGGAACCGGTACTGGACGAACAGGATGGCTGATACGCCGTAGAAGACCCCTGCGGTGATCAGCATTCCAAGAACCGCGAGACCCAGCCCCTGAGGCTGGCCGCCGGTCCAATCGGCGAACAATGTCGGCCCCAGGACCGCCATGACGGCGAAGCCGATCAAGGCCAGCGCCTGTGTCAGTCGCTTGATGCCAACATGGACCAGCAGAGCGGCGAACACGCGCCGGCCGTAGCCGTGAATTCTGCCGCGAATGTCGGCCTCGACGGGAAACCGCTCTTCGATCTGGCGCGTGAACAGGACGTGGAAGCGGTCCGGCTTGTTCTCGGTCTCCCAGAACGGGAAGATATCGAGCGCCTGGTTGAAATACTGGTCGATGTTGGCGGAGATGACCTGGATCGCCTCGGGATCCATGGTGAAATAGTCGCTCTCCTGGATCGGCCTTAGGATGCCGTCGCGGGCCCCCACGGGCTCGCGCGTCGGCGGCGGCGTGGCCGGGGGCGGGGCGCGATCGGGAATATCGGCCGCGCCCGGCGGCGGCGCGGGCTGCGACACCGGGATGGTCAGGTTCGGCGTCCCCGCCGACGGCGGTGTCTGGTCCTCGTGCGACATGGTCAAGACCCTAGACCGATCCGGCCACGCTTCCGAAGCCCTTCGCGCCGAAAGCGAAGATGGATATCGCCGTTAACCGTGAACAGCGGCAAGTGAAGTTTCAGACATCAAGGCGTCAGGACCGCGCCATGGCCGCCGCGAAGGCCACCAGCGGGAACAGCAGCAACACTTCCCGCCGCACCCAGCCGGCGGCGCGGGCGACCTCGGCGGCGGGTGGGCGAAAGCCGGGGTCGGCCCTCAGCGCCCGGCTCCAGCGGATGAACCGCACCGTCGGCAGGATGGAGATCAGGCCGATCGCCAGAAAGGTCGCCACCTTGGCCCAGAACCAGGGATTGTCCTGATAGGCGATCCAGCCCTTGGCCCCCCAGATGACCCGCGCGACCCCCACGATCAGCACAAGGGTCGCCACCCCGCCATAGCCCGCGTCCAGCCGCGCCAGACGCATCACAGGCACCGGATCGGCGCGCAGATAGGCCAGCTCCATCGCCAGCATGACGGCCAGGCCGAACACCAGGACATGGTGCGTGATCGCCAGAGTCAGGTCGAGCATCCGCCCCTCCCTTCGCTTCGCCGCAATCGGCGTTATAAGCCGCGCATCATGACACGTCTTCTGATCGTCGGCCTGGGCGGGGCGCTGGGCTCCATGGCGCGCTATGGCGTGGGTCTCGCCGCCGCGCGCCTGATGCCCGGCGTGGCCTGGCCGTGGGCGACAGTGTCAGTGAATGTCATCGGCGGACTACTGATGGGGCTGCTGGTCGGCTGGCTGGCCCAGCGCGGGCAGGGGGGCGAGAGCCTGCGCCTGTTCGTCGCGGTCGGGGTGCTGGGCGGCTTCACCACCTTCTCGGCCTTCTCATTGGAGACGGTCCTGATGATCGAACGACGTCAGTTCGGCCTGGCCGCCGCCTATGTCGGTGTATCGGTGGTGCTGGCGGTCGCGGCCCTGTTCCTCGGCCTGATGATCGCCCGACGCGCCTTCGGAGCCGGTCTGTGAGCGACGAGGCCCCCAAGGTCCGAGAGGTCCAGACCCTGTATGTCGCCGAGGCCGAGGACGGCATCCGGCTGGATCGCTGGTTCCGCCGACGCTGGCCGCATCTGTCCAACATCCAGGTGCAGAAGATGGCGCGGTCGGGCCAGATCCGCGTCGACGGTGCCCGCATCAAGCCCGAAGGCCGCCTGACCGCCGGGGCCGCCGTGCGGGTGCCGCCGATCCCCGAGCCGATCGTCCGCGCAGCCGGCGAGCACATGGCCCTGACGCCCGCCGACATCGCCTTCGCCAAATCCATGGTCATCTATGAGGACGACCTCGTCATCGCCCTGAACAAGCCCTGGGGCCTGGCGGTGCAGGGCGGCACCAAGACGACGCGCCACGTCGATCGCCTGCTGTCGGCCTGGGGCGAGGGGATGGACCGGCCGCGTCTGGTCCACCGTCTGGATCGCGACACCTCCGGCGTGCTGCTGCTGGGCAAGGGGCCGGAAGCCGCCAAGCGGCTCGCGGGGGCGTTCGCGCGGCGTCAGGCCAAGAAGACCTACTGGGCCCTGGTCTTCGGCCTGCCCAAGCCCAACGCCGGCCAGATCGACCTGCATCTGAAAAAGTCCGGCATCAACGACTACGAGATCATGCGCCCGGCCGACCCCAAGGAGACCGGGGCCGAGCCCGCTGAGACGGCCTTCGCCCTGATCAGCCACGCGGGCCAGCGGGCCTCGTGGATGGCGCTGCGCCCCTTCACCGGCCGGACCCACCAGCTGCGCGCCCACATGAAGGCGATCGGCCATCCGATCCTGGGCGATCCCAAATACGGCGACGAGAAGAGCGCCGAACTGTCCGGCCCGCTGAAGCTGCAGCTCCACGCCCGCCGGATTGAGCTGGACCACCCCTCCGGCGGCACCCTGGTCGTCGAGGCCCCCATCAGCCCAGAGATGCGCGCCGGCTTCCAGCATTTTGGCTTCGATGAAGGGGAGGCTGACATTGACCCATTCGCCGGCGTGCGGCGCATGCGATGAGGTCGCTGTCCAAAATCCTCCCCCGTTGGGGGAGGTGGCACGAAGCGCAGCGGAGTGACGGAGGGGGCGGATCGCGAACGTCATCGTTCGCGGCTGGCCCCCTCCACCGCTTCGCGGTCCCCCTCCCCCAACGGGGGAGGATTTGAGCATGCGCCCCCTCGCCATCTTCGACATCGACGGCACCCTGGTCGACAGCCGGGCCTCGATCCTGCAGGCCGCCACCGAGGCCGCCCGCGCCCTGGGCCTGCCCGAGCCTGAGTACGACCGCGTCCGCCAGATCGTCGGCCTGTCACTGCCCCACGCCCTCCAGGTGCTGGAGCCCGACTTGACGCTTGACGAGCTGGAGCGCTTCACCGCCGCGTTCCGCGCCAGCTTTAACCGCATGTTCGAGGCGGGCCATGAGGAGCCGCTTTATCCCGGCTCGGTCGAGCTGCTGCGCCGGCTGCACCGCGACGGCTGGCGGTTGTCGCTGGCGACGGGTCAGAACCGGCGGGGCGTGGCCCGAAATCTGGCGCGCGAGGGCTGGGCCGATCTGTTCGTGTCTAGCCACTGCGCCGAGGACGGGCCGGGCAAGCCCGATCCAGCCATGCTGCTGGCGGCCATGGCGGCCTGCGACGCGGAACCGGCCGTCAGCGTCATGATTGGAGACACCGCCCACGACGCGACCATGGCGGTCCGGGCGGGCGTCCTGCCGCTGGGCGTCGCCTGGGGCTTTCACACGGCCGAGGAACAGAGGGCAGCCGGGGCCCGGCACGTCGTCTCGAGCTTCGGCGAACTGGCGGTGGTGCTGGACGCCTTCGCCGAGCGGGTCCGCGCTGGTTGAACCCGCCCCGCCCGCCTATATCGCGGGCATGAGCCACATCCCCAACCTCGATCCCAACGTCGCCGCGCAGAAGGGCTTTCGCGAGAGCGAGGAGCGGCTGAAGCGGTTCTGGACTTCGGTTTCGGTCGAGGCGCGAGACGGGGCCCACGTCGTCCTGCTGGACGGTCGCACGCCCAGGACTCCGGCCGGCGCGATCTATGCCCTGCCCACCGAGGCGCTTGCGGCCATGGTGGCCGAGGAGTGGGCGGCGCAGAGCGAGTTCATCGAACCCGCGTCGATGTTCGCCTCCCGCCTCGCCGCCACCGCTATTGATCGCGTGAGCCAAACCCGCGAGGCCGTGGCCGAGGAGATCGCGGCCTATGTCGGATCGGACCTGCTCTGCTACCTCGCCGAACATCCCAGCGGTCTGGTCGCCGAACAGACCCGCGCCTGGGCCCCGTGGCGCGACTGGGCGGCCCGGGATCTCGGCTGCCGTCTGGAGGCGACCCAGGGGATCATTCACCGGCCTCAGCCGCCGGAGAGCCTGACGCGCGTTCGCGACCTGGCCCTGGCGCTCGACGATTTCGCCCTGTCGGGCCTGGGGCTGGCCGTGCCGCTGCTGGGCAGCGCGGTCCTGGGTCTGGCGCTCCAGCGCGGGGTCCTGACCGGAGAGGCGGCTTTCGACCTCAGCCGGCTGGACGAAGCCTTTCAGGAACGCCAGTGGGGCATCGACGCCGACAACGCCGAACGCACCGCCGCCCGCCGCGCCGAGGCGGTCCTGCTTGAGCGGTGGTTCCGGGCTCTGTGATCGGCCCTTCTCCCCTTGCGGGAGAAGGGTGGCCCGGAGGGCCGGATGAGGGGTACGAGGATACGCATCCGGTGATCGGTCGAGAGGCTCACCGCCGAGACCGAGTCTCACCCCTCATCCGACCTCGCTGCGCTCGGCCACCTTCTCCCGCAAGGGGAGAAGGGTTATCCAGCAGCCAAGGAGTCCCTCATGCACGCCATCCTCGATCAGCTCGAAGCCCGCCGCGCCGCCGCCAAACTGGGGGGAGGGGAGGCCCGCATCGCCGCCCAGCACGCCAAGGGCAAGCTGACCGCGCGCGAACGGACCGAGGTCCTGCTGGACGAGGGCTCTTTCGAAGAGACCGACATGTTCGTGGAGCACCGCTCCCACCAGTTCGGCATGGAAAAGCAGCGCGTCCCCGGCGACGGCGTCGTCACCGGCCGGGGCACCATCGGCGGCCGTCTGGTCTATGTCTTCTCCAAGGATTTCACGGTCTTCGGCGGCTCGCTCAGCGGCGCCCACGCGGCCAAGATCGTCAAGCTGATGGGCATGGCCCTGACCAACGGCGCGCCGATCATCGGCCTGTATGACGCCGGTGGCGCGCGCATCCAGGAAGGGGTCGAGAGCCTGGCCGGCTATGCCGACATCTTCCTCCAGAACACCCTGGCCAGCGGCGTCATCCCCCAGATCAGCGTCATCATGGGGCCGTGCGCGGGCGGCGACGTCTATTCGCCGGCCATCACGGACTTCATCTTCATGGTGAAGGACACCTCCTACATGTACGTCACCGGCCCGGACGTGGTGAAGACGGTCACCAACGAGGTCGTCAGCCACGAGGACCTGGGCGGCGCACGCGTCCACGCGGGCAAGTCCGGCGTCGCCGACGGGGCCTTCGAGAACGACATCGAGGCCCTGATGGAGGTCCGCCGCCTGATCGGCTTCCTGCCCCTGTCCAACCGCGAAAAGCCCCCCGTCCGCGACAGCTACGACGACCCCGAGCGCGACGAGGCCAGCCTCGACACCCTGGTCCCCGCCAATCCGAACCAGCCCTATGACATCAAGGAGCTGATCCTGAAGACGGTCGACGAGGCCGACTTCTTCGAGATCGGGGCGGATTTCGCCAGGAACATCGTCTGCGGCTTCGGCCGTCTGGACGGCCAGCCCGTCGGCATCGTCGCCAACCAGCCCCAGGTCCTCGCCGGGGTGCTCGACATCGACAGCAGCCGCAAGGCCGCCCGCTTCGTCCGCTTCTGCGACGCCTTCGGCATTCCGCTCGTGACCTTCGTCGACGTGCCCGGCTTCATGCCCGGCACGCGCCAGGAGTACGGCGGCCTGATCAAGCACGGCGCCAAGCTGCTGTTCGCCTATGCCGAGGCCACGGTGCCCAAGCTGACCGTCATCACGCGCAAGGCCTATGGCGGCGCCTATGACGTCATGAGCTCCAAGCACCTGCGCGGCGACGTCAACTACGCCTGGCCGTCGGCCGAGATCGCCGTCATGGGCGCCAAGGGCGCGGTCGAGATCATCTTCCGCAAGGAAGCCGGCGACCCCGAGGCCCTGGCGGCCCGCGAGGCCGAATACAAGGACCGCTTCGCCAACCCGTTCGTGGCGGCGGGCCTGGGCTATATCGACGACGTCATCATGCCGCACGGCACGCGACGGAGGCTGATCCGGGCGCTACGGACGCTGAAGGGGAAGCAGCAGAGCAATCCGTGGAAGAAGCACGATAATATTCCGCTGTGAGTAGCGACAGAGAGTTCTGGAGAGGGTGGGGGGCCTACATGCGCGATCCACAGGTAGCTTGGCTACTGATGCTGCGACGTCCGCCCGCAATTTATGTTCTAAGTGTTTTCGGCCTCTGGTGGATATTTGTCGGGCTTTCAGGGTTCGGAGTCGGTCGGCGCTGGGATTTTGAAGCGACCGGTCAACTCGGTGATTCGTTTGGCATACTCAGCGCCCTGATGGCCTCTATGGCGGCGATATTCACTTACCAAACTCTCGTAGACACCCGGCGACAAGCGTCCATCGCCGAGGCGGATGCCGAAACACAACGCAACGCAGCTAAGGTGGCTCGAGCGGAGGCTGCGGCGGATCGGGAAGCAGCCGAGGCTCGAAATGCCGCGAGAGACAAAGCCGAGTCTCGGCGAGACAACGAACGAACCTACTTCGGCTTGCTTGACCTTCGCTATCGGGTTCTAGCTGATCTCAAAACTGGCAAAGGTGATAGTCAGCAAATAGGGACGGATGCTGCTGCGTCTTTAGTCAGCCGAGTTGGGCCGTCCTTCTACAGTGATCCAGATACATTTAGTTATGCAGATAGTTACGAACAAATGTTCTCAAGTCATAGAAATGATTTGGGACATTATTTTAGATTCACATACCATATCATTAAGTTCGCGAGAGACAACTTCGGACCTGATGCGTACGAATACGTTAGATTGCTGCGAGCGCAACTCTCTAACGCTGAGATTACCCTGATCGCTTTGAATTGCGCACACGGCGAAGGGCGCGAGAAATTCCTAAAATGGGTCGAAACGTACTCACTCTTGCACAACATCGACCCATCTGACCGAGTCCAGTATAAACTGGATCTCTACTTCCGACCAAAGGCCTTTGATCCCCAGGCAAAGGCGTCGGCTAAGCCTTTGGGAGAGGTTGATCCACTATCGGTGGCAACCTGACCAACCTCCTCTTCCTCTGCTCCCGCAACCGCCTCCGCTCGCCGACGGCCGAGCGGGTGTTCGCCGACTGGCCGGGGGTGGAGACGGCGTCGGCCGGGTTGGCCCCCGATGCGGACGAGCCCTGCACGGATGAACTCGTCGAATGGGCCGACATCATCTTCGTCATGGAGCGCGCCCACCGCGCCCGGCTCCAGAAGCGCTTCCGACAGAGCCTGAAGTCCGCCCGCGTCGTCTGCCTCGACATCCCCGACGACTACGCCTTCATGCAGCCCGAGCTGGTGGCCCTTCTGGAAAAGAAAGTGGGTCCGCTGCTCAAGTGACGCCCCGATCCCGTTCCGCTCTCGCGTGCAGCGGATGCGCTACCGCGTTGAACGGATTTCAGGGACGCGCCGCGTCTCGCGCCGGGGCAACGATCTGGCCAGCCCGGCGCGCCTCGTCCGGGGCGAGCACTCGCACCGCCGGCACCACAGGCCCGCCGCGCGCCTCGGCGATCAGTTCGGCGGTGCGTTGCTCGATGACCTCTTCCAGGCGGGCCAGGAACGCCTCCTTGCCCAGGCCGGTCGGGATGGGGTCCAGGAACTCCAGCGTCGCCAGCCCGGGCGTCTTGCGGAACGCCTCCTGCGGCCAGAACAGGCCGAGGTTCGACGCCAGCGGCACCACGGGCATGTCGAAGTCGCGGTACATGTGCCAGACGCCCGAGCGATAGCGGAATTTCTCGCCCACCCTGGCCAGATTGCCTTCGGGGTAGATCAGGATGCGGCGGCCCTCGCGGTGGGCGGTCGCGCCGCTCTGTTTCAGCGAGTCGCGGGCTTCGCGGCCCCCGCAGTTGTTGACGACGATGGCCCCCAGCTTCCTCAGCACGGTTCCCAGCAGCGGGAACTTCTCCAGATGGTCGCCGGTGACGAAGGCCAGGTCGTCGAACTGGTCATAGGTGGCGAAGCCATCGCCCCAGCTCTGGTGTTTGGACGCGATGATGAAGGCCCCGGCGGGCAGGCGGTCCTTGCCCCGGACCTCGATCCGGATGCCGGCCAACAGACGCATGGCCTGGACCATGCGGCGCACATAGGCGCGGATCACGAAGGCGGTGGCGTCGCGACCGGGGATCAGGGCGGCGAAGGCGGCGGTCAGGCCGTAGCCGATGGACAGGCCCCAGTAGGCGACGGCGAAGGCGAAACTGCGCATCGGCTCAGCCTAGCAGGCGCTCGGCCGGGTTCGACAGCCTGATCGCCGTGACGGATGGATTTGGTCAGGCCGCCTCGGCCAGGCGTTCGCCGTTCGTCACCTTGTTCCGACCCGCGCGCTTGGAGGCGTAGAGGGCTTCGTCCGCCCGGCCCAGCAGGTCGGCACCGGATTCCCCCGGTTGGCGCTGGGCCAGGCCGGCGGAGATGGTGACGGCGCCCAGTTCGTCGTTGGTCGAGCGCCGCCGCAGCGCCCGAGCACCGATCTCGACGCGGATGCTGTTCAGGGCGGCCTCGACGACCGCGGCGCTCTCACCGGGGAAGATCACCGCGAACTCCTCGCCGCCGTATCGAGCGGCGACGCGGGGCGCTTTCGAGACGCGGCCGATCACGCTGGCGACATAGCGCAGCACCTGATCGCCGGTCTGGTGACCCCAGGTGTCGTTGAACCGCTTGAAATGATCGATGTCCAGGACCGCCAGGGTCATGGGCTGGCGCTTCTTGTCGGCCTCGTCGCAGGCGCGCAGCAGTTCCTCGTCGAAGGCCTTGCGGTTCGCCAAGTTGGTCAGGGCGTCGGTCATGGCGTCGCGCCGGACCTGCTCCAGATGCTCGCGCAGGCGAGCGACCTCCTTGGTCGATGATTCCAGACGCCGCTCCAGCGTGGCGTTCTCGGCCTGCACCTGGGTCGTCGCCTTGGTCAGCTTGGAGACCACGCCCAGCAGGGCCGTGGGCTCTGACGCCGTTTCCAGGTGGGCCGAGGCGCCCGCCAGGGTCTGGCCATAGGCGGCCTGGGACTGCTGCGCCTTGGCGATGGCTTCCGAGACCGTCGAAAGTTCGCGGTTCAGCACGGCGCCGGCGTCGCGGATCTCCTCGGACAGCCGCCCGCGGGGCAGGTATTCGGCGGCGAGCATTTCGGACGTGCCTTCCGAAAAGACTGTCCCGTCAGCCAGCAGCCGGCGCATTTCCTGGCCGAGGGGGCCTTCGGGTTCGCCGAGATAGTGGACCCAGAGTTCGAAGTTCAGGGGCGTGGGCCAGACGTGCGCCGCCTCCATCTCCTCGACCGCGCGACGCGCCAGGGAGAAGGCCTCGGGGCTTCGCAGCGTGGTCTGGACCTGGCCTGTCATTCTGCTCCCCCGGGCGCGGCGGGATCGCATGCCCGTCGTTCCGGAGGAGTGTTAGCCGGGCTTCCGTAACACCGGGTTAAAGCCGCGCGTGAATACTCGCTAGGGTTGCAGTCTAGGCCTTCAGCGCGACCGGGCGGCGAAGGAAGGCGGGGATGTCCGACCCGAAGCCCGAGCCTTCACGCGCCGCCGGGGCGTCGCGCTCGGTGCGGCCGCCCGGACGGCGGTCGGCCTGGCGCAGGCGCGGCTCGGCGGAGACGGCTTCGACGGGCGTCGCCGCAGGTTCCGAAGCAGCCGGTGCGGGGGCGGGGGCGGTGTCCATGACGACGGCCGGAGCGAGCTCGGGCGCGGTGGCCTTGCTGGAGCGGCGGCTTCGCGTGCGGCGTGCCAGCGGCTCGGCTTCCGACGCCGAGGGGGCGACGTCTGAACGCGGCGTCTCGACGACGGCAGCCTTGGTTTCGGCACGGGCGCGGCGGGCCCCGCCGAGGTTCGACCAATCCAGATCGAGCACCAGTTCCTCGGGGTTCATCTTGATCAGCTTCATGACCTTGTCGAGCGACTTGTCGTCGGCCGGGGTCACGATCATGAAGGCCTGACCCAGCTTGCCCGCGCGCCCGGTGCGACCGATGCGGTGCACATAGTCGTCGGCGTGATGGGACACATCGTAGTTGAAGACGTGGCTGACGTCGGGAATGTCCAGGCCGCGCGCGGCGACGTCGGAGGCGACCAGCAGTTTCAGCTCACCAGAGCGGAAGGCGGCCAGGGTCTTGGTTCGCAGGGACTGGTCCAGATCGCCGTGGATCGGCGAGGCGTCGAAGCCATGCTGCTTCAGCGACTTGGCCACCACGTCGACTTCGGACTTGCGGTTGCAGAAGACAATGCCGTTCTTGACGTCGGCGCGGCCGATCAGTTCACGCAGCGCCGCGCGCTTGGCCTTGGGATCGGACGAGGGGATGCGGACCAGATACTGGGTGATGGTCTCGGCCGTCATGGCCGGGCGCGAAGCCTCGATCCGGGTCGGATCCTTGAGGAACTGGGTCGTCAGACGGGTGATCTCGGGCGGCATGGTGGCCGAGAAGAACAGGGTCTGACGTTTGGGCGGCGTCAGTTTGAAGATGCGTTCGATGTCGGGGATGAAGCCCATGTCGAGCATGCGGTCCGCCTCGTCGACGACCATCAGCTCTACGCCCGTCAGCAGCATCTTGCCGCGCTCGAACAGGTCCAGCAGCCGGCCGGGCGTGGCGATCAGCACGTCCACGCCCTTGTTCAGCGCCGCGACCTGGTCGCCCATGGAGACGCCGCCGATCAGCAGGACCCAGCTCAGCTTGGTGCCCTTGGCGTATTTCTCGAAGCTCATGGCGACCTGGTCGGCCAGTTCGCGGGTCGGGGCCAACACGAGGGCGCGGGGCATGCGGGCCCGGGCGCGGCCCTTGGACAGTCGCTCGACGAGCGGCAGGGTGAAGGCGGCGGTCTTGCCGGTGCCGGTCTGGGCAATCCCGAGCACGTCGCGGCCGGCGAGGGCCACGGGAATGGCCTGGGCCTGGATCGGGGTGGCGGTGGTGTAGCCGGTGTCGATGACGGCCTGAAGCGTGGTGGGCGAGAGGCCCAGCTGCGAGAATTCTGTCATGCGTCCTTATGACGAAGAGCCGAAGGCACGGACGGGCCTCGGCGGGAAAAGGAGTGCCGGACCCTCGTGGTCTCGGCGGAGATACGCGCGGAACCGCCCGTGTCCTGGGGGCGTGCGGGCGGCGCGAATCGCCAGTCCTGTTCCGTACTGCCCGCCGTATATGGAAATCCCCACGCCTGAGTCAAGTATTCGGCGTCGCACCGCCCCGCTTGCGCAAGTGTGAACGTTCGTTAAGGATTGCTCCGGGGATGGGGTGACGGAAGGGCTTCCGGCATGAGGATGATGCGTTCCACGCTGGCTCTGGCCGGTCTGGTGGCTGCTGCCGCGACGGCCGTGCCGATATCGGCCAGCGCCGAGATCGAGCGCGCCTTCGGCAACACTCTGGTGTCCCAGTATCCGGACGGCGGCTGGGTCCGGCACTGGTTCAATCCGGACGGCAGCTACACGGCGCGCTTCTCCAGCGGACGCACCATTTCCGCGCGCTGGCGGGTCGAGGGCGACCGGGTCTGTCTGAACGACATCTCGCCCGCGATCATGATGATCTCGCGCTTCTGTTCGCCCATGATCGAGGCCGGGGTGGGCGACAGCTGGGTGTCGCGCGATCCGCTGGGACGGCGTGTGACGAACGTCCTTCAGCGGGGGCGTTAAGGCGACTTCTAGCGCGAAAGTCGCGCGTGGATCGCATTCAAGACAGACTCGAACGCAGGTGCGGGCAGGCGACCCAGCAGGCCAAGGCGATTCCGGTCAGTCGTCGCGATCTTCGCCGAACGCACAAGGGAGGGGGCTGGGAGGCCGCAATCCTCGTAGTTGGCCTCAAGTGACACGTCTCCGGGCCAGGATCGGTTCTCGGCGCTGGTGACCATCACGACCCAGCACAGTTTGCCAGTTGGCCCCAGGCCTGTCGCTACGACGACAGCCGGACGATGCTGGACCGTGTCTCGGTCGGTGTAGGGAAACGGGGCGCGAACAACGTCGCCTCGTTCAAAGTCCGGCATAAGCTCGCTGATCTGCCTCCGACGCCCATTCGTCGAACTCCGCGAAGGGGTCATCTTCGAGGATGGACCGCGCTTTTGTCAGCACCACCCGTCCATCCGTGATCTCGTAGGCCAAGTCGTCTCCCGGCTGCACGCCGAGTGCTGTGCGAACGGCCTGCGGCACGGTCGTCTGCGCTTTGGAAGTGATCCGACTGGTGATCATGGCGTAAGGATGTTCCTTACCGTGCTATACGTCAAGCTCCGCGACGGCGAAGCGGGCGTTGTCCTGGATGAAGCGGAAGCGGGCGTCGGCCTTCTTGCCCATCAGGCGCTCGACCAGGTCCTCGATGTCCTCCTCGGACGCGGGCAGGGTGACGCGGGCGAGGGTGCGCTTCTTCGGGTCCATGGTGGTCTCCTTCAGCTGGGAGGCCATCATTTCGCCCAGGCCCTTGAACCGGCCCAGCTCGACCTTCTTGCCCTTGAACACCGTGGCCATCAGCTCCTCGCGGTGGGCCTCGTCGCGGGCGTATTCGCTGAGCGGCCCGGCCTGGAGCCGGTAGAGCGGCGGCAGGGCCATGAACAGCCGACCCTGGCGGATCACCTCGGGCATGGAGCGGTAGAAGAAGGTGATCAGCAGCGCCGCGATATGGGCCCCGTCCACGTCGGCGTCGGTCATGATCACGATCCGCTCGTAGCGCAGGGCCTCGATATCGAAGCGCGGGCCGGGCGTGACGCCCAGCGCCAGGATCAGGTCGTTCAGCTCGATGTTCTGGCGCAGCTTGTCGGCGGTTGCCGAGGCGACGTTCAGGATCTTGCCGCGCAGGGGCAGGATGGCCTGGGTCGCGCGATCCCGCGCCTGTTTGGCCGAGCCGCCGGCCGAGTCGCCCTCGACGATGAACAGTTCGGTGCCGTCGGCGGACTGGCGCGAGCAGTCGGCCAGCTTCCCGGGCAGTCGCAGCTTGCGCGTCGCGGCGGCGCGCTGGACCTCCTTGTCCTTTCGGCGGCGCAGCCGGTCCTCGGCGCGCTCGATGATGAAGCCCAAGAGGACGTTGGCCTGTTTCGGGTTCTCGGTCAGCCAGTGGTCCAGCGGATCGCGGATCAGGGCCTCGACGATCTTCTGGCCGTCGGGCGAGGACAGGCGGTCCTTGGTCTGGCCCTGGAACTCGGGATTGCGGATGAAGACGCTGATCAGGGCACCGGCGTTGGCGATGACGTCCTCGGCCGTGATCTGGACCGCGCGCTTCTCGTTGGTCAGTTCGCCATAGGTCTTGAGCCCCTTGACCAGGGCCGCGCGGAAGCCCGCCTCGTGGGTGCCGCCGTCGGGCGTCGAGACGGTGTTGCAGTAGGACTGGACGAAGCTGTCGGCGTCGCCGAAGCCGATGGGCGACCAGGTCACGGCCCATTCGACCGCCCCGGCCTCGCCCTTCCTCTCCACTCGGCCCGAGAAGGTCGGGGTGACAGTCTCCATCTCGCCGATGCGTTCGGCCAGGGCGTCGGCGAGGCCGTTGGGGAAGTGGAAGGTCGCCTCGGTCGGGGTGTGGTCGGTGATCCGTTCCGCCGCGCAGGTCCAGCGGATCTCCACGCCCCGGAACAGATAGGCCTTGGAGCGCGCCATGCGGAACAGGCGCGCGGGCTTGAAGGCCGCGCCGACGCCGAAGATCTCGGCATCCGGGTGGAAACGGATCAGGGTGCCGCGCTTCTTGGACGGTCCGACCTGCTGGATGGGTGCCAGCGGCAGGCCCCGGCTGAACGACTGTTTCCACTCAAAGCCGTCGCGCCAGACGGTGACGTCCAGCACGTCCGACAGGGCGTTGACGACCGAGACGCCGACGCCGTGCAGGCCGCCGGACGTTTCGTAGGCCTTGCCCGAGAACTTGCCGCCGGAGTGGAGCACGGTCATCACGACCTCGAGCGCGGACTTGCCCGGGTGTTTGGGATGGGGGTCGACGGGGATGCCCCGACCGTCGTCGCGAACCGACAGCACGCCGTCGGCGTCGAGGTCGACGGTGATCAGCTTGGCGTGCTTGGCCACCGCCTCGTCCATGGCGTTGTCCAGGACTTCGGCGAACAGGTGGTGCAGGGCGCGTTCGTCGGTGCCGCCGATGTACATGCCGGGACGCTTGCGGACGGGCTCCAGCCCCTCCAGCACCTCGATCGACGACGCCGAATAGCCGCCGGTCGGCGTCGGAGCGGCGGGCGCGGGTGCCGCCGCGGCCTGGGGTTTCAGGGCCGGCTCGGGCGCAGGCGCGGGGGCCGCAGGCTTGGGCGGCTCGGGCATGTCATCGAACAGGGACGGGGCGACGGAGGCGGGCATGACTTGAGTGTGCGGCGATTCGGGGAGCCGTCTGGTAGGCCGCGCGCACCGGGCGGGCAAGGGGCGCGCGCACCGCCTCGGGCTCGGCCGCCAGGGCGCGGGCGAGGATGGCGAGCAGCAGGGTCCAAGGTAGGTTGGCGTGGCTCAGCAGCACGCTCTCGGACAGGCTTAGCAGCAGGAAGACGGCGAGGTACCCGACGGCCCAATAGCCCTCGCGCGCGCCCGCGCCGGGAATGCGGAACAGGGTGACGACCAGCGCCAGCAGGACCACCCCGCCGGTCAGGATGGCACCCGGCCAGCCCAGCTGGATCAGCAGGTCGATCCAGCCGTTGTGCGCCGACGGCACAGGCCACTGGGTCTCCATGCGGATGAACTCGGCGGGCACGGAATCGATGCCCCAGTAGGCGGAATAGCCGAAGCCCGTCCACGGCCGCTCAGCCACGTCGCGCATCAGGGCGGCCCAGATGTCGGTCCGGCCGGTCAGGGACGGGTCCTTGCCGAGCGCCACCAGCACGGTCTCAGGATCGGTGATGAAGACATATCCGGCCACGGCGCTGATCACGACGCCGAACCACAGCGCGACGATAGAGAAGGCCCCGCCGCCCCTCTGCATCGCCCAGAGACCGCCGATGCCGCCGGTCCCCAGGATCAGGCACAACAGTGAGGTCTTGGACTGGGTCGCCAGCACCAGGGCGGTGGCGACGACCAGGGTGATGCCGGGCAGGAGGCGGCGCGGATCGCCCGAGGCCAGACAGGCGGCGGCGGCCACGGCGGCGGCCGACATGACCAGACCCATCTGGTTCTTCTCGTACCACAGGCCCCGCCACAGGCCGGCGTTCTCGGCCTGGTGGATGCCGATGGTCGGATTGACGGCGATCATCACCAGACTGCCCAGCCCCATGGCAAGGCCACACAGCATCAGCAGGCGCGGCAGGTGCGGCCCGCGGAAGGCGACGCCCAGATAGACGGCGAAGGCGGATGAGATGGCCATGGCGATGACCCGCCTCTGGGTCACCTCCGGATCGATCGACCACCACTTCGAGGCGAAGGCGTGCAGCACCAGCACGCCCAGCATGATCCACACCGGCCAGGCCCGGACCATGGCGGGCAGGCGAAACAGAATCAGCCCGGCGATGATCGCATAGACCGGCAGCCACACCAGCCGCAGGATCGGCGTCTCCTCCTGCGTCGGCGCGAATACGGGGCCGATCAGGGCCTGGGTCAGCATGACCACCACGAGCCCCGCCAGCACCTGCTCCCAGACGGGTGGGGGGTGCTCGGTCGGCGGGGTGATGGGGAGGGCGGGGCGCACGGGGGGAAGGTGAGTGCTAGCCGCTAACGAAACCTTAGCTTTCAACTCCGGTTTCGCCGCGATCCTGACGCGGATGGAAGAAGCGAACGACGAAAAGGTCGGCGGGCCGAACAACGTAGCAAATCACATATCCGTCGCGGCCAAACTCCACCTTCTTCTCGCGCCAGCCGCGTTCGGTCTCGTTTCCCAGCAGCGGGAAGTCCTGAAGAAGGTCGAACGTTGAAAGGATGGCATCCAGCGCCCGCTCTGCCGATGCGGGCGATCGTTTTGCGAGCCAATCGATCTGGGCGTCGATGTCCCTTCGAGCCTGATCAGAGACGGTGAGGATCACGACCGCTCGGCGAGTTTCCGCTTCATCCGGGCCACCAGCTCCGGCCGGACTTCGGCCCAGGGGCGGCCCTCTTCCTGGAGATCGTAGTTCGAGGCGTGATCGGACTTGAGGTCGGCGACGGGTTCAACGGCCTCAGTAATCACACGGGTCGCAAACTCCTCGGGGGAGACGCCCATGGCTTTCGCCTTCATCGCGAGCTTCGCGGAGGCATAGTCGTCGAGCTTTATGTTTAGAGCGCCGTCAGCCATGCAATGACCTTACCTGACTGCGGGCTAATGGTCACTCCACCCGCTCCACAAACGTGTCGATCACCCGCTTCTCACCGGCCTTTTCGAACTCCACGGTCAGCTTGTTGCCCTCGACCACCCGCACCGCGCCATAGCCGAACTTCTGGTGGAACACGCGCTCGCCCTTCTTCCAGCCGCCTCCTGCCGTCGGGTCGGCGGTGGCGATGAGGCGGCCGTCGCCTTCGATCAGGGTCTGGCGGGCGGGGCGGGCGGCGGGGGCCTTGGACGCGGCGAAACTCTGGGCGCGCTGCCAGCCGGGGGAGGAGTAGCCCGCGCCGAAGGAGGGGGCCTCGTCCCAGCGGGACTTGGCCTCCTTCATGCCGGCGGAGGCACCGTAGTAGCCGGTGTCGCTCTCGGCCTCGACGTGGTCGATGGGCAGTTCGTCGACGAAGCGGCTGGGCAGCTGGCTGGTCCAGCGGCCATAGACCAGGCGGTTGGCGGCGAAGGAGATTCGCGCGTCCTGCTTGGCCCGCGTCACGCCGACGTAGGCGAGGCGGCGTTCTTCCTCCAGGCCCTTTTCGCCCTTCTCGTCGATGCTGCGCTGGCTCGGAAAGACGCCTTCCTCCCAGCCCGGCAGGAAGACCAGCGGGAACTCCAGCCCCTTCGCGCCGTGCAGGGTCATGATCTGCACCGCGTCCGACGACGGCCCCCGGTCCAGGTCCATGACCAGCGAGACATGCTCCAGATAGGCCCCCAGGGTCTCGAACGACTGCATGGCCTGGGTGAGCTCTTTCAGGTTGTCCAGCCGCGCCGGGCCGGTGGCGCGGTCGGCCTTCTGCATATCGACGTAGCCGCTCTCTTCCAGCACCGTCTCGGTCAGCAGCCAGTGGCGCGTGTCGGCCGCCAGCGCGCGCCAGCGGTCGAGGTCGCGGACGAAGGTGGACAGGGCCGTGCGGGTGCGGGCCTGAAGCTCGTCGGACACGATCAACTCGCGCACCGCCGTCATGGCCGAGACGCCCCTGTGCCGGGCGATCTGCAGGATCTTCTGTACGCTGGTGTCACCGATGCCCCGCTTGGGCACATTGACGATGCGTTCGAAGGCCAGGTCGTCGTCCTCGGACTGGATCAGGCGCAAGTATGCGTGGGCGTCGCGGATTTCGGCGCGCTCGAAGAAGCGCGGGCCGCCGATGACGACATAGGGGATGGCCAAGAGCACGAACCGCTCTTCGAACGCCCGCATCTGGAACGACGCCCGAACCAGGACCGCCATATCCTTATAGTTTCGGCCGTCGCGCCTCGCGACCTCGATCTCGTCGGCGATCAGGCGGCTCTCGGCCTCGCCGTCCCAGACGCCGCGCACGCGAACCTTGTCGCCGGTCTGGTCCTCGGTCCACAGGGTCTTGCCCAGCCGGTCGCGGTTGGCCGCGATCAGGCCCGACGCCGCCCCCAGAATGTGCCGCGTCGAGCGATAGTTCCGCTCCAGCTTGACGATCTTGGCGCCCGGAAAGTCCCGCTCGAACCGCAGGATGTTGTCCACCTCGGCACCGCGCCAGCCGTAGATCGACTGATCGTCGTCGCCGACGCAGCAAACGTTGCCGGTGGATGAGGTGAGCAGCCGCAGCCACAGATACTGGGCGACATTGGTGTCCTGATACTCGTCGACAAGGATGTAGCGGAACCGCCGCCGATATTCCTCTGCTAAATCCGCGTGCTGCGACAGGATCGTCAGGTTGTGCAGCAACAGGTCGCCGAAGTCGCAGGCGTTCAGCGTGACCAGCCGCGCCTGATAGGCGGCGTATAATGTCTGGCCCTTGCCGTTGGCGAAGTCCTCGCCGGACGGCAGTTTTTCCGGTGTCCAGCCCCGGTTCTTCCAGTGATCGATCAGCCCGGCCAGCGACTTGGGCGTCCACCGCTTGGTGTCGATGTTGGCGGCTTCCAGCAACTGCTTGAGCAGCCGCTCCTGATCGTCGGTGTCCAGGATGGTGAAGCTGGACTTCAGCCCCACCAGTTCGGCGTGACGACGCAGGATCTGGGCGGCGACGGAGTGGAAGGTGCCGAGCCAGCGCAGTCCCTCGGCGGACGGGCCGATCAGATGGGTGATCCGCTGGCGCATCTCGCGCGCGGCCTTGTTGGTGAAGGTGACGACCAGCAGCTCCCAGGGCCGCGCCCGGCCTGTGGCCAGGATGTGCGCGAGGCGTGTGGTCAGAACGCGGGTCTTGCCGGTGCCGGCCCCCGCGAGAACCAGCACCGGTCCTTCTGTCGCCTCGACCGCCGCGCGCTGTTCAGGGTTCAGGCCGGCGAGATAGTCTGGCGTCTCACCGGCCATGCCGCCGGGCCCGCGCGAACGGGCCAGGTCGGAGATGCGCGGGGCGGGAAGGGCGTCGGTCAAACTGGGCAACTCGGGGCAGGGGATTCGAGAACATAAGGGGCACGACGTCCAAAGTCAGGCCCTGTCACGCCTGTGGGTTCGGAACCGGCAAGCGTGACCGGTGTTCTTGCCGCACAGGGATCAATCCTGAGTGGGAGAGACTATATTGGCAGAGAACACCAACAGCGGCGGCGGCAACACCGGGCTGGCCTTCATCGTCGGCGGCATCGTCGTCGTTCTGGCGATCGTCGCCTATTTCGTCTTCGCCGGCGGCGCGATGACGCCCGAGACGAAAGACATCAACGTCGACGTCGACCTGCCCGAGGTGGCCGCGCCCGCCGCGCCGGGGAACTGATCCATGACCGATCCGAACATGCCTCCGCCCGAGCGGCCGGTCGCACAGCCGACCCACACGACCGTCAACGTCCAGCCGGAACGGCGCAGCGGCGGGGGCGGCGGTGTTGTGGCCTTCCTGGTCATCGGTTTGCTGGTGGTCGTGGCGATCATCGCCTTCGTGCTGCTGAACGGGAACGACAACCCGATCGAGGACGCGGCCGACACCAATGTTGCCGTTGATGTGAACTTGCCGGATCTGCCGGACGCCCCGACCCTGCCGGAGGCCCCGAGCCTGCCGCCGGTCGAGCCGCCCAGCATACCGGGTCCGGCCCCCGCCGAGTGATGCGGCGGTCGTGAACGAAAAAGCCCGCCCGGCGCACGCCGGGCGGGCTTCTTTCTTTGCCGATCGCGGAGCGCCTTAGCTGCGGTCGCCGAAGACCGAGGCGGCGGTCGGCTCTGCCGTGCGGCGTTCGCGCTCTTCGGGGACGAACTCCGGCTCCACCGGCTCGGCGGCGACGGGCTCGAGAGCGGGGCCGCCCTTCTTGGCGTCGTCGCGGTTCTTCTTCTCGGCGGCCTTGGACACCAGTTCGTCAAGCACCAGCTGCCCGACGAGGCCGAGCGTCACCGGGTCGACCGGCTTGATGTTGGGGCTGTTCCAGTGGGTGCGATTGCGCACGCTGTCGATCGTGGCCTTGGTGGTGCCCAGCAGCTTGGCGATCTGGGCGTCGGTGACCTCCGGGTGGTTCTTCACGAACCACATGATGGCGTCAGGACGATCCTGGCGGCGCGAGACAGGCGTGTATTTCGGCGCGGGCTTGGCGGCCTTCATCAGCTCGGCGTGGCGGCTGACGATGGCCTGCATGCGATAGGTTTCGTCGGCCTGGGCCTTGTCCAGCTCTTCGCGGGCCAGTTGGCCGCCTGTGATCGGGTCGACGCCGCGAATGTCGCGGGCCACGTCCCCGTCGGCGATACCGCGCACCTCCAGCGGGTGGAGACCACAGAAGGCGGCGATCTGCTCGAACGTCAGCGAGGTATTGTCCACCAGCCAGACGGCGGTCGCCTTGGGCATCAGGATGTCGGTCATGGGCAGTGTCCCGGAGTGTGGGCGGCCCGGTGAGCCCGGGCGCCGGATACGACGGCGCCCGACCTTTCGGCCGGGCGCGTATGCCGTCGATATAGGCCTATTCGCCTTAAAAGAAAACGTCGTCTTCGCGTGCGACGAGAGAGGCATGACGAATGCCTACGACACGAGGCATCATCCCCTCGGAAGGTTTCTGAAAAGGACCGAATGCCGCTTCCTGAAGCTGGATCGCTGATCTTTGCCGGGGCCGATGCCAACGTCGGCTCTCTGGTCCGTCTGGGCCGTCCGCTGAAGATCGCATACAGTTCCGGTTCATCTGCGTCGGTGAACATTGTCGTATCGGGCGCGCTTCGGCGTCCGGGGGTGACCCCAAGGAGGAAGATCATGAAGACCCTCGCCTATATCGCCGCCGGGGCCGCGCTCGCGACCGTCGGCTTCAGCGCCGCGCCGCAGTCGGCCGAGGCGCAGTCCCGCGGAGCACCTCGCGGCAGCTACGCCGAGACCTGCAACGGGGCCTATGTGAACCAGGGACGGCTCTATGCCGACTGCCGCGACACGCGAGGCAACTCGCGCTCCAGCTCGATCGACCTGGGGGCCTGTTCCTCGAGCGATATCGGCAACGATAACGGCCTCCTGGTCTGCTACAACGTGCGTGGTCGCTGGGAGAACAACGGCAATGGCGGCGGCGGCAACAATGGCGGCGGCTGGGGTGGCGGAAACAACAATGGTGGCGGTTGGGGTGGCGGCAACAACGGTGGCGGCCGCAACACCATCACCGTCTATCAGGACGCCAACTTCCGCGGCTATTCCGAGACGCTGCGCGGGGAAATCCCAAACCTGGGCAGCTCCGGCTTCAACGACCGCATCAGTTCCATGCAGATGAACGGCACCTGGGAAGCCTGCGTCGACGCCAACTTCCGCGGGCAGTGCCAGACCTTCACTGGCAGTGTCCGCAACCTGGACCGGTGGGGCATGAACGACCGGATCTCCTCGCTGCGCCCCGTTCGTGGCGGCGGCCGCTGGTAGATCGTCAGATCGTCAGGACGATCTTGCCGACGTGATCGCCCGCCTCCAGCCGGAGGTGGGCGAGCGCGGCCTGTTCCAGCGGAAAGGTCGCGTCGATCGGCGGTCGCAGCTTGCCTGACGCGACCCACGGCCAGACCACGCGTTCGATCTCCGCGGCCAGCCGCGCCTTCTCGTCGGCGGACCGACGGCGCAAAGTGGACCCGGTGAGGACAGCCTGCTTGAGCATCAGTCGCAGCAAATCGACCTGCGCCAGGTTGCCGCTTTGGGTGCCGATGACGACCCATCGCCCGCCGGCCCGCAGGGCGTTCAGGTTCAACTCGGCATAGGCCGCTCCGACCATGTCCAGTATGACGTCGGCCCCGCCGGCCGATGCTATGCCCTGCGCCAGATCGCCCTTGGCGGCGTTCAGGCTGACGTCGGCGCCGAGGTCCAGTGCGGCGGCGGCTTTTGCGGCCGTTCGTGATGTCGCGATGACCAGCGCCCCCAGAGCCCCGGCCATCTGGATCGCGGTGACCCCGATGCCCGAAGTGGCACCGTGAAGCAGCAGCGTCTCGCCGGGTTGAAGGCCGCCGGCCTCGAAGACATTGGCGAAGACGGTGAACACCGTTTCCGGAAGGGCCGCCGCCTGGACGAAATCGAGGGCATCCGGGACGGGCAGGGCATGCCGGGCGTCGACGACCGCCTGTCCGGCATAGCCTCCGCCGGCCAGAAGCGCGCAGACCCTGTCGCCGAGCTTCCAGCGGGTCGTTCCGTCGCCGATCTGGTCCACCTCGCCCGCGACCTCCAGTCCCAGGATGTCCGACGCCCCGGGAGGGGGAGGATAGGAGCCGATCCGTTGCAGCAGATCAGGCCGGTTCACGCCGGCAGCCCGGACGCGAATGCGGATCTCGCCCGGTCCGGCCACGGGGTCGGGGCGTTCGGCCAGGCGCAGCCCGTCCGCGGGCCCGGCGCCACCTTCGATTTCGATCACCCGCATGGCGCTCTCCCGACTCTTGCAATCGTCCGTGTCCGGGCGCGTAACTATAGGGACGACGGTTTCGGGCCAAGGAGGCGACGATGACGTTCGAGGATCTGGAGCCCCGCTCCGCGCGCGGCGCGGGCGTGACGGCCTTGGGGCGCGAGGACCTGGACCTGTATTCGGTCGAGGAACTGAACGAACGCATGGACGCGCTGCAGGCCGAGATCGACCGATCCAAGGCTGCGATCGCCGCCAAGAACGCCAAGAAGTCGGCCGCGGACGCCCTGTTCAACTTTGGTGGCTGACGGTTCCGCGTGGAGGCGATCCGTGGCATGGCCGTTGCAGGCGTGGGGGGCACGGTGCCGATCCGGTCCGCTGAACCGGCCGGGGCGACAGAGTGCGAGTTGAGATGACGGCGAGTGACGACCTTCAAGTCCCCCAGGCCGCGAAGACTCGCGAGGTGCGAGACTTCGCGCGCTCCGAGCTGTTCGAGAGGACCTTCCAGGAAGGCATGGAGCTGGTCGAGGAGACCGCCGCCTATCTGGACGGCGACGGTCGACGCGAGTCCAAGATGTTGTCGCGTCTGGCGGCCCTGGCCTATGCGGGCGAGAGCATGAAGCTGACGACCCGGCTGATGCAGGTCGCCTCGTGGCTGCTGGTCCAGCGCGCCGTGCGAGAGGGGGACATGAGCCCTGAGGCCGCGTGCGAGCCGCGCTACCGGCTGGCTGAGCGCAGGCCCGAGACCGAGCCGACCCACCCCGAAATACCCATTGCCCTGGTCGAGTATCTGGTCCGAGCCGAAAAACTGCATGACCGGGTGCTGTATCTCGACCGGCGCATGTATCTGGACGCGGCGGAAGAAAGCGACGTCAACCCGGTGCTGACCCAGATGGGGATGCTGGAGGCGGCGTTTCGGCCCTGAGCCCTAGACCTTGATCGGTCGAGAAGGAATCGCTTCGCGATTCCGCCGATGCCGTGAATCAAGGTCCAGCCGGTTCCTGGGGTTTGATGCGACCGGAAAACCGCTCACACTTTTCCGGATCAGACCCTAGGGCCCGACGTCGTTCACATCCACGCGCCCGTCAGCGACGACGGCCGGCAGGTCGACGGCGATGCCGAGCGCCTCGGCCAGAACGCGATCGCGGCGATAGACGTCCTCGCGGAAGGCCACGCGGCCCTGACCGTCGACGAAGGCCGTCCAGTAAAGCAGGCGCACGCTGATCTCACGCCCCGTCTGGATGCGGGTGGTGCGACGCGACGTCTGCGCGGCGTCGAACTGATCCAGCAGCGTCGGGTCGGGCGACAGCAGCAGCCGGGCGAACTCCACCGCGTTCTGCACCCGCACACAGCCGTGCGAGCGCTGGCGGACCGACAGGTTGAACGCGGCCTTGGACGGCGTGTCGTGCAGGAAGATGGCGTAGCTGTCGCGCAGTTCGAACTTCACATAGCCGAGCGCTGCCGTGGGCCCCGCGCGCTGAATGACGGTGCCGTTCTGAATGTACATGTTCTGGCTGGCCAGATAGGCGGGCCCGCGCGGCAGGATTTCGCGGCGCGCGATCCCGGCCGGGACGTACCAGGGCGGGTTGGCGACGACCGAGGCGAACGGCTTCTCCAGGCTGGGGGTCTGGGTCGAGGGCGCGCCGACGACGACACGGTTGGAGTGAACCGGCCGGCCGTCCTTCCAGTAGACCATGATGGCGGCGGCGGTGTTCACCTCGATCCGCTCGGGGTTGACCTCGCGCTTCAGCCAGCGACGGCGCTCCAGGTTCAGCGCGATCTGGCGGGCGCGGTCCTCGGCGGAGACGCCGAGGGAGCTCTGGGTTCCCGGGCCGATCCGGCCGTCGGCGGCGAGGCCGTGGCGGGCCTGGAAGCCGCGAACGGCGGCCTCGAGCTCCGGTCCATAGAACAGCCCCTCGGCGGACAGGCGGTTTCCGGCTTCGGCCGCCAGATCGCCTTCGGCCACCAGTCGGGCGATCAGGGCGGGGATGCGGTTGTCGCTGGCGCCGGGCTCCAGGGTGCCGGGACGCGTCGGGAATGCGGGCCAGCCGCCCTGGGCGATCAGGCGGCGGTAGCGGATGTATCCGGCCGACAGGTTGTTGTAGCCGATGTCGGTCGGAGCCAGGCCCTCGTACCACTCGACCAGCTGGTTGCGGACCAGGGCGTCGTTCAGACCGCCGGGCAGATCGACGCGGTTCTTCTGCATCTCCCAGAGCTCTTCGACCGTCTCGGGTCGAACCATCCCTTCGGCGAGGACGCGGGCGTACTTCAGGGCGGCCGTGGTGGTGCGCAGGTCCGCGCTGTCCGGATCGGCCGCAAGGCCCACGAAGTCGAAGAAGTCGTTGCGCGACAGGCCGTGGCGCTCGATACGGCCGGCGGCCTCGTTCAGTCGGCGCAGGCGGTCGGCGTTCCAGACGGGACGCCAGCCGTTCAGCTCATAGAAGGCGCGCACGTCCGGCTGCTCGGCGGCCGGCAGGCGAGCGATCTGGGCATCGAAGGCGGCGTAGTAGGGGCTGTCGGACGTCGTCACCGGGGCATAGGGCGCGGCCGTCTGCGCCATGGCGGGCAAGGCCACGGCCGCTACCGCGGCACCCAGGGTCAGTTCACGTCGGTTCATTCTCATATCGCCTTGACGCGATGCCCCGTGGAACCCGGTGTCCACGCCCCGAGGATCGCCCGGGATCATGTTATCGACGTTCCGGACAAACAAAAAGCGCCGGTCACGCGACCGGCGCCTTTCGTGACGTCGCGGATACAGTCCGGACCTACTTCTTGATGAAGCCGCCGAACTTGTTGTTGAAGCGCGACACGCGGCCACCGCGATCCAGCATCTGCTGGTTGCCGCCGGTCCAGGCCGGGTGCGTCGACGGATCGATGTCCAGGTTCAGCACGTCGCCTTCCTTGCCGTAGGTCGACCGCGTCTTGTAGGTCGAGCCGTCGGTCAGGGTGACGGTGATGAAGTGGTAGTCGGGGTGGGTATCGGGCTTCATGGTCGGTGTCCGGTCTCTGCGCGGTGACGATGCCGACCGTCGGTGCGCGTAAATGAGAAATCCCGCCAGCGAGCCGACGGGAACGAGCGGCGGCGTTTACACCGGGGGCCCATCCGGGGCAAGAGGCCGGGGATATGACTGATACAGCCGCGCCACGTCTCGATTCCCCCACTGGCGCGGGCTCCACCGCCGGACGTCCCGGCGCCGGAGCCGTCCTGGTCGAGCAACTGGGCGAGGCCGGCCAGCGGCGGGACCGCAGCCGCGACGTGCGCCCCCTGTTGCGGTTGTGGCCCTTTCTGGTCCGGCACCGGATCGACGCCCTGATCGCGATGTTCTGGTTGCTGGCCTCGACCGGTGCCTCCCTGGCGCTGACCGCGACGGCGCGCGGTGCCATCGACCACGGATTCGAGAACGGCGGCCAGAATATCGACCGGTGGTTCCTGTTCCTGGGAGCCAACGCCGTCGCCCTCGGCATCGCGACGGCCGTCCGGTATTTCTATGTGACCAAGACCGGCGAGCGGGTCATCGCCGACCTGAGGAAGTCGCTGTTCGAGCGGATCCTGGGGCTGGACCCGGCGTTCTTCGCCCGCATGCGCACGGGCGAGGTGCTGAGCCGCCTGACCACGGACATCGCCCTGGTCGAGACCCTGCTGACCACCTCGGTCTCGTTCGCCCTGCGCAATCTGCTGACCCTGATCGGCGGGGTCGCCCTGTTGTTCGTCGTCAGCCCCAAGCTGACGGGACTGGTCCTGTTGACCGCGCCCCTGCTGATCGCCCCGATCTTCATCTTCGGCCGCCAGGTCCGCAAACTGACCGTGCGGTCCCAGGACCGGTTCGCCAACGCCGTCGGCTTCGCGGGCGAGAGCGTGGACGCCATCGAGACGGTCCAGGCCTTCGGGCGCGTCGACAGCGCGACGACCCGCTTCGGCGGCGTGGTCGAAGAGGCGTTCGGCGTGTCCCTGACGCGAATGCGGGCCCGGGCCTGGATGACGGCCCTGGTTATCGTGGTGATCTTCGGCGGCATCACCTTCGTGCTGTGGCTGGGCGCGCAGGACGTGGCGCGGGGCACGATGACGCCGGGGGCCCTGCTGCAGTTCGTTCTGCTGTCGGTGTTCACGGCCGGGGCCGTGGGCGCGCTCGGCGAAAGCTGGGGCGACGTGCAGAAGGCCTCGGGCGCGATGGAGCGGATCGACGAACTGATGCGGGCGCAGGCCGAGATCGCGGCGCCGGAGCAACCGGTCGCCCTGCCCAGCCCGCCTGAGGGACGCGTGGCCATGGCGGGCGTGCGCTTCGCCTACCCGGGTCGACCCGACCTGCCGGCGCTGAAGGGCTTCGACCTGACGGTGCGGCCCGGAGAGACGGTCGCTCTGGTCGGGCCCTCCGGCGCGGGCAAGTCCACCGTCTTCCGCCTGTTGCTGCGCTTCTACGACCCACAGGGCGGCTCCGTCAGCGTGGACGGGGTGGACGTGAAGACCGCCGATCCGGTCGAGGTTCGGGGTCGGTTCGCCTGGGTTTCGCAGGAGGCGCCGCTGTTCTCGGGTTCCGCGCTGGAGAACATCCGCTTTGGCCGAGAGGCGGCATCCGAGGACGAGGTCCGTCAGGCGGCGGAAGAGGCCCAGGCCCTGGGTTTCGTCCAGGCCCTGCCGGAAGGGTTCGCCACGCCCCTGGGCGAACGGGGCAAGAGCCTGTCGGGCGGACAGCGCCAGAGGCTGGCCATCGCCCGGGCCCTGGTCCGCGACGCGCCGATCCTGCTGCTGGACGAGGCCACCAGCGCCCTGGACGCCGAGAACGAGGCCCTGGTCCAGGCCGCGCTGGATCAGGCGATGGAGGGGCGCACGACCCTGGTCATCGCCCATCGTCTGGCCACCGTGCTGCGCGCCGATCGGATCGTCGTGATGGAAGACGGCATGGCGGTGCAGGAGGGGACCCACCACGAACTGGTGGCCAAGGGTGGTCTGTATGCGCGACTGGCCGAGCTGCAGTTCCGCGAAAGCTAGGGGGCTCGGTCCCCGCGAACGGACGATCGATAGGGGCGCCAGAGCCGGTATCGATCCCAGAGGGTCCAACATGCCCTATGACTGCCTGAGAATAAAATATACAACAATCAATTATATATTCCAGAATCCTGACAGGTTGATTTCAGAGATGGACTCGTTGGACTCGGTATCCCCCGAGTCCAACTAGACTGGGGGCGCTCTACTCCCGCGACGCGAT
This sequence comes from Brevundimonas aurifodinae, assembly GCF_040195595.1. Taxonomy (NCBI): domain Bacteria; kingdom Pseudomonadati; phylum Pseudomonadota; class Alphaproteobacteria; order Caulobacterales; family Caulobacteraceae; genus Brevundimonas; species Brevundimonas aurifodinae. The sequence goes on from NZ_JBEGDD010000008.1 coordinate 77,844, forward strand.
CGCCATTTCCGTATGATCGGTGAATACCCCATCGACGCCCAGCCGATAGAAGCGCCGCAGCCAGCCGCCGAGGTCGCCGAGGCCGTGATCTTCGCCAGCCTGGAATTCCGTCGGCAGGAAAGTGTTCTCAGCGCGGAACGTCCAGACGATGACCTTGAGCCCGGCGGCATGGGCATCGGCGACCAGGGGGGTGGGATCGCCCGCCGCGCCGGACGCCAGGCGCGGAACGATCATCGCCGTTTCGACGCCGATCGCGTCGGCGTAGGTGGCGATCTCGGCCAGCCCCTCCGGCGTCGCCATCGCGGCATAGGTCCGGTCGGGATGATCGGCGGGGCCGCCGATGGGCGACATCAGTTGCAGCAGGGGGGCGTCGGTGGACTGATTCAGCGACCGCAGAGCGTCGATCTCGAAGCACTGGATCATGACGGGGCTGTCGGTCGCCATCAGTGCGTTGGCCACCAGCGCGGCGATCAGCGGCGGCTCCATCGGCAGGCCGATCGAGACGAAATAGGACGGGTGCTTGAGCTCCGGCGCGACGCCGATGACGCGGCCGGTCCGCGCGCTTCCCGCGCGGGCGATGTCGACGACGTCCTGAAACGTCAGGATCAGCTCCTGGCCGTCGAAGGCGGCGCTGTCGGGACGGAGCGCGGGCAGGCGTTCACGGGCGCGCAGGGTCCGCAGCTCTGCCAGGGTGAAGTCCTCGGTGAACCAGCCGGTGACGGGTCGACCATCGATGGTCTTGGTCGTGCGTCGAGCCGCGAATTCGGGGCGAGCGGCGACGTCGGTGGTCTCGGAGATTTCGTTCTCGTGGCGGACGATCAGGTGGCCGTCGCGGGACATGACCAGATCCGGCTCGATGAAGTCGGCACCCTGGTCGATGGCCAGGTCATAGGCGGCGCGGGTGTGCTCGGGCCGCTCTCCCGATGCGCCGCGATGGGCGATGACGAGTGGGTTCGGCATGGCCAGGTCTTCAGCAAGGGGTGTGGCGGTCACCGGGCTGGCGAGGAGCAGGGCGGCGAGGATGAACCGGATCATGCCGCCAGGGTAGGGCGGGGCGATGACGCGTCGGTGACGGCTCAGGCCGCCCGCAGAACCTTGCGAAGCGGCCCGTGCAGCTCGGGATTGGCCGCCAGGATGGTCGCGCCGGTCTTGGGGTCGCCGTCATTGTCGATGGTGGTGACCAGGCCGCCGGCCTCGGTGACGAACAGGATGCCCGCCGCCACGTCCCAGGGCTTCAGATTGCGCTCGAAATAGGCGTCGTAGCGACCACAGGCGACCCAGGCGAAGTCCAGGGCCGCCGAGCCCAGACGGCGGATGCCCGCGACGCGCTGACCCACGGCGTGGATGTCCTTGATGGCCTGGGCGTGGCCCGTTTTGCCGATGAAGGGCAGGCCGGTGGCGATCAGGCTCTCGGACAGGTCCCGGCGACCGGCGACGCGGATGCGCTGGTCGTTCAGATAGGCGCCCTTGCCCTTCTCGGCCCAGAACAGCTCGTTCATGACCGGGTTGTAGGTGACGCCCGCGACGATTTCCGACGACCCGTCCGGCGCGAAGCGTTGCAGCCCCACCGTGATCGCGAAATGCGGCATGGCGTGCATGAAGTTGGTGGTGCCGTCGATGGGATCGACGATCCAGGTGTGGGACTTGTCCGTCCCCTCCATCAGGCCGCGTTCTTCGCCCAGGAAGCCGTAACCGGGGCGCGCCTTCATCAGCAGTTCGTAAAGCGTGTCCTCGGCCTTGATGTCCGCGGCGGTGACGAAGTCGCCCGGGCCCTTCCTCGACACCTGCAGGTTCGCCACCTCGCCGAAATCGCGCAGCATCGGACGCGCCGTCTTGCGGACGGCGTCGATCATCACGGAAACGAGGGCGGAGGCGAGGGCCATGGCGGGTGTCCTAGCACGACTTCTCCCTCCCCGTCCGGGGAGGGTGGCTGAGCCGCAGGCGAAGCCGGGTGGGGAGGGCCAGGCGAAACGAACTCTGATCTGCGTTGGGTATCGAGCCGCCCCCACCCCGTCGTCGCTTCGCGCCGACGACCCTCCCCCTAGAGGGAGGGAGAGGCTCCGGCGCGGCTAGTCCGCTCTACGGACGTATTCGCCGGTCGCCGTATCGACGACGATGCGCTCGCCTGCGGACATGTAGGGCGGGATCATGATGCGCACGCCGTTGTCGGCGAGGGCTGGCTTGTAGGACGACGAGGCCGTCTGCCCCTTCACGGTCGGCTCCGTCTCCGCGACGGTCAGGGTCACCTGATCGGGCAGCGACAGGCCGATGGGACGGTCCTCGTGCATCTCGATGACGACCTTCATGCCGTCCTGGAGGTAGGGGATCGAATCCTCGCCGACCCAATCCTTTTGCAGCTCGATCTGCTCGTAGGTCGTGTCGTCCATGAACACGAGGGCGTCGCCCTGTTCGTAGAGGTAGGAGAAGTCCTTCTGCTCCAGGGTGACGCGCTCGACCTTGTCCTCGGAGCGGAAGCGTTCGTTCAGCTTGTTGCCGGTCTCCAGGTTCTTGGCCTCGACGTTGGCGAAGGCGCCGCCCTTGCCGGGCTTGACGTGGCTGGCCTTGGTCACGACCCACAGGCCGCCGTTGTGCTGGAGCACCATGCCGGGCTTGATGGTGTTGCCGTTGATTTTCGCCATGAGGGGATCGCTGAAGCTGGGGCGCGGCCACGACGGCCGGCGCGAATTCGGGCGCGATCCCTAGAGGAAGCCGCCCGACAGGGCAAGGCGGGCCGAGTCTTGGCGCTACCGCTCGCCGCGCGGCGGCGCGCTGCTTGAGCGCGATCAGTGCAGTGTCGCCGCCGTCTGCTCGGCCTTTCGGTCGATGATGTTGGCCAGCCTGACCCCGGATCCGGTCGGCGAGGCGAGCTTGCCGGCCTTCGGGTCCAGCTTGCGCGCTTCGTGGGCGAAGGCGGCGGCGAGGCCGGCGGAGGTCATGGCCGCGGCGATCTGCATCCCGCGGCTGGCGGGACGCAGCGCGATCCAGAGCGCATTGATCGCCTGTGCCCCCGCCCACAGCACCATGGCGGTGGTTCGCTCCGGGCGGGCCGGGGCATTCCAGACCCGTACGGCTGACAGGGTGGTGGCCGAGAAGACAGCCGGCAGGAGCAGGCTGAACGTGCCGCGCGGGCGCTCGGTGATCGGGCCGTCCCGCTCGATGACCTGCGCCGTCGTCCGACGGCGCGGCCCGATGGCACCACTCGCCAGAGCGGTCGCCAGAAGGGCGAAGCCGACGGTCACCGCGACCCCCAGGGCCACATGCCCGGCATCGCGCTCGTCGGCGTTCAGAAAGCCTGCGGCTGCGTCCTTGATGTCGTCCAGGGTGTCGTCGATGTCGGTCATGCAAAGCTCCTTCAGCAGGAGCGGAATGGGCGGTGGGCGGCGGAGTTCCGCTCAGACCGCCTCGTCGGCGGGACGGACCCGGTCGGCGGGATCGTGGTCGTAGTCGAGAAGATCGCCCGGCCGACACCCCAGCACGGCGCACATCCGCGCCAGGGTCGAGAAGCGGATGCCCTTCACCTTGCCCGACCGGAACAGGGACAGCTGGGTCTCGCTAAGACCGATCTCGGCGGCCAGGTCGCGGGCCTTCAGGCCCCGCGCGACGATCAGCCGGTCCAGGGTGACGCGAACCGGCATCAGATCATCTCGTCCAGCTCGGCCTGGACCCGGCCCGCGTGGTCGACCACGCGACCCAGCAGGAACAGGGCCCCGCCGATCATGCCCAGGGTCATGCCGGCCACGTCGAAATAGGCGAAGCTGCCCTGACTGCCGCCGATCAGGCGCGAGATGTTGGTGATGCCGAACACACTCAGCAGGCCCCCCAGCCCCAGGGCGACCCCGACATGGCGCAACGCCCGGGCCAGTGTCGGCTGGATCAGTCGTCCCTTCGACACCTCGCCCAGCGCCGAGCCGATCGACCAGACGGCATAGAGGTAGAACAGGGTCGGTGTGGTCCAGATCGCCTTTTCGACCAGGTCGACGGGGCTGACGTGACTGGGGAAGACACCGCGCGACAGGGCGACGGCCGGGGCGATGACGAACATCAGAACCAGAACGGCCGCCACGCTGCACACCATGAAGACGGCCAGCCAGCGGAACTGGCCGCACAGGCGGCGGAAGCGGGCGATGTCGTCGGTGGCCATGGGGCGGGTTTCCTGTCTGATCTTTAATCTTGACTTAAAGATGCGCGCTTCGCAACTTTACCTAAGACTTAAATGAAACGCGGGGCCACATGCGCGCAGCGATCGAGACGCAGGGGCTGACGCGGCGGTTCGGACAGCACCTGGCCGTCGACGGGCTGTCGATGACCGTGCCGGAAAGGGCGGTCTACGGCTTCCTGGGGCGAAACGGCGCGGGCAAGACCACGACGCTGAAGTTGCTGCTGGGGTTGCTGGGGCCGACCGAGGGCTCCGCGAAGGTTTGCGGCATCGACGTGGGCCGCGACCGGATCGGCGCGGCGCGCAGGGTCGGGGCCTTGCTCGAAGCCCACGGCTTCTACGGCACTCTGACGGGGCGAGAGAATCTGGACCTGACGCGCAGGCTGATGGGCCTGCCGATCCCGGAGATCGATCGGGTTCTGGAGGTCGTCGATCTGACAGACGCCGCGCGGCGGCGGGTCAGCGACTATTCCCTGGGCATGCGCCAGCGACTGGGGCTGGCTCGTGCCATGCTCGGCGCGCCACCCGTGCTCGTGCTCGACGAGCCGACCAATGGGCTGGACCCGGACGGCATCGTCGACATGCGTCGGTTCCTGAAGGCCCTGCCGGAGCGGACCGGTGCGACGGTGCTGCTGTCCAGCCACCTGCTGGGCGAGATCGAACAGGTCGCCACCCATGTCGGCATCGTCAACGAGGGCCGGCTGGTGCTGGAGGGCGAATTTGAGGCGCTGAAGGCGGAACTGGCCCCCGAGATCGGGCTGCGGGTCGATGATCCGCAGCGCGCGGCTCCGATCCTGCGCAGCCACGATCTGACCGTTCGATCAGAGGTGGATGGTCTGGTCGTGAGGCTGAGGCCCGGGGCGGATCACGACCAGGCGACGGCCCGTCTCAACCGCGACCTGATCGAGGCGGGCGTGCAGGTCTTCGCCATCGGTTCGCGCCGTCCATCGCTGGAGGGCATCTATCGCGACGTCACGATGTCGTCGGCGCAACCCCGATCGGAGACCGTCTGATGCTGGCCGTGCTGTCCGTCGAAGTCCGAAAGCTGAACCGATCTCTGGCGCTTCTATTGGCCCTGGCCGCGCCGACGCTGATCGCCATCTTCGTCTTCTTCAACATGCTGCGAGGCAAAGAGCCGCAGCCGTGGGAGATGTACCTGCAGAGCTCAACGGCGATCTGGGCCTTCTTCATGTTGCCCATGAGCGTCACCGCCCTGACCGCCCTCGTCGCCCAGATGGAGCACGGGCCGCGAGCCTGGGACCATCTGCGGTGCCTGCCCCTCGCGCGGTGGAAGCTCTATGCCGCCAAGGCGATCTGCGTCCTGGCCGCCGTGGCTATCATGAGCGTGCTGAACCTGGCGCTGACCTGGGGCGCGGTCACTCTGGCGTCGACGATCAAGCCCGTGCTTGTCCCGACCGGCGTGTTCGATCTCGGCGCGCAGGCGGTCTTGCTGGGCAAGGTGCTGCTGTCGGCCACCCTGATGATCGCCATCCAGTTCTGGATCGCGCTGCGGTTCTCCAGCTTCGTCCCGGCTCTGGCGGTCGGGATCGGCGGGACCTTCTTTTCGGTCGTGGCGACCTCAGCCAAGCAGGGCGTGTTCTTTCCCTGGCAGATGCCGATCAACATGCTGGCCGTGGAGCCCTGGCGCGTGACCACGGCCCTGGTCCTGGGCGGCGGGCTGGGCCTTGTGATGCTGATGCTCGCCGTCGCCCACCTCAGTCGTCGAGAGGTCCTGTAAGGCCTCAGTTGCCGGTGGCGGACTTGTCCGGGGCGATCTCGGTCATGGCGGATTGCAGGTAGTTCTGCTCGCCCAGCTGCTCGATCAGCTTGAACTGGGCCTCGAGGAAGTCGATGTGCTCCTCGGTGTCCGACAGGATCTCCATGAAGATCTGGCGGCTGACGAAGTCCGACGCCGCCTCGGCCTGGGCTATGCCGCCCAGCAGGGTGTCGCGGCCACCCAGCTCCAGCGCCAGGTCGGCCCCCAGGCATTCGATCGCGCTCTCGCCGATCTTCAGCTTGTGCAGGTCCTGCATATTGGGCAGGCCGTCCAGGAACAGCACGCGCTTGATCAGCTTGTCGGCGTGCTTCATCTCGCCGATCGACTCGTCATAGATGATCTGGCCCAAGTGCTTCAGGCCCCAGCTCTCGAACATGCGGGCGTGCAGGAAATACTGGTTGACCGCCGTCAGCTCGTTGGTCAGCACCGCGTTGAGTGTCCGGATGATCGCGGGATCGCCCTTCATGGCTGTCGGCTCCTGATGAATCGGGGAGGGCACAGAGCGCCCTTTCGGTCTTCATAGCACAGCCGAACAGCGGCCGGGGCTGTTGCGAGCCCTTATCACCACATTGATATTGCGAATGATTTTGGCTCTCGCCTATTCGGCGGCGAGCGCGAAGCTCAGGCGACTGTCGTCGATCATCTGACGCATCTCGCAGACGCATTTCGCGCACTGGGCGGCGCAGCCGTTCCGAGAAAAGACATCGCGCGGGCGCTGGGCACCGGCCTCGATAGCGAGGGCGACGTCACGCTGGCGCAGACCATTGCAGTTGCAGACGTACACGCGACTTCCTCAGAACCTCAGTTGCGACTGGTTCTCCATAGCAGATCGCGAAGGGATTGCAACGCATTCGCAAGCCATGAGGTTGACCTGAGCGAACCGCTGTCGCACCTGCGCCCCCATGCGCGCCCCCGATTGCCAGCTTTATCTCCTGACGCCCCCCGTGCTGCCGGATATCGAGGGGTTTGCGGCGCAGCTTCAGGCCGCGCTCGACGCAGGGCCGGTCGCCGCTCTTCAGATTCGTCTGAAGCCGGCGGATGACCGGACGATCAGCGAGGCCGTGCGTCGCCTCGCCTCGATCGCTCAGTCGAAAGGCGTGGCGGTGATTCTCAACGATCGTCCTGACCTGGCCGCGTCGCTGGGCTGCGATGGCGTGCATGTCGGCCAGGCCGATGCGTCGGTCGCCTCGGCGCGCCGCATCATGGGCAAGTCGGCGATGATCGGGGTGACCTGTCACGACAGCCGCCATCTCGGGATGGAGGCGGCCGAGGCCGGGGCCGACTACGTCGCCTTCGGAGCCTTCTTTGCCACCGACACCAAGATGACCTCGCACCAGCCCGACCCTGAGATCCTGTCCATCTGGCAGGAGGCCATGGAGATCCCGTGCGTGGCCATCGGCGGGATCACGGTCGATAACGCCGCGATCCTGATCGAGGCGGGCGCGGATTTTCTCGCCGTCAGCCAGGGCGTCTGGGGTCATCCGGACGGCCCGGCGCGGGCGGTCGAGCGGTTCGCCCGTTTGATGAGCGATCGCCCCTGACTTCAGGGGATATTAGGATGCGCGTGGTCTAAGGGGCTCTGGTTTCCTCCCCGAGTCCCGCTTGATGGCCTACAGCCGCGCGATGAATTCCACAGACGCCGAGGTCGGCGGCCTCGGAGCCGTGAGCTCGCGCGCGCCGAAGGTCACGACGGCGGCGACCCTGTTCGCCGAACCTCTCGTCCCCATGATCACCGTGGTCGGGGTGATGATTTTGACCGTTCTGGCGATCTCGACCGCCCGCACGGCGGGTCTGGTCGCGGCGCTGTGGGCCGCCAACGCCGTGGCGGTCGCCGTCTGGCTGCGCAGCGGTCGAGGGCTTAGCTACGACCTGAGCTTCGGCGGCCTGGTCTGTATTGGCGTCATGGCCGGTCAGTTCCTGGCGGGCAACCGGCCCGATCTGGCGGTGATGTTCACCATGGCCAACATGGCCGAGGTCGTCGCGGGCGTGTTCCTCGCGCGTCGGTTCGCCCCCACGCTGAACCTGGCCAGCGTGGATGGCGCGGGCCGGTTCATCCTTTGCGCGGCGCTGGCGCCGATCGGCGGCGGTCTGATCGCGGCGACCGGCCTGTCGCTGATGCAGGGTGCCGACTTCCTGTCCTCATTCCAGACCTGGTGGTTCGGCCACGCCCTTGGACTGGCGGTCGTGGCGCCGTTCATTCTCGCGCTCGAGAAACAGCCGATCCGCGCGATGCTGTCACCTTGGCGGGCCCTGGAAACCGCGCTGCTGATCGGCCTGCTCGGCGTGACGTGCTTCCTGGTCTACTTCATGATGCGGTTTCAGTTCGGCTTCGTGCTGATCCCGGTGCTGATCCTGATCGCCGCGCGCTTGCGGGTGGTGGGCGTCACGGCGGCACTGGTGGTGGTGTCCGTTTGCGCGATCGGATCGCTGATCATCGGCAGCGGGACGTGGCGTGTTGATCCGTCCGACCTCGCCGAGCGTGCGATGTTGACCCAGCTGACGCTGCTGTTCGGCTTCGTCCCCATCGTATTGGTGGCGTCTCTCCTGGAAGAGCGGGACCGTCTGTCCGAGCGCGCCAAGGCCGGGCAGCTTCGCGCCGAGCGGGCGTCGGAAGCCAAGTCGCGCCTGCTGGCCAACGTCGCGCACGAGATCAAGAGCCCGATCGGCGGGGTGATCGGCATCGGCGATCTGTGGTCCTCCGGCCAGCTGGGCCCGGTCACCGAGACCCAGCGCGAGATGGCCGAAATGATGGTCAAGACCGCGCGTCAGGTGGAGGCGCTGTCGCACGATCTGCTGGACGTGGCGCGCGCAGAATCCGGAGCGGTCAAGGTCGAGCTCCGTCCCACCGACGTTCCGGGTGTGCTGGACGATGTCTGTCGCGCGACGGCGCTGCGCCCGGAGGCCGCGCGGCTGAAGCTCACCGTCGTCGCCGAGGGCGATGGTCTGGTGGCGCTCGCCGATTCCCAGCGGCTGGCCCAGGTGATCGACAACCTGGCGACCAATGCGGTCAAATACGCCGCCGCAGGGGGAGAAGTGATCTTCCGCGCCAGCCGCATCTATGACGGCGTTCGCATCGAGGTCATCGATCGGGGGCCGGGTCTGTCGCCCGAGAAGCAGGCGCAACTGTTCGAGCCCTTCAACCGGCTGGGTCTCGAACGATCGGCTGTCGAGGGACACGGCATCGGCCTGGCGCTGGCCAAGCGGCTGGTCGAGCTTCAGGGTGGAACGATCGGGGTGGTTTCCGCTCCGGGCCAGGGCTCGACCTTCTGGATCGAACTGCCCGCCGCCTGAGCGGTGCTAAATCATCATCTGGTGAATTCCTGCGACCTGTGGACGCGCGACCGCGTTCGCCATGGACTTCCTGCTTCCAAAGGCGCAAAGCCCTAGAAATAATAGGGTCATTAGGAAGGCGGCCGTGGACTTCGACGCCCTGCTCCTCTCGCGCCTGCAGTTCGCCTTCACTGTGGCGTTTCACATCCTGTTCCCCGCCTTCACGATCGGGCTGGCGGCCTATCTGGCCGTGCTGGAGGGGCTGTGGCTGAAGACGCGGAACGACGCGTTCAAGACGCTGTATCTGTTCTGGGTGAAGATCTTCGCGCTCAGCTTCGGCATGGGCGTCGTGTCCGGGGTGGTGCTGAGCTACCAGTTCGGCACCAACTGGTCTGAGTTCATTCGTCTGACCGGTGGGGTCATCGGGCCGTTGCTGGCCTATGAGGTCCTGACGGCCTTCTTCCTCGAGGCGTCCTTCCTGGGCGTCATGCTGTTCGGCTGGAAGAAGGTGGGGCCCAAGCTGCACTTCGCCTCGACCGTGCTGGTGGCGATCGGCACCACGATCTCGGCCTTCTGGATCCTTTCGGCCAATAGCTGGATGCAGACGCCCCAGGGGCACGAGGTCCTGGCCGACGGCACCTTCGTCGCGGTCGACTGGATGCAGGTGATCTTCAATCCCAGTTTCCCGTCACGGCTGGCCCACATGCTGCTGGCGGCCTTCATCACCACCGGCCTGGTGGTCGGCGCGGCCTCGGCCTTCCATGTGCTGAAGGACCGGGCGCGGGGCATCAAGACCGAGGGCTGGAGCGAGAGCCGCATCTCGCTGGTCATGGCGATCGGCCTGGTCGCTGTGCTGGCCCCGATGCAGCTGGTGGTCGGCCACTGGTCGGGCGAGGTCACGCACAAGTACCAGCCGTCCAAGACCGCCGCCCTTGAAGGCTATTGGGAAACCCGCGCGGACCAGCCGCTGCACCTGTTCGGTATCCCGGATCGCGAGGCCCAGAAGAACCATTTCCAGGTGTCGATCCCGGGCGTCGGCAACTGGATTCAGAACCTGCCGCGCGACGAGGTCATCACGGGGCTGGACGCCTATCCGCGGGAGGACCAGCCGCCGCCGTTCATTCCCTTCTTCGGCTTTCGGATCATGGTGGGGCTGGGTCTGTTGATGATCGGGCTCGGGGCCTGGGGGGCCTGGCTGATCTGGCGGCGCAGGGTGTTCGACAGTCCGTGGTTCCTGCGGTTCTGCGTGGCCATGGGACCGTCGGGGTTCATCGCCGTGCTGGCGGGCTGGATGGTGACCGAGGTCGGCCGCCAGCCGTGGGTGGTCTATGGGGTGCTGAGGACCCGCGACGCCGTCTCGCCGGTGATCACGAGCCAGGTGGCGACGTCGCTGCTGGCCTATGTCGTCGTCTATTCGATCGTCTTCACGGCCGGAGCCCTGTTCATCCTGCGCCTCATGGCCGAGGGGCCGGTAGCGGCCCGGACCGAGCCCGCGCCGCGCGGTCAGCGCCCGCCGGGCACGCCGATGGCCAAGGCGCCGGGGGACACCTCGCCCGACGACGACGACACGCCGGACGGCCACGACGGCCTTAGAGGAGCAGCATCGTGAACCTGGACCTTCCTCTGATCTGGGCCGGGCTGATCGCGGTCGCGGTGCTGCTTTACGTCACCCTGGACGGGTTCGATCTCGGCATCGGCATCCTGTTTCCGTTCGCGTCCTCCAAGGAGGAGCGGGACGTGATGATGAACACCATCGCGCCGGTGTGGGACGGCAACGAGACCTGGCTGGTGCTGGGGGGAGGGGGTCTGCTGGCGGCGTTTCCGCTGGCCTATTCCATCCTGATGCCGGCCTTCTATCTGCCGATCCTGCTGATGCTGGCGGGACTGATCCTCAGGGGCGTGGCGTTCGAGTTCCGGTTCCGGGCCCGAAACCGGGGACGGCGCTTCTGGACCCAGATGTTCGCGGGCGGTTCGATCCTGACCACGGTGGCCCAGGGGTTCGTGCTGGGCGGGTTCATCCAGGGCGTCACGGTGCGCGACGACCGGTTCGCGGGCGGACAGTTCGACTGGTTCACCCTCTATACGCTGCTGGTCTCGGCGGGGCTGGTGGCCGGCTATGCCCTGCTGGGTGGGGCCTGGCTGATGATGAAGACCAAGGACAATCTGCATGGCGACGCCAAGCGATGGACCGGCTGGGCGGCGGTGGCGACGGCGGTCCTGCTGGCCGCCGTCAGCGTGGCGACCCTGTTGATCCATCCCCGGGTCGCGGCGCGCTGGGGTTTCGATCTGGGCGACGGCTTCGCGCTTGAGCTGGCGACGCTGCTGCCGCTTCTGCCGATCCCCCTGCTGGGTCTCGGCGGGCTGGCCCTGGTCTGGATCATGTCCCGGAAGGGCTCGCATCGCTGGCCGTTCGTCGGGGCGTTGCTGGTCTTCCTGTCCGGCTATCTGGGCCTGGCGGTCGGGTTCGCGCCCTATATGGTGCCCTATGCCCTGGACTTCCGTCAGGCAGCGGCGCCGGACAATGCCCTGGCCCTGATGATCGTCGGCACGGCCGTGATCCTGCCGATGATCCTGGCCTATACGGCTTGGGTCTATTGGGTGTTCCGGGGCAAGATCGACGAGGAGGCCGGCTATCATCATTGAGCCCGTTCCCCCGCCGGAGCCGGACGAGGACGCCGGCCCCCTGTGGAAGAAGCTGGTCTGGTTCGTCGGCCTGTGCTTGGCGGGGGCGGGGGTCGTCGCGACGGTGGCGTATGCGCTGCGGAGCTTGCCGTTCATGGGCTGAGGCGCGATGGTCGCGGCCATGCCCAGCCTCCTGATCCTCTCCGTCCTCGCCGCCGCGCAGACCGCCGCTCCGTCGTCGCAAAGCACGGCCAGCGACCTGACGCGCATGTTGAACGGGGCTCCGCCGGCGGCGACGCGGCCGTCCGCGCCTGTGACGCCACCGGCCGCGACGGCTGGGTCGGGCGTGCCCCGGCCGTCGTCAACAGCCACCATGCCCGCTCCATCGGGGACCGTCCGTCCGGCCCCGATCCCGACGCCTGCGACGGGGACGGCCCGACCGACGGCCCCGACCCCTGTGCCTGCGAGCGGGACGGCACCCGGCGGCGCGGCCCCGCGTCCGGCTGCATCGGCTCGGGTTCCAGCAGCGCCGGCCCCGACCGCCGTGGCACCGACCCCGACCGCCCCCGTCGGAGCGACCCCGCGTCCGGTTCCGCCGGTTCCCGCTACGAACAGCACCGCGCCGCCTGCCGCGCGTCCGGCCACGGCACCGATATCAAGCCCGCCCGCCGTTCCGCCGCCTGCCGCCGTCTCCACAACAGGCCCGGCTGGCGAGCCCGCCGCAGCGGCCGAACCGCCGCCGCCGCCGACCGTGCTGAACGCCTCGGCCATCGCGGCCCTGCCGTTCAGCCTGGACCTGCCGGCCGGGGTCACGGTGACGACAGGGAGACCCGGTCCGAACTTCACGGTGTGGACGGTGCGGCGCGGCGAGCGGTCGCTGGTGATGATCTATGCCGGGCCGGTGTCGCAGTTCCCGATCTATTCCGGCGAGATGGTAGAGGCGGGTGGGCGCGCCTCGATCGTGGCGAACGAGGAGGGGCGGCGCGTCGCGTTGGAGCATCTGTTCACCCGAACGGCGGCGCCGAACGAGATCCACGTCTGGATCACCAGCGTCGAGGGCCAGGATCGGCTGCTGGCCGAGCGGATCGCCCAGAGCGTCGATCCCCGCTAGGCACGGCGAACCACCGCGTCCGTTGGGCCCAATCGAAAGCCCCGCTTGCCGGCGAAGATGAGGACTTCCTGTCCCTCGGCGGCGGCCCAGCGGCGGAGCTGTGGCTCGTAAGGTTCGCGTCGCCAGTCGTGGGGACGGGCGGCATCGCATTCGACGATCAGCCGGGCGCCGCCCTTTTCGGAGTGAAGCACGAAGCCTGAGACGGTCGGCTTCCACGCGTCGTCCAAAGCCTCGGTCAGCAGCCACAGGCAGTTGAAGACCCGGCAGTCCGAGGGCCGGTTCTCATAGATGGCGCAGCCCGTGGTCTTGCCGAAATGGCGGCACCAACGGCCCGCGGGCTTCTCAAGGGCGGTGACGCCCATCAGCTTGCAGCACAGGCCGCAGTCGCCGCAGCTCTTCATCGGACCGTGACCCGAGCGGTCACGGACTGATCCAGCCGTTTCGGCGTCCGAAGGCGAGCACGAGGTCCGGCCAGACGGCGGCGGGCTTGCCGGCGATCAGGCGGACGCCGAAGCCGTGGCCGCCCTCCTGGAACAGATGGGCCTCCGAGACGACGTTCGACGCGCGCAGGGCTGACAGCAGCAGCAGGCTGTTCTCGGGCGGGACGCTGGTGTCGTCCAGGGCGTGGATCAGGGCGGTGGGCGCGACGCCGGTCCAGTCCATCCGGTCCAGCGACCAGGCGGCGATCTGATCCGGGGTGGGAGAGGGGCCCAGGAGATGCTGCCGCGATCCGGCGTGGGCGAAGGGATCGGCCAGGGTCGCGACGGGATAGAGGAGGACGTTCAGGTCGGGCCGGAAGGACGCCGCGTCGGCCACATCGACCGCCGCATAGGTCGCGTCGGGCCGGGCGGCGAGGAGACCGGCGAGGTGGCCCCCGGCCGAGGCCCCCAATACGGCGATACGGGCTGGGTCGACGCCGAAATCGGCGGCGCGATGGCGGATCAGGCGCATCGCGCGCTGGGCGTCCTGCAGGGGGGCGTTCGGTCCGGCCGCCCAGCCGTCGGCCGGCAGGCGATAACGCAGAACGAAACAGGTGACGCCGGCGGCGGCGAAGACCCGGGCGACGTCCAGCCCCTCCTTGTCGACCACGGCCCAGCGATAGCCGCCGCCCGGGATCAACAGGATCGCCGCGCCACTCGGACGTTCGGGGCGCAGAACCGTCAGGATCGGGTCGGTGGTGTACTGGGCGTAGCGGTCGTGGAAGGCCGGATCGATCGAGCGTTCGGGGACGACGGCGGTGACGGAGACGCCCTCGCCGCCCGGCGCGCCGCGGGGCCAGAGGCGGATCGTCTCGGTGGGATCGGGCGGAGCGAGCGTCGCAGCGTCCGACGTCTGCCGCGCGAGACCGGGCGTTGAGGCGACCAGCGCCCCGACGCCCAGCAGGCTGCGGCGGTCCAGGGTCACGCGATCTCGACCGCGAGGGCCACGGCCTCGCCGCCGCCGATGCACAGACTGGCCATGCCCTTCTTGCCTCCCCGCGCCTGGAGCGCCGCCAGGAGGGTGGTCAGGACGCGGGCACCCGACGCGCCGATCGGATGACCCAGAGCGGTCGCGCCGCCGTTCACGTTCAGGCGGGCGTGGTCGATGCCCATCTCCTGCATGGCGATCATGGGGACGACGGCGAAGGCCTCGTTGATCTCCCACAGGTCGACGTCCTCGACGGACCAGCCGGCCTTCTTCAAGGCCTTCTGCATCGCAGGAACGGGCGCGGTGGTGAACAGGCCGGGTTCGTGCGCGTGGGCAGCGTGGGCGACGATGCGGGCGACGATGGGCAGGTTCATCGTCCGGGCGACGCTCTCGCGCGTCATGACCAGGGCGGCGGCGCCGTCGGAGATGGAACTGGCGTTGGCGGCGGTGATGGTGCCGTCCTTGGAGAAGGCCGGTTTCAGGGTCGGGATCTTCTCCGGCATGGCCTTGCCGGGCTGTTCGTCCTCGCTGACCGTGACGGTGCCCTTGCGACCCGCGACCTCGACCGGGGTGATTTCGGCGGCGAAGGCGCCGGTCTCTATTGCGGACCGGGCGCGGCTGAGGCTCTCGAGCGCATAGGCGTCCTGGGCCTCGCGGGTGAACTGATAGGTGCGGGCCGAGTCCTCGGCGAAGGCCCCCATCAGCTTGCCGGGCGTATAAGCGTCCTCCAGCCCGTCCATATACATGCTGTCGACCAGCACATCGTGGCCGATGCGGGCCCCGCCGCGGTGCTTGGTCATCAGGTAGGGGGCGCCGGTCATGGACTCCATGCCGCCCGCGACGATGATGTCGGCCGAACCGGCGGCGAGAGAGTCAGATGCAAGCATGACGGCCTGAAGGCCCGAGCCGCACATCTTGTTCACTGTGGTGGCCTCGACATGCTGGCCCAGACCCGCGCCGATGGCGGCCTGACGCGCGGGGGCCTGGCCGAGGCCGGCGGGCAGGACGCAGCCCATGACGATCTGCTCGACACTGGCCGGATCGAGGCCCGCGCGTTCGACCGCCGCCTTGACCGCCGTCGCCCCCAGCTCGGTCGCCTTGACGCCTGTGAACGCCCCCTGGAAGCCGCCCATGGGCGTGCGGGCGAAGGCGACGATGACGACGGGATCGGACATGGGGGCTCTCTCGACTGACGTGCGGGGGATGTAGCGTCGAGCGAGAGGGATTGCGAGGGATGGCTTTCTCCCTCCCCTTCAGGGGAGGGTCGTCGATGCACTTGCATCGACGGGGTGGGAACGGCCGGAGATTTGGACCCGGACTGTCCCAGTTTCGCGTTGCCGCCCCCACGCGGTCTCCGCTGCGCTCCGACCACCCTCCCCCGAGGGGGAGGGAGAGGCTCAGTGCCGGAACAGCAAACTCCCGTCCCCGTAGGAGTAGAACCGGTAGCCCGTCGCCACGGCATGGGCGTAGGCGGCCTTCATCGTGTCCAACCCGGCGAAGGCGCTGACCAGCATGAAAAGGGTCGACTTCGGCAGGTGGAAGTTGGTCATCAGGACGTTGGCGGCGCGAAAGGCGTAGCCGGGCGTGATGAAGATGGCCGTGTCGCCGTGGAAGGGCTGGATCACCCCGTCAGGCGTCGTGGCGGATTCCAGAAGGCGGAGCGACGTCGTGCCGACGCAGACGATGCGGCCGCCCGCCGCGCGGACGGCGTTCAGGGCGGCGGCCGTTTCGTCGGACACCGTGCCCCACTCGCTGTGCATCCGGTGATCGGCGGTGTCGTCGGCCTTCACCGGCAGGAAGGTGCCCGCGCCGACGTGCAGGGTCACGGCGTGGGTGGTGACGCCACGCGCCCGGATCGCGTTCAGCAGGGCAGGGGTGAAGTGCAGGCCCGCCGTCGGCGCGGCGACGGAGCCGTCATACTGGGCGAAGACGGTCTGATAGTCCGAGCGGTCGCGGTCGTCCTCCGGGCGTTTGGCGGCGATATAGGGCGGCAGGGGCATGACGCCGACGGCGCGGATCGCCTCGTCCAGAGCCGGGCCCGAGACGTCGAACCGAAGGGCGATCAGGCCGTCGTCCGACTTGGCCTCGACCGTCGCCGTCAGGCTCTGGAAGACGATCCGGTCGCCGGGCTTGATGCGCTTGCCCGGCTTCATGAAGGCAGACCAGACGTCGGGGGCGTCGCGGTGGTGCAGGGTCGCCTCGACGGGGACGGTCAGCGTCTCTCCGTCCGGGCCCGCCCGTTCGCGGACGCCGGACAGGCGGGCCGGGATGACGCGGGTGTCGTTGAACACCAGGGCGTCGCCGGGGCGCAGGAAGTCGGCCAGGTCGCGGATCGCGTGGTCGGAGAGGCCGCCGTCGCGGACCACCAGCAGCCGGGCGCTGTCGCGCGGTTCCGCCGGCCGCAGGGCGATACGGTCCTCGGGCAGGTCGAAGTCGAAGTCGGCGGTCTTCATCAGTCGCGCGAATGGTCACGACCGCCGGGGGTGGTCAAGACAGGTCATGGCGGGTCGGCGCGCATGTCCGTAAGGTCGACTCCGCGCGTTGGGGGGCGCGGTCCGATCGAACTGACGTGGAAAATGGGCTTCGAGATCGAGCTGATGGCCCCTGTGGGCCGGACGCGGCTGGATCTCGCGCAGGCGACCGCCCGGCGCATCGGGGGCAGCGTCCAGCGTTTCTTTCATCCCCAGTCGGAGGTCCGCGCCGCGCCGGGACAGGCGGTCTTCGACAATCTGACGCCCGGTTTTCGCGTCCGGGACGCGGACGGGGCCTGGCACGCGGACTTCGTCGACGACCTGACGCTGCAGGGCGGGCTGGATCGCGAGGCGGCCCCGCGCCCGGGCTGGGGGCGGATCGTGGCCGACGACGCCCGGCTGCTGAGGCTGGTGATGCGCCATTGCGACCCGGACGCGGCGGCCGAGACGATGCTCGATCCGCTGGCCGCCCTGTTCGGCACGGAGCCGCAGCGCCATCCGTCGGGGATGGTCCGCGTGGTCGACGACCGCGGGCATTCGGTCGCGGTCGGCGCGCCCCTGCCCGGTCAGAGGGACCGCCCCTGCGAGATCGTCACGGCGCCGTTGGCGGCCGACCATCGAGAGGTTCTGGGGAGCCTGCTGGCCGACGCGCGTGACCTGGGCTTTGCCCTGCCGCTGGAGGGGGCGACCCATGTGCATTTCGACGCCGGCCCGCTGTGTTCGGCCCCGGACCTGCGTCGCCTGGTCAGACTGTATGGTCGCCATGGCCCGGCCTTGCGTCGGCTGGTCGGCGTCAATCCGGCCTGTGTGCGCCTGGGGCCCTGGCCGCCGGAGCTCGAGGCGCGGGTCGAGGCCGACGACTTCCCCGGCCTGGACTGGGAGGCGGCGCGGGCGGCGCTGAGGGCCGTTCCGCTGAGCAAATACTGCGACCTGAACCTGATCAATCTGCTTGCGGGGCGGGACGACAAGCACACGGTCGAGGTTCGCATCCTGCCGGCCTCGCTGGATGCCGGAGAGATCCTGGACGGAGCGGCGCTGTTCGAGGCGCTGCTGAGGGGGTGCGTCGAGGCCGGCGACGAGCCCGTGCCCGAGACCCTGATGCAGGTCCTGTTGCAGGCGTCGATGGAGGAGACGGTCCGGACGCGGTGGTTGAAACGGGTACGGTCCGAACCGCGGGCTTTCGCCCAACGGCGATCTCCAGTAGAGCGGAACGGGGAGGCGATCTTCGCCTCGGGGGAAGACCGATGATGACCACAACCGCGCCGCGCACGCGCCGCCTGACGTCGCGGCTGCTGATGACCAGCGCCGTGGCCATGGTCCTGTTCGGACAGCCCGCCGAGGCCGAGCCGCAAGGCCGTGCCTATGACGCCTACGCCTCGTCCCGCTACAACTATTGCGACGCCCGCATTCTCGGCGAGTTCTACGGCACCGACGTCGAGGGCGGGAAGATCATGATCGGCGAGAAGATCCTGAACGGGATCGGCACCAACGTCCCCGTCGTGCTGGCCGAGGCCCGCGACGTCGGATACGCGTGCGCCTGGGAAGACACCGGATACTCCTACAACGACGCGCGGGTGCTGGCCTCGATCTGGGGCTTCGCCGATCCCTATGACGCCAAGCTGAAGGCTGCGGACCTGTTCACCTGGGGCAACTCGCAGCAGGTCCGGAACGCTCTGGGCGCCTGAGGCGTCGGTCGCGGGGGCCGGCGGCGTTGACGCTGCCGTCGGGAGCGGCCAAACCCGCGCCCATGCTGACCGATCTCGTCCCCCTGGCCCGCGAGGCCAAGTCCTGGCCCTTTGAACAGGCGCGGGCGCTGCTCGACCATGTGCTGAACAAGCGGCTGTCGGACGCCGACCGGGTCGCCGCCAAGCTGCTGATCGACGCCGGCAAGGCGGACCAGGCGCTGGCCACGTTCGAGGCGCTGAACCGGCCGGTGGTGCTGGAGACCGGCTATGGCCCGTCGGGCCTGCCGCACATGGGGACCTTCGGCGAGGTGGCGCGCACGACGATGGTCCGGAACGCGTTTCGGGCCCTGACCGGCGATCACTGGCCGACGCGTCTGATCGCGTTTTCCGACGACATGGACGGACTTCGGAAGGTGCCCGAGGGGGTGCCGAACCCGGAGATGCTGCGCGAGGACCTGCATCTGCCGTTGACCCAGGTGCGCGATCCGTTCGGGACCCACGACAGCTTCGGGGCGCACAACAACGCGCGCCTGCGGGCGTTCCTGGACGGCTTCGGGTTCGACTACGCGTTCATGAGCTCGACCGAGACCTACGCGTCGGGGCGGTTCGACGCGACGCTGCTCAGGCTGCTGGAGCGGTTCGACGCGGTTCAGGCGATCATGCTGCCGACGCTGGGGCCGGAGCGGCGCGAGACCTATTCGCCCTTCCTGCCGATCAGCCCTGTGACGGGTCACGTCCTGCAGGTGCCGACGCTGGAGCGGAATGTCGCCAAGGGCACGATCGTGTTCGACGACCCGGCAGGCGGGCGAACCGAACTGCCGGTCACCGGCGGCCATGTGAAACTGCAGTGGAAGCCGGACTGGGCCATGCGCTGGACGGCGCTGGACGTCGATTACGAGATGAGCGGCAAGGACCTGATCGAGAGCGTGCGCGAGAGCGGCAAGATCTGTCGGGCGTTGGGCGGGGTGCCGCCGGAAGGGTTCAACTTCGAGCTCTTCCTCGACATCGAGGGCAAGAAGATCTCCAAGTCCAAGGGCAACGGCCTGACCATGGACGAGTGGCTGCGTTACGGCACGCCCGAGAGCCTGTCCTGGTACATGTTCCAGAGCCCGAAGTCGGCCAAGAGCCTGCATTTCAACGTCATTCCGCGCGCGATCGACGACTATCTGGGGGCGATCGAGGCCTATCGGACGCAGGAGCCGGCGAAGCGGATCGACAACGCCGTGTGGTCGATCCACGCCGGGGCCCCACCCGAAGTCGCCTCGCCGGTGTCGTTCGCCCTGCTGCTGAACCTGGTCGGCGTGGCCAATGCGTCCAACAAGGACCAGCTGTGGGCCTATATGGCCAGGTATCTGCCCGAGGCGACGCCCGCGAACGAGCCCGTGCTCGATCAGCTGATGGACCGTGCGCTGAACTACTACGAGGACTTCGTGAAGCCGACGAAGGCCTATCGCGCGCCGACGGAAGCCGAGGCGGCGGCGCTGATGGATCTGGCGGGTCGGCTGAAGGCCCTGCCGGCGGACACGACCGACGGCGAGACGATCCAGAACGAGGTCTATGCCGTGGGCAAGGCGCACGCCTTCGAGCCGCTGAGGGCCTGGTTCGGGGCGCTGTACGAAGTGCTGCTGGGCGCGTCGCAGGGGCCGCGGTTCGGCTCGTTCGCGGCGATATACGGCCTGTCGCAGACCATCGAACTTGTTGAGGCGGGGGCGCGCGGGGAACTGGCCAGCTAGTCTCCTCCCCGACGCGCAGCGTTGGGGAGGTGGATGCGAGCTCTTCGCGAGCAGACGGAGGGGTTTGCCAGACGTCGGGCGTTCGAGTGCGCGGCAACCCCACCACCGCTTCGCGGTGCCCTCCCCATTCGCCGAAGCGGCGAACAGGGAGGAGACGACACGTCGGGCTCAAGCAGCGAGCGACCGCGTCGCGAGCGGTAGCCCGCAGAAACATGAACGGAAAATAACGGCAAGGCTTGGGGAGCCTTCATACGCTAGCGTGCATTATGCTCCTCATCGACCAACCTCGATGACAGGAGAGAGCCATGTCGAAGTTTCTGAACACCTCTATCGCCACCGCCGCCGCCCTGGCCGCGCTGGCCACCGCCGTCCCGACCGTCGCCTCGGCCCAGTCGAACGGCATCACCAGCTGTGACGCTCCCGGGGGTCGCCAGCAGGCGGGCGCCGTGATCGGCGGCGTGCTGGGCGCCCTCGCGGGAAGCCGGATCTCGAGCAACGAGCGCGCGCTCGGTGCCGTGGCGGGTGGCGCCGCCGGGGCCGCGGCCGGGTCCTACATCGGCTGCAACCAGCAGCGCGCCCGTGTGAACGCCCAGGCCAGCTCCAGCGGGGCCCAGTACCGCGCGGCTTCGAACCTGCGCATCCGCTCGGGTCCGGGCACCAACTATCGCCAGTCGGGCAGCCTGTCGGCCGGTCAGCCTTTCACGGCCGTCGGCTCCCAGGGTGAGTGGGTCCAGATCGCCGGTGGCGGCTGGGTCAATGCCAACTATGTCCAGCCGTACTAGGTAGGGCGCTAACGCTCGCGACGCGGTCGCTCGCTGCCTGAGCGTGGGGTGAGTGTGGATCAGGGCCGTCCCGGGAGGGGCGGCCCTTTTTCGTGACCTACTGACTGACCCACAGGATGCGCGACATCCAGGCGATGTCGGCGCGCGGGATGATCCGGGGCGGATAGTCGGGGTTGATGGAGGTGAGGGTGACCGTCCGGGCCGTCAGGCCACCGACCTCCTTGGCCAGGGTCTCGCCGGCCAAGGTTCGCGCCACGACCCGGTCGCCGCGCCGGATGTCGCCGCGCTCGCGATCGACCAGGACCCGGTCGCCTTCCCGATAGAGGGGCACCATGGAATCGCCGGTGATTCGCAGGCTGAACAGGCTGTCGCGCGGGGCGGGCAGGTCGGTCTGGTCCCAGCCCTCGCCCGTCGGCAGGCCCGCGTCGTCGAAGAAGCCGTCCTGTCCCGCCTGGGCCATGCCGATCAGGGGCGCGGTGGCCACCCGCGGCGCGGCGTCGTCGGCCAACACAGCGAACTCGGCCAGGGTCACGTTCGTGACCTCCAGGATGCGGTTCAGGCTTTCCGTGGATGGCCAACGCGGACGGGGCGGCGTGCCCGGCCCCATGCGTTTGGACGGATTGAAGGCGGTGGGGTCCAGCCCCGCCTTCCTGGCCAGGCCCGAGGCCGACAGGCCTTCGCGCCGCGCCATGGCGTCCAGGGCGGACCAGATGCGGGCGTGGGACAGGGGCATGGCGCGACACGGAGCGCGGCCGTAGCCGCCGGTGAGTCGTCGCAGACTACATGGGAATAAATCCCTACTCCAGCCCTGCCGCGCGCCGGTCCTGCCACGCCCAGAACGTGCCGACCGCGATGGCGGCGAGGATGCCGTACCCGGCGACGTTCAGGACTGTGTAGAAGGCCGTCATCGAGGCCGCCTTGGCCAGAGGGAAGGCGATGTGGCTGGTGAGGACCACCAGTTGGCAGGCCCCGGCCCAGATGGGCCAGGAGCGGCGGTAACGCCAGGTCAGGGCCGCGAACACCGCCAGCATGGCGATGTCGAGAACGAAGAGTCCGAACTGGAACCCCTGATAGAGGTTCCCGTCCTGCTGCAGGAGCATGCCGGCCATCCATCCGAGGACCCAGGCCCCCATGCCCAGCCGCTCGGCCTCGCCACCCTTCCAGAAGGCGAAGACGCCCACCAGCAGCGCGGGCAGAAGACCGATCTGGGACCACAGGGTGTCCAGCATGAAAAAACCCCCGCGCCGGGAAGGACGCGGGGGCCAATCTGACCTGAGTCTGCCTAACCAGCTATTGAAGCCGGTAAAGGTTACCTCGAATTCACGCGGCGCGCTTGTTCGAGACGCCTTCGGGCGGACGGCCCGCGTCCCAGTCGCTGGGCTTGTCGAGGATGCCGACGGCGTAGGCGCCGAAGCCCATGCGACGGTGGTCCTTTTGCAGCTCGGCGTGGCAGGCGACGATGGCTTCGCGCGCGGCCGACAGGGCGGCGATCGTTTCCATGGCCTTGGTCTGCGAAGCCGCGCCGGAGACCGGCGAGAGGCTGAGCATGGCGCGCGCGCCGATCATCGACTGGACCAGGGTGGTCGTCGAGGTGATGGCGGCGTCGATCGCCCGTTCGCTGGCATGCAGGTCGCTGGCAACGCTCGCGACGACTTCAGTGCGGTCCATTGTGTAGCCCCTTCCAAAAAGAACAGTTGGTAACCGAGACGTTAACACGTTTAAGGGGCGGTCGGTAGGGATTTGTTAACCTCTGGGGCGAGCGCGGTCCGGACCCCGCCGCCGCCGTGCGGAGGTTCGTCTTCGGGCTTGTCGAGGATCCCGACCGCCACGGTCCCGAGGCCCATCTTTCTGGCCAGGGCCGCCAGGGCGTTGTGCGTGTCGACGATATGGGACCGCGCCTCCGCCAAAGCGCCGATCGAGGCCGCCGCGCCGTCGAACGCCTTCTGGCCGGAGACCGCCGACAGATAGGCCTCAGTGCGCGCGGCCGGCAGCAGGGCCGCGAGCTGGGCCGTCTCGACCAGGGCCGCGTCGATGGCGGCTTCCGCCGCATGAAGCCGGGCCGCGACCTGTTCGCTGATGGTGTGTCTGGACATGATTTCCCCCTCGAAGTGGCGACATGCCACGCCGAGCAGGCAACCATGAGTTAACTAATCTGACAAGTCAGAGTTGTGATCGAGCGAGAAATGCGCCGTCAGGCTGGCGATCGGCTGGGCGGGATCGTCCTGCCAGGCCTCGGCCAGGACGTGGGCGACGCGGCGGCCGGCGCGCGAGATGCGAGCGCGGGCGTGCACGTCCCGCGGGCGGCCGGAGCGGAGGTAGGCGGTCGTGACCGAGATGGGACGCGGCAGGCGCAGGCGAGGCCACGTCAGCGCGACCTGGGCGATGGCAGTCAGCTCCAGCATCGCGGCCGTCGAGCCGCCGTGCAGGGCGGGCAGCAGCGGATTGCCGATCAGATGGTCGGCGAACGGCATGGTGACGGTCAGGATTTCCCCGTCCTGTTCGGTGCGCAGGCCGAGGAACCGGGCATAGGGCAAGGTGTCGAGAAGGGCGGTCACGCCGCGTCTCCGGACTTCAGATTGGCCCCGAGCTTTCGGCCACCGTCCGAATCGATGACATAGGTCGATTGGGCGGCCGCGACCGGATCGGCGGGGTCGTCCTCGAAGGCCCAGGCCCGGACGAAGCCGATGGTGCGGGTCAGACGATAGCAGCGCGCCTCGGACAGCAGGTCGGTGCGCGGCCGGGCGGCGCGCATGTAGTCGACCCTCAGATCCAGGGTGGCGATGGGGCGAAAGCCGCCGAGCGCGACCCAGACGGCCAGGCCGCCGACGTGATCCAGCATGGCGGTGACCAGGCCGCCGGCGAACACCCCGGTCTCCGGATCGCCCACCAGATCGGCCCGCCAGGGCGTCCGCAGCCGGACCCGGTCGCCTTCGACCCCTTCGTAGGCGAAGCCGAGGGCGTGGGTGTGGGCCGCGCCGGAAGCGAGCTGGGGCAGGATGTCGGTCAGGAACGGATCGCTCATATCATCCTTAGTGACGAGCCCCGTCGTCGAACTCAACACCGTCATCCTCGGACTTGATCCGAGGAACTGACGTCGTGCGTCCGCTGTGGTTGGAGTGGGGCGGGATCGCGTCTTCTGCCGTCTGTCGAGCGGCGGATCGTCCGATCCTCGGATCAGGTCCGAGGATGACGTATTGAGGACAGATGATCCGTTCCGAAGACCTGCTGCACCCGACGCCCGCCGGCCTGTACTGCCCGCCCGGGGACTTCTATGTCGACCCGGTGCGGCCGGTTGATCGGGCGGTGGTGACCCATGGCCATTCGGATCATGCGCGGTCGGGCCACGGCGCGGTCCTGGCCACGCCCCAGACCCTGGCCATCATGGCTGAACGCTATGGCGAGGACTTCACCCGGCTGAGGCAGCCGGTGGCCTATGGCGAGACGGCGTCGCACAACGGGGTGGACATCCGGCTGGTCCCGGCTGGCCATGTGCTGGGCTCGGCCCAGGCCGTGATCACTCACCAGGGCCTGACCATGGTGGTGTCGGGCGATTACAAGCGCCGGCGCGATCCGACCTGCGTCGGGTTCGAGCCGGTGCCGTGTCACGTCTTCATCTCCGAGGCGACGTTCGGCCTGCCGGTCTTCACCCACCCGCCGGACGCCGAGGAGATCGGGCGGCTGGTCCAGTCGCTGGGCCAGTTCCCCGACCGGGCCCATCTGGTCGGGGCCTATGCCCTGGGCAAGGCGCAGCGGGTGATCCGGCTGCTGCGCGAGGCGGGGTGGGAGCGACCGATCTATGTCCACGGGGCGCTGGAGCGACTGAACCGCCTGTATGAGCGCGAGGGCATCGACCTGGGACCGATTCTTCCCGCGACGGGGCTGAAGAAGGACGCGCTGGGAGGGGAAGTCGCGATCGCGCCGCCGTCGGCCATCCAGGACCGCTGGGCGCGGCGGTTCGCCGATCCGGTCACGGCCTTCGCGTCGGGCTGGATGCTGGTCAAGGCGCGGGCGCGGCAGCGGGGGGTGGAGCTGCCGCTGGTGATCTCCGACCACGCCGACTGGCCCGAACTGATCGCCACCTTCGAGGAAATCCGGCCCGAGGAGGTCTGGATCACGCACGGGCGTGAGGAGGGCCTGCTGCGCTGGGCCGAGCTGAACGGCATGAAGGGGCGGGCGCTGCGCCTGGTCGGCTATGACGAGGAGGATGAGGCGGAGGATTCGCCCCCCATCTCCGCTCATCCCCGCGAAAGCGGGGACCCAGTCCTTTTGTGAGGCAGGGCGACTGGGATCGGCATCGCGTCCACCGATTGACATAGAATGACCAGAGAACTGGGTCCCCGCTTTCGCGCGGATGAGCGGAAGAATGGGGTGATCAAGAAGGGTCGCCCAGACTGCCTAGCCGGTCCGCTCCAGGCGAATATCGACTTCGCGCTCGACATAGGTCCATTCGGGTGTGGCGCGCAGTCGTTCCAGCAGCTGTTCGAAGGCGGCTTCGTGCTCCGGCGCGAACTCGAACCAGGTCAGGAAGTCGAACGGCTCGCCCAGATCGCGGGAGTGGTGCAGGCGGCGGGCGATCTGGGGCAGATAGTCCAGGCCGATGGCGGTGTGGCGGGACTGCTCCTCCAGAATGTCGCGGCGTTCGTCCTGGGCCAGGGCCCACCAGGCCTCGGACTTGCGGATCGGGATCAGGGCGGCGCGGGTGGCCTCGGGCCGGTCCAGTCCGGCCTGGCGAGCGCGCAGCGCCCCCACCTCCGCGCGATTGGCGTAGCGGACGTTGCTGACCGTGCCGGTGAGGGCCCAGACGCCGGCGAGAGGATCGGCCTCGTCGCTGATCGACAGGCGATCGACGGGTGGGAGCGCCGGGCCGGCGATCGCAGCGATCCCTGTGACCCCCCAGTCGCCCGTCCGTCCGCCGGTGAAGGTCACGGTCATGGGTGTGGTCATCGGTGGCTCTCCCGTCGTGCCAATGACTACGAAGGCGGGCCGCAGGGGGTTTCAGCCGGACGGCTCAGTCGTTGAGCGGCGCGCCCAGCTCGAAGCGCCAGGCGTCGGCGGCGGCGCGCATCGGGGCGCGGGCCTTGGCCTCGGTCTCGGCGTATTCGGCGGCCGGGTCGCTGTCGGCGACGACGCCGGCACCCGCCTGGACGAAGACGTGGCCGTCGGCGAACATCGCGGTCCGCAGGACGATGCAGATGTCGGCCTCTCCGCCCGCCGAGATGTAGCCGACACCCCCGCCGTAGCCGACGCCACGCTTGGTCAGCTCCAGTTCGTCGATGATCTCCATGGCCCGGACCTTGGGCGCGCCCGACAGGGTGCCGGCGGGCAGGGCGGCCAGCAGGGTGTCGACGGCGTCGAGGTCAGGGTGGGCCCGACCCTCGACGTTGGAGACGATGTGCATGACCTGGCTGTAGCGTTCGACGACGAAGCTCTCGGTCACGCGCACGCTGCCGGGCGCGGCGACGCGGCCGACGTCGTTGCGGCCCAGGTCCAGCAGCATCAGGTGTTCGGCGCGCTCCTTGGGATCGGCCAGCAGTTCGGCCTCCAGCGCGCGGTCGGCCTCGGGCGTCGCGCCGCGCGAACGGGTGCCCGCCAGGGGGCGGATTGTGACGCCGCCGTCCTTCAGCCGCACCAGGATTTCGGGGCTGGACCCCGCCAGCTGGAAGTCGCCGAAGTTGAGGAAGTACAGATAGGGCGACGGGTTCTGGCACCGCAGCGAGCGGTAAAAGGCGAACGGATCGCCGCCGTAGGGCGCGCTGAACCGGTGGCTGAGCACGACCTGGAAGATGTCGCCGGCGGCGATGTAGTCCTTGGCCCGGGCGACCAGGTCGGCATAGGCGGGCCCATCGACCGGCGAGCCGAACGCGGGCGCGTCGGCCGGCACGATCGGTGCGCGGGCCAGCAACGGACGGCGCAGGTCGGCCTCGAAGGCGTCCAGCCGTGCCGAGGCGGCGTCTGTGTCGCGTTCCGCGTCGCCGCCGGGCCAGACCGGGGCCATGACGACGATCTCGTGCATGACCGAATCGAAGACGGCGATCAGGGACGGCCGCGTCAGGACCGAATCGGGCAGGCCGAGCGGGTCGGGATTGGGCGCGCCGAGCGGCTCCAGCAGCCGGACCGTGTCATAGCCGAACACGCCGAACAGACCGGCCGCCATGGGGGGCAGGCCCTCGGGGATCTGGAACCGGGTCTCGGCGATCAGGGCGCGCAGGCTGTCGAGCGCGCCGCCCGGCTGGGGCGTGAAACGGCCGGCGGCGATGTCCTTGCCTCGCGCGATCTCGGCGGTGTCGGCATGGCAGCGCCAGACGACGTCGGGGTCCAGAGTGATGATCGAATAGCGGCCGTTCAGGGCCCCGCCCTCGACCGATTCCAGCAGGAAGGCGTGGGGGCGGCCCCAACCGACCTTCAGATAGGCCGAGACCGGCGTTTCCAGGTCGTCGACGATGCGCCGGTGGACGATGGCCGGGCGGCCGGCGCGAAGGGCGGCGAGGACAGCCTCGCGCGCCGGATCGGCACCGGCGGCCTGGCTCATTGGGCGGGAGCGGCGGGCGTGGCGGCCCCAGGCGCCGCGGGGGCGTCTACGCCGAGGGTCTCCAGCGCCAGGGCCGGGTCGTTCTCCGCCTTGGACCGGGTGGCGGCGGCATTGACCAGCACTTCGCCGATGCCGCCGACGAACTCCTGCGAGATGCGGGGACGGATCTGGTCGGCGAACGGCGCGCTGGCGGCCGGATCGGCGGCGCGGATGGCGTCCACGCGGCCGACGATGGCGCTGGTTTCCGATGCCGGGCTGGAGAAGACCTGACCGCGGCCCTGGCCGAACAGGCCCTGCAGCACGCCGTCGCCGAGATCGGCCTGGGCTTCGGCGTTCTGCTGGACATTGGTGCGGGTGTTCAGGGTGGCGCCGGCCGAGGCGGCGACGGCAGCGATGTCCTCGCCGCCGCGAACACGGGTGGCCAGACGCTCGGCGAGGGCCGACAGGCGGCGGGCGTTCTCACGCTGGGCCCAGGCCTGGGTCAGCGGCTCGCGGACCTCTGCGAGGGTGGGCAGGGCGGCCGGGGTGACCTCGTCCAGACGGACGACGAAATACTGGCCTTCGCCCGCGTCCACGACTTCGCTTTCGGCCCCGGGGGTCAGGGCATAGGCGTTCTGAAGGATCAGGGGCGGGGCGTTCAGCGGCTGGCCGTCGGGCAGACGGCCGTCCTGGGTGAAGGGCGGCAGCTGGACGACACGGGCGCCGACCTCCTCGACCGCCTGGGCCAGGGTCTTGCCCTCGGCGCGCGCCTTTTCATAGGCCTCGACGCGGCTGAACACCCGGGCGCGGGCGTCCTCGAGCTGCAGCTCCTGGATGACGGCGTCGCGGACGCTGTCGAGGGTGGCGGGCTGGCCGGGGCTGACGGATGTCACCTTGGCGACCGCGAAGCCGACACGCGCCTGGATGGGGGCGGACACCTGGTCGGCGGCGAGGCCGAACACGGCGGTGCCGATGGCCGGATCGGTCACCGCGCTCTGGGGCTGGTCGACATAGGGGACGGCCTCGATGTTGTTGGCCTCGGCCACCGCCTCGGGCGACTGGCCAGCGCGCAGGGCGGCGGCGATCCGCTCGGCGGCGGCGCGGTCGGCGACGGTCAGGGTGGTGAAGCTGCGACGCTCTGGCGTCGACAGGGCCTCGCGGCGGAACTCGAAGCGTTCGACGATCCGGGCCTCAGGAATGGCGGGGGCGGCGGCGTTCGGCGCGTCGCTGAAGACGATGACCGAGGCGATGCGGAACTCCGGGCGGCGCAGCTGGGCGGCGTTCTCGTTCAGGAAGGCGGTCAGCTGGGCGTCGGTCGGGGGCGGCGTGGTGCCCGCCATGGCCTGGGTCACGGTGAACCAGCGGCCGTCGCGGACCTCGAAGGCACGGGCGGCGACGAGGGCGCCATAGACACGGGGCGCGCGCAGGCCTGCGGCCACGGCGGCGGCGAAATGCTCGGACACGGCGGTGTCGCGGAACTCTTCTTCCAGCTGCAGGGGCGTGATGTTCTGCTGGGCCAGCATCTGCTGGTAGGTGGCCTCGTCGAAGGCCCCGGTGATCTGGTCGAAGAAGGCGGGGATCTCGCGGATCCGGTCCAGCACCAGGCTCTCGTCCACGCGGATGCCGACGCCGTGGGCCCAGTTCAGGAAGCCCAGGCGGCGGGTCTGGCTCTCCAGATACTGGATGTGGGCGTTCTCGGCGACGAGGTCGTCGAGGCTGACGGGGCGGCCCTGC
Organism: Brevundimonas aurifodinae; assembly: GCF_040195595.1. NCBI lineage: Bacteria > Pseudomonadati > Pseudomonadota > Alphaproteobacteria > Caulobacterales > Caulobacteraceae > Brevundimonas > Brevundimonas aurifodinae. The sequence continues at coordinate 107,100 of NZ_JBEGDD010000008.1, forward strand.
TCCTGTTGCAGGTTCTCGCGGATACGGTCGAAGTCGGCGCGGAACTGGGCGGGGGTCAGTGAGCGGTCGCCGGCGTCGATGACGTTGCGAGGCCCGAAGCTGCCGAACACATCGGTCTGGGTGCCGCCGACGACGGCGAAGCTGAGGATCAGCAGCGCGAACAGGGCGATCGCCCACTTGGACTTGGCGAAGTCGCGGAAGCCGGAAATCATGGAAGCAGGCCTGAGAAGCGTCGGACGGCGGGAAGCGCCTCGCTGGCCTATAGGGGAGGGGGGGCGATCCTCGCAAGCGCAGACCGGCGTGCGCGCCGACCGGTGGGCTTGGCGCCGGTCGAGGCGGTGCCTAGACAGGCCCACATGAAACAATCCGTGAAGATGATCGTCGGCAACTGGAAGATGAACGGCCTGGCGGCGTCGTTGGGCGAGGCGGAGGCGGTGCGCGACACCCTGGCGGGCCAACCGACGGCCCACCGGGTCGGCCTGTGCCTGCCCGCGACCCTGATCGCCCAGGCGGCGTGGCGACTGAAGGGCGGGTCGGTCGAGATCGGAGGCCAGGATTGCCACGCCGAGGCCTCGGGCGCCTTCACCGGCTCGGTGTCGGCCGGGATGCTGAAGGACGCGGGAGCCTCGCTGGTGATCGTGGGGCATTCCGAAAGACGCGCGGGCTTCGGCGAGAGCGACGCGGACGTGGCGGCCAAGGTCGAGGCGGCGCTGCGGGCCGGGCTGGAGCCCATCGTCTGCGTCGGCGAGACACTGGAGCAGCGGGACGCGGGCCGTGCGGTCGAGGTGGTGACGGCCCAGGTCGCGGGATCGCTGCCCGAAAGCCTGCGCGGCCGGGACTTCGCCGTGGCCTACGAGCCGGTCTGGGCCATCGGCACCGGCCGGACGCCGACGGTCGAGCAGGTCGCCGAGATGCACGCCGCGATCCGGGCCGCGCTGGTCGAGGGGCTGGGCGCGACGACGACGCCGATCCTGTATGGCGGGTCGGTCAATCCGAGGAACGCGGCAGAACTTCTGTCTGTCGCGGAGGTCGGGGGCGCGCTGGTTGGAGGGGCGTCGCTGAAGGCGGACGACTTCCTGGCGATCGTGCGGGCGGCTTGAGTGTTCCTTCTCCCCCTGCGGGAGAAGGTGGCCCGGAGGGCCGGATGAGGGGTGAAAGGAAACGGCACCAACGGGGGGCCGTCGGCATCCCCAATCCCATCCACCGAGTGTCACCCCTCATCCTATCGCGCCAAGGCGACGGCTGCGCCGTCGGGCGCGATGTCCTTCTCCCGCAAGGGGAGAAGGAGGGCTTTGCGCGATCTCCTCAACGATGATAGACGCCGCCGCTTGATCGGCGGGGGCTCTCGCCACACATAAGCGGCACCATGCTCCAGACCATTCTCCTCGTCGCCATGATCATCATCTCGATCGCCCTGACGGCGGTCGTCCTGCTGCAGCGCTCCGAAGGGGGCGCTCTGGGCATGGGCGGCGGGCCTTCGGGCTTCATGACCGCGCGCGGTGCCGGCAATCTGCTGACCGTCGCGACCTGGTGGCTGGGCGGGGCCTTCGGGGCCTGCGCCATCCTGCTGACCATCGTCGGCAACATCGAACGCTCCAGCCAGTCGGTCGTTGACGCCGACGCCCTCGGCTCGATCGCCATCGGCAGCACGGCCACGCCCGAGACGGCGCCGAGCACCGCTCCCGCCCCGACCGCCCCGGCCCAGCCGGCCGCGCCGTCGCTCGACGACCTGGAAGCCAGCCTGCCGACGGTCGGCGCCACCCCGGCCCCCGCGCCGGAGCAATAAGGGAATGGCGGGGACCCTCCGCCGCTCCTCCCGCCGTCATCGCCTCCGCTCCGGACCCGCTCCGGGGCGGAGTTTTGTTTTCAACAGCGGATCGCGCTCCGATCCACAGCGTCAGCCCGAATCAGGGCTAAGGTGATCCCCCGTGGCTAGATATGTATTCATCACGGGCGGCGTGGTTTCCTCGCTGGGCAAGGGGCTGGCGTCCGCAGCCCTGGGGGCCCTGCTTCAGGCGCGCGGCTACAAGGTTCGGCTGAGGAAGCTCGATCCCTATCTGAACGTCGATCCCGGGACGATGAGCCCCTATCAGCACGGCGAGGTCTTCGTGACCGACGACGGGGCGGAGACCGACCTCGACCTCGGCCACTACGAGCGGTTCACGGGCGTGTCGGCCGCCAAGTCGGACAACATCACCACCGGCCGCATCTATTCGACGATCCTGGAGAAAGAGCGGCGCGGGGACTACCTCGGCGCCACGGTGCAGGTCATTCCTCACGTCACCGATCAGATCAAATCCTTCTGCCTGACGCCCGCCCTGACCGACGACGGGGAAGACGTCGACTTTGTCCTGGTCGAGATCGGCGGCACCGTCGGCGACATCGAGGGCCTGCCCTTCTTCGAGGCCATCCGCCAGCTGGGCCAGGACCTGCCGCGCGGCCAGTCGTGCTTCGTTCACCTGACCTTGCTGCCCTTCATCAAGACCGCCGGCGAGATGAAGACCAAGCCGACGCAGCATTCCGTCAAGGAACTGCGATCCATCGGCATTCAGCCCGACATCCTGCTGTGCCGCTGCGAGTTCCCGATCCCGGAGGACGAGAAACGCAAGATCGGCCTGTTCTGCAACGTGCGGCCCAGTGGCGTGATCCAGGCGATGGATTCGGCCGACATCTATGCCGTGCCGCTGGACTATCACCGCGAGGGCCTGGATTCCGAGGTGCTGGCTCACTTCGGCATCGCCGACGCACCCGAGCCGGATCTGTCGGGCTGGCAGGAGATCGTGCGTCGCCGGCTGCAGCCCGACGGCGAGGTGACCGTGGCCGTGGTCGGCAAATACACGGTGCTGAAGGACGCCTACAAATCCCTGATCGAGGCCCTGCATCACGGCGGGGTCGCCAATCAGGTCAAGGTCAACATCGACTGGGTCGAGGCCGACACCTTCGAAGGCGACCGCGAGCTGTGCGAGCAGCGCCTGCAGGGGGCCCACGCGGTGCTGGTGCCCGGCGGCTTCGGCGAGCGAGGGGCCGAGGGCAAGATCGAGGCGGCGCGCTTCGCCCGCGAGCGCAACATTCCCTATTTCGGCATCTGTTTCGGGATGCAGATGGCGGTGATCGAGGCGGCGCGGAACCAGGCCGGGCTCGTCGGGGCGTCTTCCACCGAGTTCGGCCCGACCGAGGAACCGGTCGTCGGCCTGATGACCGAATGGACGCAGGGCAACCAGCGGGTGCTGCGCCAGCAGGGCGGAGACCTGGGCGGGACCATGCGACTGGGGGCCTATGATTCGACGCTCGCGCCGGGGTCGAAGATCGCCGAGATCTATGGGACCAGCGCCATCAGCGAGCGGCACCGCCACCGCTATGAGGTCAACATCAACTATCGCGAGGCGATCGAGGCCAAGGGCCTGCGCTTCGCCGGCCTGTCGCCCGACGGGGTCCTGCCCGAGACGGTCGAACGAACGGACCATCCCTGGTTCATCGGCGTGCAGTATCACCCCGAGCTGAAGAGCCGGCCCTTCGCGCCGCATCCGCTGTTCGCCAGCTTCATCGGCGCGGCCCTGGTGCAGAGCCGTCTGGTCTAAGGGTCGCCGGAGTTCCAGTGCAGGGGCTGTGGACTCCAAGGTCAAAGGGACTCGATCGTCCCCGGGAGAGGTTTGCTATTTATTACAATAGCTTGTAGTATATTTCTTCGCGGCTACATCCGAAATTGTACCTTTTGGACTCGGTGCCTCCGGAGTCTAATCCGCCCCTTGGGGCCAGCCAACGCTTTAAGGGTTCGGCGTCTCGCGCGGCAGGGTCGGATCCGCGACCGTGCCGTCAGGGTTGGCCGTGTCGTCGGATTCGTTCGACGAGCCGGGCACGCCGCCACCTTCGGGCGGGGCGTAGCCGACGCTGGGTTCGGCCGGCGTGGTCCCCTCCGGCGCCGTGGCGTTGGTGTCGGGCACCGATGCGGGCTCCTCGGGCTGGGAACAGGCGGCCAGGGTCAGGGCGGCGGCGACGGGCAGGGCAATCCGGGCGATCAGGCGCATGGGTGTCTCCTCATGGTAGAGCTGCAACCCGGATCACGCCGTTCGGGTTCCGCGACCCGTGCGGCGGGATGACCGTTGCCACCGGAGACGCGGTCGCCTAGGTCCGGAGCCGTGAGCCTAGAACCCATTCCCGACGACGCCGTGAGCCAGAGCGAGGCCCGGGCCTATCGCGACGCGCTGGGGGCCTTCGCGACAGGCGTCTGTGTCGTCACGGCCGACGGGCCGGACGGGCCGTTGGGCATCACCATCAACTCCTTCACCTCGGTGTCGCTGAGGCCCCGACTGGTGATGTGGTGCCTGGACGAGCGTTCCGAGCGGTATCCGGCCTTCGCTGAGGCCGAACGGTTCGCCATCCATGTGCTGGACGCCCAGTCCGAAGCCCTGGCCCGCCGGTTCGCCAGGGGCAGCGGTATCATGGTCGAGGGCGAGTTCGAACGGATCGGCGACGGGCCGCCGCAGCTGGCCGCCGCCGCCGCGCGCTTCGACTGCCGCACCCATCAGCGGGTCCAGATGGGTGACCATGTGATCCTGGTCGGGGCCGTCGAGGGGTTCGCCGCGTCGGACAGCGCGACCTTGACCTATTTCCGGGGCCGGTACGGCATCGCGGGCGGAGCAGGGGCATGAGGATCGGGTTCGCCGGGCTGGGCGTCATGGGCGGGCCGATGGCGCGGCACCTGATCGGCGCCGGGCATTCGGTGGCCGGCTACAACCGCTCGCCGGAGAAGGCGCGGGCCTGGGCCGAGGCGCATGGCGGCCGGTTCGCGGCGACGGCGGCCGAAGCGGCGGAGGGGGCGGAGCTGTTCGTCCTGTGCGTCGGCAACGACGATGACGTGCGGCGGGTCGCAGGCGAGGTCCTGCCGGCTCTGGGCGGGGGCGCGGTGATCGTGGATCACACCACGACCTCGGCGAAGGTGGCGCGCGAGATGGCGGGGGTGGCGGCCGAACGCGGCGTGGCCTTCATCGACGCGCCGGTCTCGGGCGGTCAGGCCGGGGCCGAGAACGGGCAGCTGAGCGTCATGGCCGGCGGCGACGCCGAGGCGCTGGAGCGGGTGCGGCCGGTGCTGATGAGCTATTCCAAGGCGATCCAGCATATGGGGCCGTCGGGGGCCGGCCAACTGACCAAGATGGTCAACCAGATCGCCATCGCGGGCGTGGTCCAGGGCCTGGCCGAGGCGGTGCATTTCGCGCAAGGAGCCGGGCTCGACACCGACGCGGTCTACGAGGCGATCTCCAAGGGGGCGGCCCAGTCCTGGCAGATGGACAACCGCTGGAAGACGGCGGCGCGGGGCGAGTTCGACTTCGGCTTCGCCGTAGACTGGATGAGGAAGGATCTCGGGCTGGTGCTGGACGAGGCGCGGACGAACGGCACGCAGCTCGCCATCACCGCTCTCGTCGATCAGTTCTATGCCGAGGTGCAGGCCATGGGCGGATCGCGATGGGACACCTCGAGCCTGAAGGCGCGGCTGAAGTAGAACCGGTTCAACCCACGTCGTCATTCTCGGATCAAGTCCGAGGATATCCCTAAGCCAAATGCGCCCTAGAACCGGAAGCTGGCCCGCAGCAGAAGGGTGTAGCGGACGTAGTCCTCGATCATCTCGGCGTCGGCGGTGACCGACAGGCGGCCCAGGTCGTTGCCGACCGACAGGTTGAAGCCCGCGATCGGTCCGCCGCCTTCGATGGAGTCCGGCGTCAGGGTGAAGGGACCGCCGCCCGAGACGAAGCGGGCGATGGTCTCGCCCGGATCGACCGAGATGTTCTGGCGCCAGCCGAGGCGCAGCTCCGGCCGAATCCAGCCGTTCTCGCCAAAGCCGTAGCCGATATTCACCGCCGCCACGCCCGCGAACATGTGCCCGTCGCGGTCCTCGATCTCGAGGTTGAAGCCGTCGTTCAGGCCTTCCTCGACGTGGGCGTCCTCGCTGAGCGAGAAATATTCCAGGTAGGCCTCGGGACGGATGTTCAGCCGCCCGAAGTTGCGCTCATACGAAGCGCCGCCCGCCAGCGAAAGGGTGAAGCCGTTCCAGCTGGACTGGTTGATCAGGTTGATGTCCTGGGTCACCAGCTGACGCGTGGACTCGAAGGTGGCATAGCCGCCGGCCGCCCGCGCCCAGGTCGACCAGGCCTGCCCCTGGGCGCGCCACGACAGGCCCAGCTCGATCAGGCTGGCCGACAGGATTTCCTCGGCCTCGGCCTCGGGGTCTTCGATGTCGGACGAGGTGAAGGCCACGGTGACACCCAGCGCTCCCAGGCTGGTGCCGCGCTCGACGCCACCGGCCACGCCGAAGCCTTCGGAGCGGAAGCCGTAGGAATCGGTCTTGTCCTTGTCGGCGTAGAAGTTGATCTCCTGCAGCCAGGCGCTGGTCTCGCCGGGGGTGACCGTGGCGTTGCGGCCGGACAGGGCGCGGGTGACCGCGTCGACGCCCGACGCCAGCGACAGCAGCGGTCCGCCGGAATGGTCGGGCAGGATCTGCTCGTACAGATCGATGAAGCCCTCGCGCCCCGCCTGGGCGATGAAGAGTTCGCGCAACGGGGTGTTGCCGGACAGGGCGCCGTAGAAGGCGTCGAAGGCCTGGGCCTCGACCGCGATCAGGTCGGCTTCGGCGGCGGTGCGGCGACGGGCATCGACGAAGACATCGCCGGCGGCGACATCGGTTCCGGCCGCCACCACGAACAGATAGGGCGAGTTCGCCTGCACCGCCGACTGGTCGAGAGCGCCGGCGTTCAGCACATCGGCGTCGATGATGGTGAAGCGGCGAGGATCGGTGATCAGCGAGTTGAAGCGAATACCCAGCCCGGCACCGGCCGCCAGGGTGGCTGTGCCGTTGACCCTGAAGCCGGCGTTGCTGCCGGTCGCGGGATCGAGCGTGACGATCAGGTCTCCACTCGAGCCGATGTTCAGGCTGGTCGCGCCGGTGACGCCCACCTGGCGGGCGTCGAGGGTGCCGTTGGCGACGTCGACGGTCAGCAGACCATCGGTGTCCGTCACCGCGCCTGTGACGACGCTGCCGCCGGTGATCGACAGCCGGTCCGCGCCGGTGCCGAAGGCGATGGCCCCGCGGACCTGGCCGTTCTCGACCGACAGGATGTCGGCGCCCGAGCCGAAGCGCACATCGCCCACGATCGCCGGCTCGCGCGAATTGGGCACGCCGTCACCGTCGGTGTCGGGATCCAGGTCGGACGGGGTGCTGGTCACGCCGAACTGGCGCACGGTCACGCCGGTGGTGTTCGCCGACACGTCGATCGCGGTCGCCGTGCCCGTGACGGCGTCGCCGGCCAGATTGGGGGCCACGAGGGCCTGAACGAAGCGGGAGTTGGTCAGCGTCGTCAAGGAGCCCGACAGGTCCCGGATGCCGTAGGCGCTGCCCAGGCCGCCGTTGGCGTTGACCAGGATGGAGCCCGAGTTGTTCAGCGTCGGCACGCTGGCTCCGGCCCCGATCAGCACGCCCCCCGCGCTGACGTTGTCGACGGTCGAGACGATGCCCGTGCTGATCGCGCTGGTGTTGTCGAAGCGGGGAGTCGAGACACCTGCGCCGATCGAGACGCCCGTCGTCGATGCGTTGCGGCCAACAGCCGTGATATTGCCCTCGTTGCGGACGCCGCCGGCGATCGCAACGGTCTGGCCACCCGCCACGCCCAGCTGGATGCCGGTCGTGCTGATGCCGTCGTAGACGCCGTCGCTGTTGATCGTGCCCCGGTTGATGAGGCCGTAGTTCAGGTCGCCTGTTCCAGCGGCACCCAGTGTGATGGAGCGGGTCGAGGAGCCGACGAGAAGCGCCGGCGCGGCACCGTAGCTGGTCAGGGCCGAGTTGCCCTCGACCGAGTCCTGAATCCCGTCGTTGTCCTCATCGGTCGAGGTGGTGCTGTTGTCGGCCGGGCGCACGTCGAGCACGACGCCACCGGCCACATTGCCCGCGACGACGACCGTCGATCCGCCCTGTAGCAGATCGTCGGGCTCCAGCCGGCCGATGGCGGCGTCGCTGGGCCGGTTGATTGAGCGATAGCCGGTAGACGTCATCGCCCCCTGGAGCGTCAGGCGCCCACCTACGTCGCCCTGGATGTTGACGCTCGACGCGCCCTCACCCTGGGCCGCGACCGTGCCACCCAGGTTCACTGGACCGGAGACGGAGCCGGTCTGGTTGTAACCGATGGCATTGGTGCCGATGGCGCGCATCGAGCCGAACACCGTCACATTGCCGGTCAGGTCCCGTTCCAGCGAGACGGTGCGGGCACCGTTGCCCTCGACCTGAAGGTTGGCCGTGCTTTCGATCAGAATGTTGCCGGTCAGGGCCGTGCCGCCTGTCAGGCGCAGGGCGTACCGATCGACACCGTTCGCGAAGGGGCCATCCAGATCGCCGTCGCTGTCGGTGTCCGGATAGGTTTCGATATTGTCGGTGGCGGTGATGTTGCCGCCGATGGTGACGTTCGCCGCCGTGGCGCCGGGGCCCACCAGGATGCCCGTCGATCCGTCGGCCGAGTTCAGCATGCTGATGCTGGAGCCCGAATCCAGGTCGATGAAGTTGTTGGTGTCGACGGTGACTGCCACGCCACTGGTCACCGTGATCGAGCCGCCTGAGGCGATGCGGATGTCGTCGCGCGCCGAGCCGGTGGCGTTCGAGGTCAGGATCGGCGTCGTGCGCGCGTTGGAGATTACGGTCTGGGCCTGGACGCCCGTGGCAGCCATCAGAGGGGCAAGCGCCACCGCGGTCGCAAGCAGTCTACGCATTCGAGAAATCACCCCAGATGGATACGCGCAATCGGGCGCCGGAGCCTTCTAACAAGGGCCGCGCGGCCTGTCCCAAGTTTCGCGAATTTGAGGCGAATGCAAGGCCGAAAGTCAGGCGCTGGGGGAACGGCGGTCCCTCTGCTATTGCAAAGGTCGCGATCAATATGATATCACTTTCATATCGATTGGGAGGCTGAGATGAACGACCGCAGAACCATTTCCACCGAACGACCCGCCAGCACGGCCAACGGCATCACCATGCTGCTGGCGGGTCTGGGTCTCGTCATCCTGGGGCCCGTGTGGATCGCTCAGGGGCCGGACGCGCTGCTCAATCTGATCGGCGGGATCGTGCTGGCGACCATCGGCCTGTTCCTGATGTGCGGTCTGTATTCGCTGCAGCCGAACGAGGCGGCGGCCATCCTGCTGTTCGGCGACTATCGCGGCACCGACCGGGCGACCGGCCTGCGCTGGGTGCTGCCCTGGTATACCCGCAAGAAGATCTCGCTGAGGGCGCGAAACGTCACCTCGGACACGCTGAAGGTGAACGACAAGCGGGGCAGCCCCGTCGAGATCGCGGCGAACGTCGTCTGGCGGGTCGAGGATTCGGCCCAGGCCCTGTTCGACGTTGATGATTACCAGGCCTTCGTGAACATCCAGATCGAGACGGGTCTGCGCGATATCGCGTCCCGCTACGCCTACGACCACGGCGAGCAGGAGGAGGGGGCCGACGCCGAACTGACGCTGCGCTCCGATGCCGAGGAGGTCGCCGACAAGCTTCAGATCGAACTGGCCAGTCGTGTGCGGGTGGCGGGCGTGACCGTGGACGAGGCGAGGCTGGCGCACCTGGCCTATGCGCCCGAGATCGCCGGGGCCATGCTGCGTCGCCAGCAGGCCGAGGCCATCCTGTCGGCGCGTCGCCTGATCGTGCGTGGCGCGGTGGGCATGGTCGAGAGCGCCCTGGCGGACCTCAGCGACCGGCGCGTCGTCGATCTGGACGAGGACCGCAAGGCGGCCATGGTGTCCAACCTGCTGGTCGTGCTGTGCGCCGACCGCGAGGCCCAGCCCGTGGTCAACACCGGGACGCTGTACGGCTGACGCGCGATGGCACGGGCGCGCAAACCTTTCCTGATGCGAGCCTCGCCCGGGCTGATGGCGGCGGTCGAGCGCCTGGCCGCCGCCGAGCTTCGCTCGGTCAACGCCCAGATGGAGATGCTGGTTCGGGAGGCGCTGGCCCGGCGCGGGGTGGCGGTTCCGGCGGAAGACGATCGGCGTGACGATAGCGCTTGAGCTTGGCGGTTCCCGGGCGTAGGGGCGCGTCATGGTCCGGCGCACATCGTCCGCACGCATCCAAAAACGTCGTGCGCGCGTTCAGCCGCCGCAATCGCAGGAGCACGACCCCATGAGCATGACGGATCTCGATGTCCATGAGGGCGAGCTGAGGCTCATTCCCGGGCTGGACGAAGAGGTCGCCGAAACGCTCCGGGTCCTGAAGGCCTCGACGAGCGATCCGCGCCCCCGGATGGTGGACACGACCATGCTCTATGCGCCGCGGTCCGGCGGGGTGAAGCGGTATCTGCTGTCCAAGAAGGCGTGGCTTGAAGAGAACCGGCCGGGCGTGGCCCATTCGCTGGTCGTGCCGGGCACCCGCCACCAGGCGGGCAAGGACGGCATCATCAAGTTGCATGCCACCAAGCTGCCGTTCGGCGACGGCTACCGCTGGCCGACCTCGGTCAAGCGCTGGGGGGCCTGGGTGGCGTCGATGAAGCCCAGCCTGATCGAGGCGGGCGACCCCTATACGCCGGGGCAGGGCGCGCTGGAGGCCGGACAGAGGGCCGGCTGCCCGGTCGTCGGTTTCTGCCACTCGGACCCGGCGGGCCTGGCGGCCCTGCATTTCGGCGAATGGGCCAAGAAGCCCGTCGAGAAGCGCTGGGCCCGCCTGTTCGGTCAGTTCGACCGCGTGATCTCGCCCAGCCGCTTCATCGCCCGGCGGCTGGAGGAGGCGGGCATCAGGGACATCGTCATCCGGCCCCTGGGCGTCGAGATCGACACCTTCCGGCCCGACCGGGGCGACCGCGACTGGCTGCTGAAGCGGCTGGGCCTGCCCGCCAGCGCGCGTTTGCTGTGCTTCGCCGGCCGTCCGGCGCGCGAGAAGAACATCGACGTCCTGATCGAGGCGGTCCAGCGGCTGGGCGCGCCCTATCATCTGGTGCTGGTCGGGGCCGGGGCGGGCATGCCGCCCGAGGACCGCGTCATCGCCCTGCCGTACGAGCGCGACCCGCGCGCGGTGGCCCGGATCATCGCCAGCTGCGACGCCTTCGTCCACGCCAACGACAAGGAGCCCTTCGGCCTGATCGTGCTGGAGGCCATGGCGTGTGGTCGGCCGGTCGTCGGCGTCAACGCCGGCGGCGTGGCCGAGACGGTCAACGACAGCGTGGGGCAACTGGCCCGCAGCGCCGACCCCGACGATTATGCCCAGGCCATCGAGGCCCTGTTCGCGCGCGACATCGAGGCCCTGGGGGCCGCCGCGCGGGTCCACACCGTGGAGACCTTCTCCTGGAACCGGGTCTTCGAGGACCTGTGCATGACCTATGGCGAGGTCAGCGGACGTCCGGAGTTCGTGCAGCCAGCGGAACAGCCGGCGGTTCACTGACCTCGCCGGCCTCGGGCGTCAGCCCATAGGGCGCGACCAGCCGCCAGACGTGATCGGGGATCATCGACTTCATGCGCCGGGGTTCCTCGCGGCGCAGGTGGATGACGGTCTCGGCGGCCTTCATCTCCAGCCGGGTGCGGGCGAACTCCAGGCCGCGGGGGCCGGTGCGGGGCTGGAGCCAGCTGACGATCGGGCGGACCCAGTCGGGCATGCGGCGTAGCGGCAGGCCGCCGGCCGCGCGTTCGACGTTGGCGATGAAGCCCTGGACCGCGACCTTGCGCTTGCCGTGGCTTTCGGGCTCCGACAGGCGCACCTCGTCGCCCAGCAGGTCCAGCAGGGCCTGGCCGCGTTCGTTGCGCACGATCAGCCACTGCTCGCCCTGACCGGCCATATAGCCGACCGTGATGTCGGACAGGGCGTTGGTGTAGTCGACGCAGGTCCGGCACGTCAGGGAGAAGAAGTCCGGGGCCAACTGGGAGATGGGTAAAGACAGGAAGGGGATCGTCTTTACCCGCCCGTCCGTGAAGCGCAGCTCGACGTGATAGTCGGCGCGAAACTCCAGATAGGTGATGGTCTCGGGCGCGTCGGACAACAGCGCAAGGAAGGCGTGGAAGTTCTCCGTCGTGGTGTTGTCCGAGCAGGGCGTGCCGATGACGGTGATGGCCTCGAAGCCCAGCTCGGCCTCCAGGGCGCGCAGGGCATAGACCTGGCAGGGGATGCCGATGACGGCGAGGCGGCGGACGCCCCGCTCGCGCGCGGTCTCCAGCAGGGCCAGCAGAGGCGCATAGCCCATCCGCATGCCGCGTGCCTGGGCCATATCCGACGCCTGGGTGATCAGGACGGGCATGGGCTTCCAGCGGTCGTCGGGGTCCGGGGCCATGGTCAGGACGGCCTCGACCGCGCCGGTCTCCAGCAGCCGCTCGCCGATCCGTGTGGTGATGCCAGTCCACTGGGCCCCCTCGGCGGGCGGCGTCAGGGACGCGCGGACCATGCGACGGAAGGGACCGAAGAACAGCTCGTCGCCATCGGTGGCGCGGGCGCGGCCGTGGATGCGCGTCTCCATGGCCGGGTAGTCGGGCTTGATGAACTGGCAGGCCCGGCCGCACAGGCTGGGGTCCTCCATGCGCGAGACACCGCAGTCGGTGCAGAGATTGCGAGGGACGGGCGCGCGGAGCATTCCGCCACCGTGCACCCCGGCGAAGGCCGGGGTCCAGAGGCAAAGGTCACGGTAGATCAGGCGCACGGTCTCTGAGAGCGCCGGCATGCATCTGTGATCTGGACCCCGGCCTTCGCCGGGGTGCACGGAGTGGGGAGGGACCGCGCTCAAGCAGCGAGCGACCGCGTCGCGAGCGCTAGCGCACTAAAGAATGAGGGGGGCGGACGCGCCACTTTCCAGATCATGGAAAGTGGCGCGAGTGACGGGGCTCGAACCCGCGACCTCCGGCGTGACAGGCCGGCACTCTAACCAACTGAGCTACACCCGCGTTTCCCGCTGCGTCGTCTCCGGCGCGGCGAGGGGCGTCGTTTAGGCGGGGGTGCCGGAAGGTGTCAAGCGGCGCGACTGTGGATATGTCCCTATCGTGCGATCGGGGCGACCGCCGGCGACCCGAGGGCGGTCGGTGGCGCGCCTGTGGCGGCCGGCGGTGGGGGCTCGTAGTGCACCCCCACGCCCGGTCCCAGAGGCAGGTCCAGCGCCACCCACATTCCGACCATGGCGAGGCCGGCGATCAAGAAGACCCCCGCGTAAGGCAGCATGGTCGACATCAGCGACCCCAGACCGAACTTGGGGTCCCAGCGTTGGGCAAAGGTCAGGATCAGCGGGAAATAGCTCATCAACGGCGTGGCGATGTTGGTGACCGAATCCCCCATCCGGTAGGCGGCGGTGGTCATCTCCGGGCTTATTCCCAGCAGCATGAACATGGGCACGACGATGGGAGCAAGCGCCGACCATTTGGCCGAGGCCGAGCCGATGAAAAGGTCGAAGAAACACGACACCAGCACGACCGCCACCAGCAGCAGGGGGGCGGGCAGGGCGAGCGTTTTCAGATATTCCGCCCCGCTGACCGCCAGGATCGGTCCCAGGCCCGACCAGTTGAACATGGCCACGAAGTGGGCGGCGAAGAAGGCCAGGACGATATAGGGGGCCATCTGGGCGATGCCGTCGCGCATCATGACCACCAGGTCGCGGTGGCTGGTGACCGTGCCCGCACCGACGCCATAGGCCCCGCCCGCCAGGAAGAAGGTGATGGCGAAGAAGGCGACCAGCGACTGGTACAGCGGATTGAACCGCTGGTTCGGCTCGGCCTCAGCGTCCACGAAGGGCGAGCCGGGCAGGAAGGTGATGGTGGCCCACAGCGCCACCATGGCCAGCAGCGTCAGCCCCGCGAAGGCCAGGCCGCGCTTCTCGGCGGCGGTCAGGGGCACCTTCTCGTCGGAGGTCGGGCCCTCGGGCATGATCGGCGAGCGGGTCTTGAGCCTGGGCTCGATGACGACATCGGTCAGGAACCAGATGATCGGGGTGAAGACGATCACCATGCCGATGGAGAAGAACCAGTTGCCCGCGATGGTGACGTTATAGGCCGGGTCGATGAGCTGGGCGGCGGGCTCGGTGATGCCCAGGATCAGGGCGTCGGACGCGCCGGGAAACAGATTGCCCGCGAACCCGCCAGACACCGCCGCGAACCCGGCGGCCAGGCCTGCGAGCGGATGGCGGCCCACGGCGGCGAAGATCACCGCCGCCAGCGGGATGACCACCACATAGGACGCATCCGAGGCGTGGTGCGAGACCATGCCGGTCACGGCCACCGCCGGGGTCAGGATGAAGCGGGGGGCGTTCAGCAGCATCCCGCGGAAGGCGGTGGTGAACAGTCCCGCGCGCTCGGCCACCGCCGCGCCATAGACCACGGTCAGCACGATCCCGAGCGGCGGGAAGGCGGCTAGGGTCTTGGGCATGTCGATGAAGAGCCTGGACAGGTTCTCGGTCGACAGCAGGCTCTGCGCCTGAAGCGCATCGCCCGTCACAGGATTGACCGTCGCCCAGCCCAGGCCCGCGCCGACCATGCTGAGCACGATCAGGGCCAGGATGAACCACAGGAACAGGAAGACGGGGTCGGGCAGCTTGTTGCCGACATTTTCGACAGCGTTGAGGACGCGGGAACCGAGGGCCATGCGGGGTCCGTGTGATCGTTGAGCCGATTTTCAACGGCTAACCTGTGACAGCCAAGATGAACAGCCGACAACGGCGGTACTGTTGCGAGAGGTTCGCAATGAAAATCCTTTCCTCGCATGGGTTTGAACCGGCCGAAGGTTGGGTCTAGAAAGCGCCGAATCCGCCGCCACCTCCCCCGCGGCGAGGACCAAATCGAATGAACGCATTCCTTCTGCAGTACCTGCCGATCGTGATCTTCATCGGGATCGCGACGGTGCTCGGCATCGGCTTCATGGTGGCGGCCTGGGTGCTGGCCCCATCGAACCCCGACAGCGAGAAGCTGTCGGCCTATGAGTGCGGGTTCAACGCCTTCGACGACGCGCGGATGAAGTTCGACGTGCGGTTCTATCTGGTGTCGATCCTGTTCATCATCTTCGACCTGGAAGTGGCCTTCCTGTTCCCGTGGGCGGTGTCGATGTTCGACCTGGCGCGGCCCGACATGATCTTCGCCTTCTGGTCGATGATGGTCTTCCTGGGCGTGCTGACCGTCGGCTTCATCTACGAATGGAAGAAGGGCGCGCTGGAATGGCAGTGATCTCTCCGCCGCTGTCCGGCCCATCCTCGCCGCTGCCCACCGCCTATGGGCAGACTCCCTATGGGGGGGGCGCGCGCTCGACCGTCGAGGGCTATGACCCCAAGCTGCACGACAAATTCTTCGAGGCGGTCAACACCGAGGTCGCCGAGCACGGCTTCCTGACCGCGTCGCTGGACGACGTCATCAACTGGGCCCGCACCGGCTCGCTGATGTGGATGACGTTCGGGCTCGCGTGCTGCGCCGTGGAGATGATCCAGGCGTCGATGCCGCGTTATGACCTCGAACGCTTCGGCATGGCTCCGCGCGCCAGCCCGCGCCAGTCGGATCTGATGATCGTGGCCGGCACCCTGACCAACAAGATGGCCCCCGCCCTGCGCAAGGTCTACGACCAGATGCCGGACCCGCGCTACGTCCTGTCGATGGGCAGCTGCGCCAACGGCGGCGGGTACTATCACTATAGCTACAGCGTCGTGCGCGGCTGCGACCGGATCGTGCCGGTCGACGCCTATGTGCCCGGCTGCCCGCCGACGGCCGAGGCCCTGGTGTATGGGCTGCTGCAGTTGCAGAAGAAGATCCGGCGCACCGGGACGATCGAGCGATGAGCGGCCATCTCGCCACCGTCGCGGCCAACACCGCCGTCCTGACGCCGCTGGGCCAGGAGATGGTGGCCGAGCTGCAGGTCGATGCGACCGTCGCCTTTGGCGAGCTGACCCTGACCTGTCACCGCGACCGGATCATCGGCGTGCTGACCGACCTGCGCGACCGCTTCGGCTTCCAGCAGCTGCTGGACGTCTGCGGCGCGGATTATCCCGATCGGGCCGAGCGGTTCGAGGTCGTCTATCACCTGCTCAGCCTGACACGGAACGCGCGGGTTCGGGTCAAGGTCTCGACCGACGAGGTCGCGCCGGTGCCCAGCGTGATCACCGTCTATCCGTCGGCCGGCTGGTTCGAGCGCGAGGCGTTCGACATGTACGGCATCCTGTTCTCGGACCACCCGGACCTGCGCCGGCTGCTGACCGACTATGGCTTCCAGGGACATCCGCTCAGGAAGGACTTCCCCATGACCGGCTATGTCGAGGTGCGCTACGACGAGGCGCAGAAGCGGGTGGTCTATGAGCCCGTCAAGCTGACGCAGGAGTTCCGCAACTTCGACTTCCTGTCCCCCTGGGAAGGGGCCGAGTATCCGACCGACGTCCTGCCGGGCGACGAGAAGGCCATCGGTTCGGCGGGCGCGCCTTCGGGAGGCAAAGTCTGATGGCCGACGGACAGCCCATCGCCAACAAGACGCCCGAGCGGGCCGAACTGGACGTCGTCACGAACGACCTGGGCCAGATCGCCTTCGACGCGCCGGATAACCGCACCGCCCACGCGCGGGAGATGGACGACCGCAAGTTCACCATCAACTTCGGACCCCAGCATCCGGCCGCGCACGGCGTGCTGCGTCTGGTGCTGGAGCTGGACGGCGAGGTCGTGGAGCGCGTCGATCCGCACATCGGCCTGCTGCATCGCGGCACCGAAAAGCTGATGGAAGCGCGCACCTATCTGCAGAACGTGCCCTATCTGGACCGGCTCGATTACGTCGCGCCGATGAACCAGGAGCACGCCTTCTGCCTGGCCATCGAGCGGCTGCTGGGAATCGAGGTGCCCTATCGGGCACAGCTGATCCGGGTTCTGTATTCCGAGATCGGTCGCATCCTGTCGCACATGCTGAACGTGACGACCCAGGCCCTGGACGTCGGCGCCTTGACGCCGCCGCTGTGGGGCTTCGAGGAGCGCGAGAAGCTCATGGTCTTCTACGAGCGGGCCTGTGGGGCGCGTCTGCACGCCAACTATTTCCGGCCGGGCGGCGTCCATCAGGACCTGCCCATGGCCCTGATCGACGACATCGGTCGCTGGTGCGCCGAGTTCCCGCGCGCGCTCAAGGACATCGAGAGCCTGGTCACCGAGAACCGCATCTTCAAGCAGCGCAACGTCGACATCGGCGTGGTGTCCAAGGAGCAGGCCCTGCAATGGGGCTTCTCGGGCGTCATGCTGCGCGGCTCCGACATCGCCTGGGACCTGCGCAAGTCCCAGCCGTACGAGTGCTACGCCGAACTCGATTTCGACGTCGTCGTGGGCAAGAACGGCGACTGCTGGGACCGCTATCTTGTGCGCGTCGAGGAGATGAAGCAGTCGGTGCACATCATGGAGCAGTGCATCCACAAGCTGCGCAACTGCCCCGGCGAGCCGGTGATGGTCGAGAACAACAAGATCGTTCCCCCGACGCGCGGCGAGATGAAGCGGTCGATGGAAGCCCTGATCCACCACTTCAAGCTCTACACCGAAGGCTTCCACACCCCGGCGGGCGAGGTCTATGCCGCCGTGGAGGCCCCCAAGGGGGAGTTCGGCATCTATCTGGTCTCGGACGGCACCAACAAGCCGTACCGGGTCAAGATCTCGGCCCCCGGCTTCCGCCACCTCCAGGCCATGGACTGGATGAACCGCGGCCACATGCTGGCCGACGTGTCCGCCATCCTGGGCTCGCTCGACATCGTCTTCGGCGAGGTGGATCGCTGAGATGAGCGCCTTCGCCGTCGATCCCATCTTCACAACCCTGCAGGCCATAGCCTTTGCGGGCTTCATGCTGCTGGCTGTTCTGACCCAGTATGCCTTCTCGCCACGTCGTCGCGCCGTGATGGGTCGCGCGAAATTCGCGCTGGCCTCCGCGATGATCGCGACGCCGGGCATTGCCGGAGTGACTTTGGTGCGCGGGGCGTACCGGGCCGGATATATGGCCGAGGGGCGGGGCTTTCTCGAAGCCAATCTGCGCTCGATCGTATGGATGAGCGGCTTCATCTTCCTCAGCCAGCTGGCCGTGCGGTTCCTGCCGCCGATGTCCTGGCTGTCGCGCGATCTCGCCCAGGCCGGCAAGGCCGTGTGGCGCGCGCGCCTGAACCGCTGGATGGGTAGATCATGAGCGTTCGCCGCCTCGCCAAGGAACAGCCCGCCACGTTCGCCTTCTCGAAGGAGACGGTGAAGAAGGCCGAGTGGTGGATCGCCAAATACCCCGCCGACCGGCGTCAGTCGGCCGTGATCCCGATCCTGTGGCTGGTCCAGAAGCAGGAAGGCTGGGTGTCGGAGCCCGCGATTCGCGCGATCGCGGACCTTCTGGGCATGGCCTACATCCGGGTGCTCGAGGTCGCGACCTTCTACACCATGTTCATGCTGGAGCCGGTGGGCTCGGCCGCCCTGATCCAGGTCTGCGGCACCACGCCCTGCATGCTGCGTGGGTCCAATGATCTGATGAAGGTCTGCAAGGACCGGATCGGTCCCAAGCAGACCCTGTCCGCCGACGGCCGCTTCTACTGGGAAGAGGTCGAGTGCCTGGGGGCGTGCGTCAACGCGCCCATGGCAATGATCAATGACTACTATTTCGAGGACCTGACGGCCGCCGATCTGAACCAGATCATCGACGACTTCGCTGCCGGCAAGACGCCCGAGCGCGGGCCGCGCGTCGACCGGATCAACTCGGCGCCCGAAGGCGGGGCCCTGACCCTGACCGATCCCAAGCTGTATGACGGCTCGGCCGCCAAGCCGATCAAGAAGCTGCCGAACACGGAGCCTGTGTCGGCGTGACGTCCTCCGACCCCCACACCGACAACAGAGTCGCCGCCTATCGCGCGGAGATACGCGCCGTGGTCCGCACCCAGCGGCTGGCGGGGTTCGGGCTGGTGCTGCTCGGCGCCGTGCTGGTCTGGGGCGGCACGCGGGCGGGTGGCCTGGCCGAGATCGTCCAGATGACCGGGTATGCGGCCCTGGCCGCTGGATGGGCCCTGATGCTGGCCGCCATCTTCCTGCGCACACGCTATCACCGTCGCCGCATGGCCGAGATGGACGGAGGCCCGCGATGACCGCGCTTCTCCTGACCGGCGAACCGTCGCACGGCTGTCCGACGACCGGTGCACAGTGGCTGATCTCAAGACGCTCGGGGGACCGTCGTGGCATCGTCGAAATCGGGCAGGCGCGGCACGGCCGGCTTGTTTTTGGCCAATCTGATGGGCGCGGGGGCCTTGCCTCTGGGCGGCGTGGCGCCGCCGCAACCACCCGCGGCCACGCCTTCGGCACCCGTGCCGCCCCCATCGCCTTCTCCTGGTACCCCGAATGCGCCTGAGCCTCCGTCATCCCAATCCCAGCGCCCGCCACCGCGCGAGGAACGCGACACCGGTGATCGTCGCAGCGAAGTCTCGCGCCCGCGTGGCCGGGGCGTCGGTGGCGGCGGCCGTGGCAGAGGGGGCTCGCTGATGGTCGGGATGCTGGCGGACAAGGATCGCATCTTCACCAACCTTTACGGCCTGCACGACTGGGGCCTGGAGGGGGCGAAGCAGCGCGGCTGCTGGAACGCGACCAGGGACATGCTGGACATGGGCCGCGACTGGCTCATCACCAACGTGAAGAACTCCGGGCTCCGCGGACGCGGCGGGGCGGGATTCTCGACCGGTCTGAAGTGGTCCTTCATGCCCAAGGAGGTGAAGGACCGGCCGCACTATCTCGTCGTCAACGCCGACGAGTCCGAACCCGGCACCTGCAAGGACCGGGAGATCATGCGCCATGATCCCCACCTGCTGATCGAGGGCTGCCTGATCGCCTCTTTCGCGATGCAGGCCCACGCCTGCTACATCTATCTGCGCGGCGAATATGTGCTGGAACGCGAGCGCATGGAGGCGGCGGTCAAGCAGGCGTACGAGGCCAAGCTGATCGGCAAGAACAACGTCCACGGCTGGGACTTCGACGTCTACATCCACCACGGAGCCGGGGCCTACATCTGCGGCGAAGAGACGGCTCTGCTGGAAAGCCTGGAGGGCAAGAAGGGCCAGCCGCGCCTGAAGCCCCCGTTCCCGGCCGGCGCGGGCCTGTATGGCTGCCCGACCACGGTGAACAACGTCGAGTCGATCGCGGTCGTGGGCACCATCCTGCGGCGCGGGGCGGACTGGTTCGCGGGCTTCGGCCGACCGAACAACACCGGCACCAAACTGATGAGCATCAGCGGCCATGTGAACAGGCCGTGCAATGTCGAAGAGGCCATGTCGATTCCGCTGCGCCAGCTGCTGGAAGAGCATTGCGGCGGGGTTCGCGGCGGCTGGGGCAATCTGAAGGCCGTGATTCCGGGCGGGGTCTCGGTGCCGCTGATCACGCGGGAGATGTCCGAGGTCGCCCTGATGGACTTCGACAGCCTGCGGGACATGAAGTCGGGCCTGGGCACAGCGGCGGTCATCGTCATGGACAACGACACCGACCTGGTGAAGGCGATCGCCCGCATCAGCTATTTCTACAAGCACGAGAGCTGCGGCCAGTGCACCCCGTGCCGGGAGGGCACCGGCTGGATGTGGCGAGTGCTGGAGCGGATGGCAGTGGGCGAGGCGGATCCGTCCGAGATCGACCTGTTGCTGGACGTCGCCGGCCAGGTCGAGGGCCACACCATCTGCGCTCTGGGCGACGCCGCCGCCTGGCCGGTCCAGGGCCTGATCCGGCATTTCCGCCACGAGATCGAGGACCGCATCTCGGCCTACCGCAGCCGCCGCGCGAACTTCGCCGGCCATGCGATCGCGGCGGAGTAGGGATGCGGGCTCGCCAAACATCCTCCGCTTCCCTCGGACTTGATCCGAGGGCCGGACGTTCCGCCGCTCGTGCGACGGGATGGGGCGAGATCGCGCATCGCACGGTCGTCCGCGCCGCTCGACGTCCGATCCTCGGGTCAAGCCCGAGGATGACGGTGGTGGGGTTGATGGCGGTGGGACTGGCCGCCTGTTCGCCCGCTCCGGAAATAGACCCGACGCCGGTCGAAAAGGCTGCGGCCGCCGCGCCCGTGTCCGACGCGGTCGCCGAGACGCCCGCCGTTCTGACCGCCGTCGATCTGCGACGCGTGTGCCGCGCCGGGCTGGCGGCCATCCATGGCCAGACGCTGGATGCCATCGAGATCACGGGCGCGGAAGGACCTGCCCTGAACGCCCAGTGGCGCGCGCCGGTCGACGGCGGCCTGATGAAGGCCCAGTGCAGGGCCGGCGACGGCCTGGTGGTGTGGAAGCCGCTGGAACTGCCCGACCCGACCCAGGTGCGGTGGATGAACGAGGCGGGCGATCCGGTCGTGACCTACGCCATCCGGGGTGAAGAGATCGAGATCGTTCAGGCTCTGCCGGACGGCACGACGCAGCAGGCGATGATGGCCGTGCGTTCTGAGGAAGAGGTAAGCTGATGCCCGTCGCCAAGGTCAACGGCGTCGAAGTCGAGTTCGAGCCCGGGATGACCGTGCTGCAGGTCGCCGAGCGCGCCGGGCATGAGATTCCGCGCTTCTGCTATCACGAGCGCCTGTCGATCGCCGGCAACTGCCGCATGTGCCTGGTCGAGGTGAAGCCCGGACCGCCCAAGCCGCAGGCCAGCTGCGCGCTTCCCGCCGCCGAGAACCAGGAGATCTTCACCGACACGCCGATGGTGAAGAAGGCGCGCGAAGGGGTGATGGAGTTCCTGCTCATCAACCACCCGCTGGACTGCCCGATCTGCGACCAGGGCGGCGAGTGCGACCTGCAGGATCAGGCCATGGGCTATGGCCGCGACGGTTCCCGTTATGCCGAGAACAAGCGCGCGGTCGAAGAAAAGCACATGGGGCCGACCATCAAGACCTTCATGACGCGGTGCATCCAGTGCACCCGCTGCGTGCGGTTCGTGTCGGAAGTGGCGGGCGTGCCGGACATCGGGATGATCTCGCGCGGCGAGGACGCCGAGATCACCACCTATCTGGAGAGCGCGGTCGGCTCGGAGCTGTCGGGCAACGTCAACGACCTGTGCCCGGTCGGTGCCCTGACGCACCGGCCCTGGCAGTTCCACTATCGCCCGTGGGAGCTGAAGCGGACCGAAACCGTCGACGTCATGGACGCCTTGGGATCGAACATCTCGGCTCAGGCCAAAGGTGCCGAGGTGATGCGTATCCTGCCGCGCGTGCACGAAGGCATCAACGAGGAGTGGCTGTCGGACAAGAGCCGCTATGTGGTCGACGGCTTGCAGGCGCGTCGTCTGGACCGGCCCTATGTCCGCGAGAACGGCAAGCTGCGCGTCGCCTCCTGGGACGAGGCCCTGAACGCGGTGGCGGCCAAGCTTAAGGCGGCCAAGCCGGAGAAGATCGGTGTCATCGCGGGCGACCTGCAGGACGCGGAGTCCATGAAGGCGGCGCTGGACCTGTTCCGCGCCCTTGGATCGGCCAACACCGACTGTCGCCAGGACGGAACGGCGCTCGGCGTCGGTCCCCGCGAAGGCTGGCTGTTTAACACCGGGCTGCAAGGCCTTGAAAACGCAGGTTCCATCCTGCTGGTCGGGGTCAATCCGCGCACCGAGGCACCGCTGCTGAACCAGCGCATCAGGAAGAGCTGGCTGGCCGGCAAGACCCGCGTCGGCGTGATCGGCGAACAGGCCGATCTGACCTATGACTATGATCTGATCGGGCGGGGCACCAAGACCCTGGCCAAGCTGCCCAAGGCGGCGGTGGACGCCCTGTCGAACGCCGAGCGGCCCGCGATCGTCGTCGGGGCCGGGGCCCTGACCGGACCGAACGGCCCGGCCGTGTTGAACGCGTTGGGCAAGCTGGCGGCCAAGGTCGGCGTGGTGAAGGACGGCTGGAACGGCTTCAACGTGCTGCACACCACCGCCGCGCGCGTCGGTGGCCTGGACATGGGCTTCGTGCCCGCCGCCGGCGGTCTGTCGGCGCTCGAAATGGTGCAGAAGGGCGCGCTGGACGTGCTGTTCCTGCTGGGCGCCGACGAGATCGAGACGGGGGCGTCGAAGGCCTTCAAGGTCTATCTGGGCAGCCACGGCGACCGAGGCGCGCACGGCGCCGACGTCATCCTGCCGGGCGCGGCCTGGACCGAGAAGTCGGGTCTCTACGTCAACACCGAGGGCCGGGTGCAGATGGCCGAACGCGCTGTCTTCCCCAAGGGCGAGGCCAAGGAGGACTGGGCCATCCTGCGCGCCCTGTCCGAGCGGGTGGGGCAGACCCTGCCGTACGACACCCTGGACCAGCTGAGGTCCAGGCTGATGGCGGATCATCCGACCTTCGGCCGCATCGACTATCTGGCCCCGGCCGGATCGTTCGACGTGGCGGGCCTGGGGGCCAAGGGCGAGTTGGGTGACGTGGCCCTGCGCTCCATCGTCGTCGACCCCTATCTGAACAATCCGATCGCGCGGGCCAGCGCGACCATGGCCGAACTGAGCGCCCAGCGCGTCGCTCCGGCCCTGATGGCGGCTGAATGACGATGCTTCTTTCTCTTTCCGCTCATCCCCGCGAAAGCGGGGACCCAGTTCTTTCGCTGAGACATGGCGCGTCGATCGACGGCCTGCGCTTCACCTCTGTCAGCCATCGCCCACAGCACTGGGTCCCCGCTTTCGCGGGGATGAGCGGGGTTTCAGAATGACCGAGATGTGGAGCACCCCCGGCGGCTGGACGCTGCTGACCAGCGTCGGCATCCTGATCGTGACGGTCGGGATCCTGTTGTCGCTCGCCTTCCTGCTGCTGCTGGATCGCAAGATCTGGGCGAGCGTGCAGATGCGAAAAGGGCCCAACGTCGTCGGCCCCTTCGGCCTGCTTCAGTCCTTCGCCGACTTCTTCAAGTTCGTCCTGAAGGAGATCGTCGTCCCGGCGGGCGCGGACAAGGTCGTCTTCATCCTCGCGCCCCTGATCACCTTCGTCCTGGCCTTCATCGTCTGGGCCGCGATCCCGTTCGCGCCGGGCTGGGTCATCTCGGACCTGAACGTCGGCATCCTCTACATCTTCGCGATCAGCTCGCTGGGCGTATACGGCATCATCATGGGCGGCTGGGCTTCGAACTCGAAGTATCCGTTCCTGGGATCGCTGCGGTCGGCCGCGCAGATGGTCAGCTACGAGGTCTCGATCGGCCTGATCATCATCAACGTCATCCTGCTGGCCGGGACCATGAACCTGTCGGCTATCGTGACGGCGCAGGAGGGCTGGTTCTGGAACTGGTTCGGCTTCGGCGGCGGGCTGGACAGCTGGCCGCTGCTGATCGTGATGTTCCCGATGTCGATCATGTTCTTCGTCTCCGCCCTGGCCGAGACGAACCGCCCGCCGTTCGACCTGCCCGAGGCTGAGTCCGAGCTCGTGGCCGGGTATCAGGTGGAATATTCCTCGACGCCGTACCTGCTGTTCATGATCGGCGAATACGCGAACATCGTCTTCATGTGCGCCATGATCAGCCTGCTGTTCTTCGGCGGCTGGAACCCGGGCTTCCCCATCGACTTCGCCGCCGAATGGCCACCGTTCCTGGTGAACTTCCTGTTGTTCCTCGTGTTCGCAGCCAAGATCGTTTTCTGGTTCTTCATGATCTCGATCGTGAAGGCCTTCGTGCCCCGCTATCGCTACGACCAGCTGATGCGGCTGGGCTGGAAGATCTTCCTGCCGACCTCGCTGGTGGCCGTGGTGATCGTGGCGGCCTGGCGCGTCTTCGTGGTGGGCGGGTGATGCGCGTCCTGATCCTCAGCCTGCTGGCCCTGGGCATGAGCGGCTGCCTGCCCGCGCCCTACGATCCGCTGCCGACCTCGGTCTATCAGTGGGAACGCCGCCAGACCGAGATTACGCGCCGCGAGGCCGAGCGCGTGCGCCTGTGCCAGATGATGAACAAGGACTCTGAGCGCTACGAGCGCGACTGCCGCCGTTCGGGAGACCCCTCGTAATGCTGACCCGCATCGTCCAGGCCGCGAAGGGCGCCATGCTGATCGATCTGATCGGCGCGGTCGGCCTGTCGCTGAAATACATGGCGCGGCCCAAGGCGACCGTGAACTATCCCTTCGAGCGCAATCCCAAGTCGCCGCGCTTCCGGGGCGAGCACGCCCTGCGCCGCTATCCGAACGGTGAGGAGCGCTGCATCGCCTGCAAGCTGTGCGAGGCCATCTGCCCGGCCCAGGCCATCACGATCGAGTCCGAGCCTCGCTCGGACGGCAGCCGCCGCACGACCCGCTACGACATCGACATGGTCAAATGCATCTACTGCGGGCTGTGCCAGGAGGCCTGTCCGGTGGACGCGATCGTCGAAGGGCCGAACATGGATTTCACCGTCGAGACCCGTGAGGAGCTGCTCTACGACAAGGCGCGGCTGCTGGACAACGGCGACCGCTGGGAGCGGGTCATCGCCAAGAACCTGGAGCTGGACGCGCCCTATCGGTGATGTCGGCTCGACCCGTCGCGCGACGGGTGAATTGGCCGCTTCCGTTGGGGGCGGTCGCTGTCTAAGAGGTGCGGCGAAATCGCCGCGCTGAATCGGAAAGGGGCACGCGCCTCCCATGCTGCAAGGCATAGCCTTCTATCTGATGTCGGCGGTCGCCGTTCTGTCGGGCCTGCTGGTCGTGACGGCGCGCAACCCCGTGCATTCCGTCCTGTGGCTGATCCTGGCCTTCTTCTCCTCCGCCGGGCTGTTCGTGCTGCTGGGGGCCGAGTTCCTGGCGATGCTGTTGGTGGTGGTCTACGTCGGCGCCGTGGCGGTGCTGTTCCTGTTCGTCGTCATGATGCTGGACGTCGACTTCGTGCGACTGCGTGAAGGATTCGCGGCCTATCTGCCGCTGGCGGCCATCGTGGCGGGCGTGCTGCTGGCCGAGATGGTCATGATCTCGATCGTGGTCGCCCAGGGCGGCGCGGCCGCGGATGCCGTGGCACCTGCGCTGGCCACGGCGGACACGACCAACGTCGAGGCCATCGGTCGGGTGCTCTATACCGACTATGTCTATGTCTTCCAGGCGGCCGGGATCGTGCTGCTGATCGCCATGATCGGGGCCATCGTCCTGACGCTGCGCAGGAAGGAATCGGTGCGCCGCCAGGACCCGGGCGCCCAGACCAACCGCGACCGCCGGACCTCGGTCGAGATCAAAGGCGTGACGACCGGCGTCGGCGTCACCGGCGAGGAGCTGCGCTGATGGAGGTCGGGCTGCAGCACTATCTGGCGGTCGCCGCCATGCTGTTCACCATCGGGGTGTTCGGCATCTTCGTGAACCGCAAGAACGTCATCATCATCCTGATGTCGGTCGAGCTGATCCTGCTCGCGGTGAACATCAACTTCGTGGCCTTCTCGACCTATCTGAACGACGTCCAGGGGCAGATCATGGCGATGTTCGTCCTGACGGTCGCGGCCGCCGAGGCCGCCGTGGGCCTGGCCATCCTGGTGACCTTCTTCCGCAACCGCGGCGACATCGCGGTTGACGACGCCAGCGTGATGAAGGGGTGACGATCATGCCCACCCCTCCGCTCATCCCCGCGAAAGCGGGGACCCAGTCCTTTGGCCACTCGGCATGTACCGAGAGCGCCCCGACCGCAATCCCGTCCGCCGGTGCCTCGCTTAAGCACTGGGTCCCCGCTTTCGCGGGGATGATCGGAAACGAAATTCAAGGGCTGGCCGCGTGAGCCTCCAACTGCTCGTCACCCTGGGCGTCTTCGCCCCTCTGCTCGGCGCGGCCGTGGCCGGCTTCTTCGGCCGCCGCATCGGCGACATCCCTTCGCAGGCGGTCACGACCGGCCTGTTGTTCTTCTCGTGCGCCGTCGCCTGGACGGTGTTCGGCCAGTGGACCTGGGGCCATCTGGAGCCGTTCACGGTCACGCTCGCGCCCTTCATCAACGTGGGTGATTTCCAGTCGAACTGGGCCATCCGTATCGATGCGCTAAGCGCCGTCATGCTGGTGGTGGTCACGACGGTGTCGTCGCTCGTCCACCTGTATTCCTGGGGCTATATGGCCGAGGACGACAGCCGTCCGAGGTTCTTCGCCTATCTGTCGCTGTTCACCTTCGCCATGCTGGCGCTGGTCACGGCGGCCGACTTCATGCAGCTCTTCTTCGGCTGGGAAGGGGTGGGGCTGGCGTCCTATCTGCTGATCGGATTCTGGTTCAAGAAACCGACCGCCAGCGCCGCCGCCATCAAGGCCTTCGTGGTCAACCGGGTCGGCGACTTCGGCTTCGCGCTGGGCATCATCACCGTCTTCTGGATGTTCGGCACAATCCAGTTCGCCGAACTGTTCCCGATGATCGCGTCGCGGCAAGGCGAGGGCTGGGAATTCCTCGGTCAGACCTGGTCGGCGCTGGATCTGGCGGGGGTGCTGCTGTTCATCGGCGCCATGGGCAAGTCGGCGCAGTTCTTCCTGCACACCTGGCTGCCCGACGCGATGGAGGGCCCGACGCCGGTCTCGGCCCTGATCCACGCGGCCACCATGGTGACGGCGGGCGTCTATATGGTCTGCCTGCTGAGCCCCATCTACGAATACGCGCCGACGGCGGCCCTGCTGATCGCCATCACCGGCGGGATCACGGCTCTGTTCGCGGCGACGGTCGGCCTGGCCCAGAACGACATCAAGCGGGTCATCGCCTATTCGACCTGTTCGCAGCTGGGCTACATGTTCTTCGCGGCGGGCGTCGGGGCCTATCAGGCGGCCATGTTCCACCTCTTCACCCACGCCTTCTTCAAGGCCCTGCTGTTCCTGGGCGCCGGCTCGGTGATCCACGGCATGCACCACGAGCAGGACATGCGGAAGATGGGCGGGCTGTGGAAGCTGCTGCCCGTGACCTATGCGGTGATGATGATCGGCACCATCGCCATCACCGGCATCGGCATCCCCGGCCACGAGTTCAAGTTCGGCTTCGCGGGCTTCTACTCCAAGGACTCGATCCTGGAGAGCGCGTTCGCGGCAGCGGACTACAGCCCCGTGGGCCTGTTCGTCTTCTTCATCGGCCTGTTCGCGGCGGGGCTGACGGCCTACTATTCGTGGCGTCTTATCTTCATGACCTTCCACAACAAGCCGGCGTGGAAGCACGATCACGCCCATGACGATCACGCGGCTCCGCACGCCCAGATCGAGACCCACGCCGAGCCGCTGCCGGACGATCGTGGCCATGCGCATGACGATCACGGCCACGGTCACCACGGTCCGTTGAAGCCGCACGAGAGCCCGTGGGTAATGCTGGTGCCGCTGCTCTTGCTGTCCGTCGGAGCGATCGCTTCGGGCTTCGCCTTCTACGAGTTCTTCGTCGGCCATCACGAGCACGAGTTCTGGCGCGGCGCGATCTTCACCGGACCCGAGAACCACGTCATTCACGACAGCCATGAGGTCCCGACCTGGGTCCTGTGGGCGCCGCTGGTCGTGTCGGCGATCGGCACCTTCGCCGCCGTCTATTTCTACGTCCTGCGCGAGGGTCTGGCCCGGCGCATGGCCGAGCGGGGCGGGCCGATCAACAGCTTCCTGTCCAACAAATGGTATTTCGACGAGATCTACGACGTCCTGTTCGTCAAGGGCGCGCGGGCGCTGGGCGACCTGTTCTGGAAGGTCGGCGACGTTCGGATCATCGATGGGTTGGGTCCCAACGGGGCCGCCTGGGCCTCGCTGAAATCCGCCGCGCGGCTGGCCAAGGTCCAGTCCGGCTATGTCTATCACTATGCGTTCGTGATGCTGCTCGGCGTGGCCGGCCTGCTCGCCTTCGCCATCTACGCCTGGGGCGCATAGAATGGGCGCGATCCCCAATATCCTGAGCGTCGTCACCTTCCTGCCGCTGGTCGGGGCGCTGCTGATCCTGATCGGCCGTTTCGCGTCCAAGAACGCCGACGGCCTCGCGCGCTGGATCGCGCTGGCGACGACGCTGGTCACGCTGGCCGTGTCGTGCGTGCTGGTGGCGCAGTTCGATCCGTCCAGCGCCGCCTATCAGTTCGTTGAACGCTATGTCTGGTTCGCCGGGGCGGAATACCACCTCGGCGTCGACGGGGTGTCGATCCTGTTCGTCCTGCTGACCGCCTTCCTGTTGCCGATCTGCATCGCGGCCAGCTGGAAGTCCATCGAGACCCGCGTCGTCGACTACATGATCGCCTTCCTGGTGCTGGAGACGCTGGTGATCGGCGTTTTCACGGCGCTGGATCTGTTCCTGTTCTACATCTTCTTCGAGGGCACCCTGGTGCCGATGTTCATCATCATCGGGGTGTGGGGCGGGGCGAACCGGATCTACGCGGCCTACAAGTTCTTCCTCTACACCCTGCTGGGGTCGGTCCTGATGCTGCTGGCCATGCTGTGGATGGCCAATGAGGTGGGCACGACCTCGATCCCCGAGCTCAAGGACTACGCCTTCGGGCCGTGGGCCCAGTCGATCCTGTGGCTGGCCTTCTTCGCCTCCTTCGCGGTGAAGATGCCGATGTGGCCGGTCCACACCTGGCTGCCGGACGCCCACGTCCAGGCCCCGACGGCGGGGTCGGTCATCCTGGCCGGCATCCTGCTGAAGCTCGGCGGCTACGGCTTCATCCTGTTCAATGTGCCGATGTTCCCGGATGCGTCGGTGCTGTACCGGCCGCTGGTCTTCACCCTGTCGGTGATCGCCATCGCCTATACTTCGCTGGTCGCCTTCCGTCAGACCGACATCAAGAAGCTGATCGCCTATTCGTCGGTGGCGCACATGGGCTTCGTGACCATGGGCATCTTCGCCGGCAACGCGCAGGGGATGCAGGGCGCGATCTTCCAGATGCTGAGCCACGGCCTGATCTCGGGCGCGCTCTTCCTGTGCGTCGGCGTGGTGTATGACCGGATGCACACCCGCGAGATCGCCTTCTACGGCGGCCTGACCAGCCGCATGCCCTGGTATGCGGCGATCTTCCTGATGTTCACCATGGCCAACGTCGGCCTGCCGGGCACCAGCGGTTTCATCGGCGAGATCCTGACCATGACCGGCGTCTATCAGGCCTCGACCTGGGCGGCGTTCGTGGCCGCGACCGGCGTGATCCTGTCGGCGGTCTATGCCCTGACGCTGTATCGCAACGTCATGTTCGGCGAGATCACCAATCCGGCGCTGGCGACCATCAAGGACATCGACCTGCGCGAGTTGGCGATCTTCGTTCCCCTGATCGTCGGCACCATCTGGCTGGGCGTGCAGCCCGGCCTGGTGCTCGACTACACCGCCGCCTCCGTCGACGCCGTCGTCGGCGGCTGGCGCCTCGCGACCGGCGGGTGAGAGACTGATGACCCCTGACCTGCTCAAGGACCTGAACATCGCGGCGTCGGAAAGCGTGCTGGCGCTCGGCGGGCTGGTTCTTCTGATGATCGGCGCCTTCCTCGGCGAGAAGTCGGCGCGCCTGGTGTCGATCCTGTCCGTCGCCCTGCTGATCGCCGCCGCGGCGGTGGCCGCGACCGGCCCGCTGGGCGTCGCCTTCAACGGGGCCTATGTCGCCGACCCCCTGGCGATCTACGGCAAGGTCGCGATCTACATCGCCTCGGCCGTGGCCGTCGTGCTGGGCGGCGGCTGGATGCAGCGCGAGCGGATCGCGCGGTTCGAATATCCCGTCCTGATCGTGCTGGCCGCCGTCGGCATGGGGATGATGGTGTCGTCCGGCGACCTGATCAGCCTGTATGTCGGGGTCGAGCTGCACTCGCTGGCGCTCTATGTGCTGGCCGCCTATCACCGCGACGACCTCAAGGCCTCCGAGGCCGGGCTGAAGTATTTCGTGCTGGGGGCCCTGTCGTCGGGCCTGCTGCTCTATGGGGCCAGCCTGATCTACGGCTTCACCGGCTCCATGCGGTTCGACGAGATCGCGGCCTATGCCACCGCCAATCCGGGGCCGGGCCTGATCTTCGGTCTGGTGTTCCTGATCTGCGGCCTGGCGTTCAAGGTCTCGGCCGCGCCGTTCCACATGTGGACGCCCGACGTCTATGAGGGCGCGCCGACGCCGGTCGTGGCCTTCTTCACGACAGCGCCCAAGATGGCGGCCATGGTGCTGTTCGCCCGCGCCCTGTCGGAAGGCTTTCTGGAGGCCCACAACCAGTGGGCCCAGGTGCTGATCCTGATTTCCCTGGCCAGCTTCGTCGTCGGGGCCTGGGGCGGTCTGGCGCAGAAGGACATCCAGCGGCTGCTGGCCTATTCGTCGATCGCCAACATCGGATATGCCATCCTGGGCATCGCGGCGGGGACCGAGGCGGGCCTGCAGGCCATGATCGTGTTCATGACCCTCTATATGATCGACACCATGGGCTTCTTCGCCATCCTGCTGTCGCTCAGCCGGAACGGACGTCCGATCCGCTCCATCGCCGATCTGGCGGGGCTGAAGACCGATCGGCCGGTGACGGCCATCGCCATCACTGTGCTGTCGCTATCGGTACTGGGGATGCCGCCGCTGTCGGGTTTCTGGGGCAAGTACTATGTTTTCGGGGCGGCGGCCTCGGCCGGCTACTGGATGGTGGCGGCGGCGGGCCTGGTGGCCTCGGTCGTGGCGGCCTTCTACTATCTGCGCATCATCAAGCTGATGTGGTTCGACGCGGCCCCCGAAGGCGTGGCCAAGACAGACATGGCCCCGGTCGAAAGCCAGTGGATCGGCTGGGCCTGCGCGGCCTTCGCCTTCCCGCTGGTCATCGTCGGCCTGACGTGGCTGGAGCCCGCGACCCGGATTGCCGCCTCGGGCTTCGGAGCAGGGTAGGGCGGTGATCCCGCCCATCGACCTGCTCGACGACATCGATTCCACCAACGCCGAGGCGCGCCGTCGCGCCGAGGCCGGCGACCCCGCCAGCCGCTGGATCGTGGCGCGCCGCCAGACCGCCGGACGCGGGCGCCGGGGCCGGGCGTGGGACAGCGACACGGGCAATCTGTTCGCCACCCTGACCCTGCTGACCCAGAAATCCCCGGCCGAGGCGGCGCAGGTGACCTTCGTGGCGGCTCTGGCCGTCGCCGACCTGCTGGAAGCCTTCGCCGCGCCGGGCTCGGTCAGCATCAAATGGCCCAACGACGTCCTGCTGGCGGGCGACAAGGCCGCGGGCATCCTGGTCGAGTCCGGGGGCCACCCGGCCGGTGGCCTGTGGCTGGCGGTCGGAATCGGCGTCAACCTGGCCCACGCCCCGGACGGGACCGAACGCCCCGCGACCTGCCTGAAGGCGCATCTGCGGTCGGACGTCGCTTATCCGCCGTCGGTCGAGGCCGCCGCCGGTGTGCTGGCCGAAGCCTTCGCCGCTTGGCAGGCACGGTGGGAGACCCTGGGGTTCCAGCCGGTGCTCGACGTCTGGACGGCGCGGACCCGGGGCCTGGACGGCCCCTGCGTGGCGCGCCTGGGCCATGAGACGGTCAGCGGCGTGGCCGAGGGCGTCGCGCCGGACGGGGCGCTGCGGCTTCGCACGGCCGACGGATCGCTGAGGCTGATCTCCGCCGGCGATGTGTTCTTCGGAGAGGCGGCCTGACCGCCTTGCGCTTAAGAGCGGCGAAGCGCATCTTACGAACTGCCGATCGATCGAACCGGGTAAGGCGATGTCCAACACTACGACGCTGTCGTCCAAGTTCCAGATTTCCGTTCCCAAGGAAGTCCGCGAAGAACTGGGCTGGAAGGCGGGGCAGAGGTTTGCCTTCATCCCGAAGGGCAAGAGCGTCGTCCTGGTGCCGGTGCCGGAACTGGAGGACCTCTTCGGCATGGCCAAGGGCGCCGATCCAAGCGGCTATCGAGATCGTAACGACCGCTACTGATGCGGCTTGTCGACACTTCCGCCTGGATCGAGTTTCTGCTCGGCACTCCGACGGGGGCACGAGTGCGACCGGCCATGCCGACAGTCGAAGAGTGGCTGGCTCCCACCATGGTCCAGCTCGAGCTGACGAAGTGGCTTATGCGGAACCGGTCGGAGCTGCTGGAGCCGACAATCGCTCTCAGCCGCATTTGT
This sequence comes from Brevundimonas aurifodinae, assembly GCF_040195595.1. NCBI lineage: Bacteria > Pseudomonadati > Pseudomonadota > Alphaproteobacteria > Caulobacterales > Caulobacteraceae > Brevundimonas > Brevundimonas aurifodinae. Next base: position 139,914 of record NZ_JBEGDD010000008.1, read on the forward strand.
GTGGTCGCGCCTATGACAATGCGGATCGCGCTGATCGCCGCAGAGATTTGCGTCAAGCACAAGCTGGCCACGGCGGACGCGGTCATCTATGCCACCGCGCAGGAACACGGTGCTGAGCTTTTGACCTGCGACGCCCATTTCCGCGACCTGCCGGGCGTCATCCTGGTCGAGAAGACCTGACCTGTTTCACGGACCCGCCGCCGCATGCTTCTCGCCATCGAACAGGGCAATACCAACACGCTGTTCGCCGTACATGACGGCGAGAGCTGGATCGCACAGTGGCGCACGGCGACCGAGGCCAGCCGCACGGCGGATGAGTACGCGGTTTGGCTGACGCAACTCCTGGCCATGCGCGCCATCGCCCTGACCAGCCTGACCGGCTGCATCATCTCCAGCGTCGTGCCCCAGTCGATCTTCAACCTGAGGAACCTGGCGCGGCGCTATCTGTCGGTCGAGCCCCTGGTCATCGGCGACAATGTCGAGCTGGGCATTACGGTGCGGATCAACAAGCCGAGCGAGGCGGGGGCCGACCGACTGGTCAACGCGATCGGAGCGCATCTGGTCTATCCCGGCGACCTGATCGTGATCGACTCGGGCACGGCCACCACCTTCGACATCATCGCCGCCGACGGTGCCTTCGAGGGCGGGGCGATCGCGCCCGGCATCAACCTGTCGCTCCAGGCTCTGCACGAGGCGGCGGCCATGCTGCCCCGCATCGCTATCCAGCGGCCCGACCGCGTGATCGGCAAGGACACCGTGTCCAATATGCAGTCGGGTGTCTTCTGGGGCTATGTCGGCCTGATCGAAGGCATGGTGGCACGCATCAAGGACGAGTGGGCCAAGCCCATGACGGTCGTCGGCACGGGCGGCGTGGCCAGCCTGTTCGAAGGGGCCACAGACAGCATCGACCGGTTCGACCCGGACCTGACCATCCGCGGCCTGCTCGAAATATGGCACCGCAATACCCATCTGACGGACGCATGACCAAAATCAAAGCAAAGCCAAACTCTGGCGACGAGCTCGTCTTCCTGCCGCTGGGCGGCTCGGGCGAGGTCGGAATGAACCTCAACTGCTATGGCTACGGCTCCGAAGAGGACCGCCAGTGGATCCTCGTCGATGTCGGCGTGACCTTCGGTGATTCCACGACGCCCGGCGTCGACATCATCGTGCCGGACCCCGCCTTCCTCGAGGGCGAGACCATCCGCGGCATCCTGCTGACCCACGCGCATGAGGACCATATCGGTGCCCTGCCGTGGCTGTGGGAACGGCTGAAGGCCCCTCTGTACGCCACCCCCTTCACCGCTTTCCTGATCCGCGAGAAACTGCGCGACCGGGGTCTGCGTGAGGTGAAGATCATCGAGGTGCCCATCGGCGGCCACGTCGATCTGGGGCCGTTCTCGGTCGACTTCATCACCATGACCCATTCGATCGCGGAGCCGAACGGCCTGAAGATCACGACGCCGCTGGGCACGGTCTTCCACACCGGCGACTGGAAGCTGGATCCGGCCCCCGTCATCGGCAAGCCGACCGACGTGGCCGCCATCCAGAAGATGGGCGACGAGGGCCTGCTGGCCATGGTCTGCGATTCGACCAACGTCTTCGTCGAGGGCGAGGCGGGGTCCGAGACCGAGGCCCAGGCGGGGCTGATCGAGCTGATCGGTTCGCTGAAGACCGGCAAGATCGCCGTCGGCTGTTTTGCCTCCAACGTCGCCCGCATGGTCAGCGTCATCAAGGCGGCGGACAAGGCCGGGCGTCGCGTGGCCCTGGCCGGCCGCTCGATGCACCGGATCACGGCGGCGGCGAAACACGTCGGCCTGTTCAACGAGTCCAGGGCCATCCTGTCGGAAGACGAAGCTCGCCACTGGCCCGCCGACGAGATCCTGTATCTGTGCACCGGCAGCCAGGGCGAGGACCGGGCTGCCCTGTCGCGCGTCGCGGATGGGTCGCACCCCTTCATCAAGCTGGGGCTGGGCGACCACTGCCTGTTCTCGTCGCGGGTCATCCCGGGCAATGAACTGGCCATCGCCGACCTGCAGGACCGCCTCGCCGACCGGGGCGTGCGCCTCTACACCGAGAAGGATCACCCGGGCATCCACGTCTCCGGCCACCCGTGCCGCGACGAGATGCGTCAGATGTACGCCTGGGCCCGGCCGCGCATCTCGGTCCCGACCCACGGCATGCGGCGCCATCTGATGGAGCACGCCGCGCTGGCCCGCGACCTGGGCGTGCCGGAGACGGTGACGCCCCGGAACGGCGACCTGGTGCGGCTGGCCCCCGGCAAGGCGGCCATCATCGACGAGGTGCCGAACGGCCGGCTCTACGTCGACGGCGGCATGGTTGTGACCGAGAAGGGCGAGGCCCTGCGCGAGCGTCGCCACGCCTCGACCAACGGTGTGCTGGTGGTCAGCTTCGCCATGGACAAACGCGGCAAGATCGTTTCGGACATCGACGTGCGCGGCATCGGCCTGCCCGGCGACGAGGTCACGCCACTGGGCAATGCGCTCGACGACCTGGCCGAACGCGTCGAACAGGCCGTCACCAGCCTGAAGGGCGAGGCGCGCGACGACGACATGGTGGTCGAACAGGCCGTGGCGCGGGTGCTGAAGAAGGCGTCGCAGCAGATCTGGGACCGTCGTCCGATCGTCGAGACGGTGATCCTGAGGCTGTAGCGGTCGCCGGGCTCGCTTGCCGCGACAGGGAGGCGGCTTTGCCCGAGGGATGAACGGTCCTAGACAGGCTCCATGATCGGTCGTCTGAACCACATCGGCGTCGCCACGCCGTCCATCGAGGACAGCGTGCGGATGTACGCCGACCTTCTGGGTGCCACGCAGGCGGGCCAGCCCTTCGAGCTGCCTGCGCAAGGGGTGCGGGTCTGTTTCATCGACCTGCCCAACAGCCAGATCGAGCTGATCGAGCCGCTGGGCGACGACAGCCCCATCCACGGGTTCCTGGCCAAGAACCCCAGGGGCGGCCAGCATCACGTCTGTTTCGAGGTGGCGGACATCCTGGCGGCGCGCGACGCCCTGCGGGCCAAGGGCGCGACCATCCTGGGGACCGGCGAGCCGCGCATCGGGGCCCACGGCACGCCGATCCTGTTCCTGCACCCCAGAGACATGGGCGGGGTCCTTGTCGAACTGATGGAAACCCCCAAGGAAGCGCACTGATGCCCATCGGCCCCGTGACCATGTTCGCCATCTACATCGTCGTCTGGTGGGTGGTGCTGTTCGCCATCCTGCCGCTGGGCACGTCCAGCGAAACGCATGAGCCACCGACCGACGGCCGCCAGTGGGGCGCGCCCGAGGCTCCGAACCTCAAGAAGAAGTTCATCACTACGACCTGGGTCGCCCTGATCGTCTGGGCCGGGGTGATGGGACTGGTCTACATCGGCTGGATGCCTCTACCGGACCTGGCCCCGCCGGTTCCGTAGATCGGCTTGCATCGCCACGGCTCTCTCGCATACCGTCGCTATCGGAGGCGCGCATGGTCGCGCCGGCGGAGGGAACGCAATGATGCGCGCAAAGGCGGGAAGTCTGGCTTTGGCGATGGCACTGCTGTTGGCTGGCTGTGGGGCGGCGACTGACAAGGCCGAACCGACGGAGGCGGACGCAGCGGTCGCGCCGGCGGTGCCTGATGTGCCGGCGGCGTTCGTCGGCACTTGGACCAGCGACGGGTGCGACAACCCTTCGGTTCGCATTGGCGTCAACGATATCCGGCACTTCTACACCGATGTGCCGTCACCCCTGACCGCGGTGACGCCCGGTGATGATGGGCGGCTCGTGCTTGCCTGGGTCGATGAGGGAAAGGCCATCACGGACACGTTCCAGCTGACCGACGGCCAACTCAATCACGTCAGCAGCGTTTCGGCAGACGTTAACGAGGATTACGCGGCCGATCCCATGACGCGCTGTTCTGGTCTGACGCAGCTCGACTGAGCGGTTTTCCCCGCGAGCGCGCTGATCGTCTCGCCTTCGCGTTGCCAAGGTTGGAGGCCACGGGCTAGACGGAAGGCCTGTCAACAAGGACCGACCGATGCGCCTGTCGCGCTATTTCCTGCCGACCCTGAAAGAGGCGCCTTCGGACGCCCAGATCGTCTCTCACCAGCTGATGCTGCGCGCCGGCATGATCAAGCAGGAGGCCGCCGGTATCTACGCCTGGCTGCCGCTGGGGCTGCGCGTCCTGAACCGCATCGAGCAGATCGTGCGCGAGGAGCAGGAGCGGGCAGGGGCGGTCGAACTGCTGATGCCGACGCTGCAGCTGGCCGACCTGTGGCGCGAATCGGGGCGCTACGACGCCTACGGCCCCGAGATGCTGCGCATCACCGACCGGCATGAGCGCGAACTGCTGTACGGCCCCACCAACGAGGAGATGATCACCGACATCTTCCGGGGCTTCGTGAAGAGCTACAAATCGCTGCCGCTGAACCTGTTTCACATCCAGTGGAAGTTCCGGGATGAGCGTCGCCCCCGCTTCGGCGTCATGCGGGGCCGTGAGTTCCTGATGAAGGACGCGTACAGCTTCGACATCGACGAGGCGGCGGCGCGGCGGGCCTATAACCGCATGTTCGTGGCCTATCTGAACACCTTCGCCCGCATGGGTCTGAAGGCCGTGCCGATGCGGGCCGACACCGGGCCGATCGGCGGCGATCTGAGCCACGAGTTCATCGTTCTGGCCGAGACGGGCGAGAGCCAGGTGTTCTGTGACAAGACTTTGGTCGAGATGGCGGCGCCCGGTGGCGACGTCGACTGGAACGACCTTCAGTCAATCGTTGATCAACGAACCTCGCTCTATGCCGCGACTGAAGAAATGCACGACGCGGCCGCTTTCGAGAGCCAGACGGCCGAGGCCGACCGGCTGACGGCGCGCGGCATCGAGGTCGGGCACATCTTCTACTTCGGCACCAAATACTCCGCCCCGATGAAGGCCCGCGTGGCGGGACCCGACGGGGCCGACACCGACGTGCATATGGGCAGCTACGGCGTGGGCGTGTCGCGTCTGCTGGGCGCCATCATCGAGGCCAGCCATGACGAGGCGGGGATCATCTGGCCGGACGCGGTCGCGCCCTTCGATGTCGTCGTCATCAACCTGCGCGCCAACGATCCCGACGTCTGCCAGGCCTGCGAGGCGGCGGTGGAGGCGTTGGAGGCGGCGGGCAAGTCGGTCCTCTACGACGACACCGACGAACGTCCGGGCGGCAAGTTCGCCACGGCCGATCTGATCGGCATCCCCTGGCAGCTGACCATCGGACCGAAGGGCGTGGCCGAGGGCGTGGTCGAGCTGAAACGCCGGGCGACCGGCGAGAAGACGACGGCTCCGCTGGCGCAGGCCATGGAGACGATCGGTTGACCGCGACGCCGCTGGGCACCCCGCCCAAGCCTGCCGGGCCCTTCTCCGCCTGGGAGATCGGCCTGGCGCTCCGCTACTTGCGCGCCAAGCGCAAGGAGGGCGGGGTGGCGACCATCGCCATCATCAGCTTCGTCGGCATCATGCTGGCCGTCGCCGTTCTGATCAGCGTCATGAGCATCATGGCCGGGTTCAGGAACGAGTTGCTGGGTCGGATGCTGAGCTTCAACGGCCATATGTACGTCCAGGGCGAGGTGCTGAACGCCGCCGACCGGGACCAGGTCATCACGCGCATCGCCAATGTCCCGGGCGTCCAGAGCGTCAGCCCCCTGACCGAGAACCAGGCGCTGATCCGGGCGGCCGGGCAGACGACGGGGGCGATCGTTCGAGGGTTGCGTCCGCAGGATCTGGAGTCGATGCAGTATGTCGCGTCCAGCCTGTCGGAGCGCGCCCGCGTGAACTTCGGCCTCGGGGCCTACGGCGGCGACAACGTGCTGATCGGGCAGGCACTGGCGGACCAACTGGGTCTGCGCGTTGGCGATCCGATCCAGATCTATTCCCCGACCGGGGCCGACAGCGCCTTCGGCAATCTGGGCGGACTGGAGAAGACCTATGTCGTCGGCGGCACCTATTCGTCCGGCACGGCCGACTATGATCGCGCCTTCATCTTCATGCCCCTGGAACAGGCCCAGCTGTTCTTCGGCAAGGAGGGGCTGTGGGACGTCATCGAGCTGAAGGTCGACGATCCCGATCGGGTGCAGGCCTATCTCGAACCCGTCGCCACCGCCGCCGGGCCGGGGGCCTTCGTTCAGGACTGGCGCGACCGCCTGGCGGCCTTCTGGGGCGCGCTGAAGGTCGAGCGGGTGGCCATGTCGATCATTCTCGGCCTTGTCGTGGCCATCGCCGCCATGAACATCATCTCGGGCATCGTCATGCTGGTGAAGAACAAGGGCCGCGACATCGCCATCCTGCGGACCATCGGAGCCAGCCCTTCGTCGATCCTGCGGGTCTTCTTCATGGCCGGGGCGACCATCGGCGTGGCGGGCACGCTGGCGGGATTGATCCTCGGCCTGCTGTTCTGCCTGAACATCGGCCCGATCCAGCATTTCCTCGAGGCCATCACGGGGGTCCAGCTGTTCAACGCCGACGTCTATATGCTGGACGCCATCCCGGCCGAGGTCGATCCCGTGGACGTCTTCTGGGTCGCGGTCTGGTCTCTGGTCATGAGCTGCGTCGCCAGCCTGCCACCGTCGTGGAACGCCTCGCGCATCGATCCGGTCGAGGCCCTGCGTTATGAGTAGTCCCGTCCTGTCGCTGCGGGGCGTGACCCGCACCTACGCGACCGGCCAGGGCGGACTGACGGTGCTGAAGGGCGTCGATCTGGACCTGTTCCCGGGCGAATTGGTCGGACTGATCGGGCCGTCCGGCTCGGGCAAGTCGAGCCTGTTGCACGCCGCCGGACTGCTGGAACGGCCGACGTCCGGCGAGATTCGCATCGACGGCGAGGACGTCGGCGCGCTGGACGAGCGGGCTAGGACACGGTTGCGCCTCAGCCGCGTCGGCTTCGTCTACCAGTTCCACCACCTGCTGCCGGAGTTCGACGCGCGCGACAATGTCGCCCTGCCGATGCGGATCGCCGGCTGGCCGCTGGCGGAGGCCCAGGCCCGGGCCGAGGCCTCGCTGGCTTCGCTGGGTCTTGCCGAACGGACGCGTCACCAGCCGGCCCAGATGTCGGGCGGCGAGCAGCAGCGTGTCGCCCTGGCGCGTGCGCTCGCCAACGGCCCGCGCCTGCTTCTGGCCGACGAGCCGACCGGCAACCTGGATCCCGCGACCAGCCAGTCGGTGTTCGAGACCCTGCAGGCACTGGTCAAGGAGACCGGCGTCGCGGCCCTGATCGCCACCCACAACATGGAACTGGCCGGGCACATGGACCGCGTTTTCGCCCTGAAGGACGGCCACCTGGAAGAGCGGCAGGCCGAAGCCCGGGAATACTGACGCAGCGGCGTTCGCGCCCTTCACCTGCGACGCTGTCGGGCTTATGAGCGACGCATGACCTCCGACGACGTTCTGAACGAATTCCGCTCCGCCGGGGCCCTGCGCGAGGGGCATTTCGTGCTGTCCTCGGGGCTGCACAGTCCGGTCTTCCTGCAGAAGAATCTGGTGTTCATGGACGCCGCCCGCTGCGCGCGGCTGTGCAAGGCGCTGGCGGACAAGATCGTCGCGGCCGTGGGGCCGGTCGACGTGGCCATCTCTCCGGCGGTCGGCGGCATCATACCCGGCTACGAGACCGCCCGGCACCTGGGCGTGCCGTCCATGTACGTCGAGCGCGAGGGCGGGGCCTTCAGGCTGCGGCGGGGCTTCCATGTCGAGCCGGGCCAGAAGATCGTGATGGTCGAGGACATCGTGACCACGGGCCTGTCCAGCCGCGAATGCATCGCCGCGATCCGCGAGGCGGGAGGAGATGTCGTGGCCGCCGCCTGCATCGTCGATCGCTCGGGGGGGCGGGCGGATGTCGGCGTGCCGCTGGTGGCGCTGGCGACGCTGGACGTGCCCGCCTATCCCGCCGACGCCCTGCCGCCCGAACTCGCGGCCCTGCCGGTCGAGGATCCGGGCAGCCGGAGGCTGGCCAAGTGACCCAGCGCGTTCGTCTCGGCGTCAACATCGACCATGTCGCCACGGTGCGGAACGCGCGCGGCGGCGCGTCGCCCGACCCGGTGCGCGCAGCGCGAGAAGCCCTGGCCGCCGGAGCCGACGGCATCACGGCCCATCTGCGCGAGGATCGGCGGCACATCTCGGACGCCGACATCGACCATCTGTCGGCTGTCCTGCGCGAGCAGGAACGTCCGCTGAACCTGGAGATGGCCGTGACGCAGGAGATGCTGGCCATCGCCCTGCATCACCGGCCCCACGCCGTCTGTCTGGTCCCGGAAAAGCGTGAGGAGCGCACGACCGAGGGCGGGCTGGACGTCGTCGGCGGTCACAACTGGATCACCCCCTTCGTGGGGCGGCTGAACGACGCCGGGGCGCGGGTGTCCCTGTTCATCGGCGCCGACCCGGCCCAGATCGAGGCGGCAAAGCGCACAGGCGCGGCGGTGGTCGAACTGCACACGGGGGCCTATTGCGACGCCGTGCGCGATGAGCGGCCTGAGGACGCCGCCGCCGAACTGGCCGCCCTGACCGCCGGGGCCGCCCATGCCCACGCCCTGGGGCTGGAGGTCCACGCCGGTCACGGCATCGACTACGAGACCGTCGCCGCCGTCGCCGCGATCCCGCAGATCATGGAGCTGAACATCGGCCATTTCCTGATCGGCGAGGCCATCTTCGTCGGCCTGGGTCCCGCGATCGGCCGAATGCGCGACCTGATGGATCAGGCGCGCGGTCTGGAGGCTGCCGCGTGATCATCGGCGTCGGAGCCGACCTGAGCGACATCCGGCGTATCCAGACGTCGCTCGACCGGTTCGGCGATCGCTTCAAGACCCGCTGCTTTACCGAACTGGAGCGAACTCGGTCCGACCGCAAGCCGGACGCCGCCTGGAGCTACGCCAAGCGATTCGCCGCCAAGGAGGCCTGCGCCAAGGCGCTGGGCACCGGCATGCGGCGCGACGTCTACTGGAAGGACATGGGGGTGGTGAACCTGCCCAGCGGACAGCCCACCCTGGCCCTGACCGGCCCGGCGGCGGCGCACCTGGCCCGCCTGACACCGCCGGGGCACGAGGCGCGCATTCACCTGACCCTGTCGGACGAGCACCCCTATGCACTCGCCTTCGTGGTGATCGAAGCCTTGCCGATGGCGTAATCGCGCTATACCCGTGCCGCGACGATCAGACCGCGTTCGGCGGGCGGGGACAGACCTTCACATGAGCGAAGAGCATAAGCACGGCGTGCCGGCCGACGGCGTGGAACCGGCTTCGGTCGATCTGCCCGACGCGGCCGCGGCCTCGACGGACCCAGCGCCGACTGCGGGGACCGGAGAAGTCGACGCCGCGGAAGCCGCCTTCGCCGCCTCGGAAAGCGGCGTTCCGGTCGAGCCCGATGCGCCGGAGGAGGCCGATGCCTCCCAGGGCGACGTCAAGGATGCCGAACCCGTCGAGTCGACGCTCGCCATCGAGCCTGAGCCCGCTCCGGTCGAGCCCGAGCCCACCGCGCCGCCGGTCGAGCCGGTCGTGGCCGCCGCCGCCGCCGGAACCGTTGCAGCCTCGCGCCCGATCTGGAGCGACCAGGGCGACGCCCCCTTCGAGGAAAGGAAGGAAAAGATCCCAGGTCCCGCCCGCGTCCACGCCAGGGATGACGATGACGACGGCGGCCGCTCGGCCGGCTCCGAGACCCTGGAGATCGTCAAGACCGTCGTCGTGGCCCTGGCCATCGCCTTCGTGCTGCGGGTGCTGCTGTTCCAGCCCTTCACCATTCCGTCGGCCTCGATGGAGCCGAATCTTTACGAGGGCGACTACATCGTCGTGTCCAAGTGGGCCTACGGCTATTCGAAATACTCGTCGGGCCTGCCGATCAACCTGCCGCTGGGCGAGGACCGGGTGTTCGGCCGCGCGCCCGAGCGGGGCGACATCGTGGTGTTCAAACTGCCGCGCGACGACAAGACGGACTACATCAAGCGCGTGATCGGCCTGCCGGGCGACCGCGTCCAGATGATCGGCAACGTCCTGCACATCAACGGCGCCCCGGTCGACAACGTCGTGGTCACGCGCGGCGAGGTCGCGGACATCTTCGGACCGCGCGCCATGACCCAGTCGCGCGAGACCCTGCCGGGCGGCCGGTCCTTCCTGATCCAGGATTTCGGCCCCGGTGGCGATCTGGACGACACCCCGGTCTATGAGGTGCCCGAGGGCTACTACTTCATGATGGGCGACAACCGCGACAACTCCATCGACAGCCGGGTTCAGGAATCCGCCGGCGTCGGCCTGGTCCCGGACGAGAACCTGGTCGGAAAGGCCGAGATCATCGCCTTCTCGTGGAGCCCCGGCGCCTCGCTGTTCAACCCGGTCAGCTGGTTCGCCAACGTCCGGCCCAGCCGCTTCTTCCGCGTTCTCGACTGATGGTGAACACACGGGCCGAGGCGGTGGCCGCTCTGGTCGACCGCATCGGCCACGATTTCCGCGACCCCGCCCTTCTGGAGCGGGCCCTGACCCATTCCAGCGTGGGGGAGGGGGCCGACAAGGCCGCGGGCAGGCCGGCGCGCCACAATGAGCGGCTGGAGTTTCTGGGCGACCGTGTCCTGGGCCTGCTGGTCGCCGACCGGCTGCATCGCGACCTTCCCGAGGCGGACGAGGGCGAACTGTCCTCGCGCCTGCATGCCTTGGTCGACAAGTCGGCCTGCGGTCGTGTCGGGGAGCGGATGGGGGTCGGGTTGGCGCTGCGTCTGTCGCCCGGCGAGACCAAGACCGGGGGGCGGCGCAAGGAGGGCGTCGTCGCCGACGCCATGGAGGCGATCCTGGCGGCGGTCTGGCTGGATGGCGGCGTCGAAGCTGCTCGCGCCGTGTTCGACCGCGCCTGGGCCGAGGAACTGGCTGCACCCGCCCCGCGCGCCCTGAACAATCCGAAATCCGCGCTGCAGGAATGGTCGCAGGGGCAGGGCAGGGCGCTGCCCGCCTATCGCGTCACGGGCCAGACCGGCTCCGATCACGCCCCGACCTTTACCGTCGAGGTGTCGATCCCGGGCCTCGAACCCTTGACCGCGCAGGGGCGTTCGCGTCAGGACGCGGAGAAGGCCGCCGCCACGGCGATGCTGAAACGTGAAGGCGTGATTTGACCGAGACCTCCCAGACCCGCGCGGGCTTCGCCGCCATCATCGGCGCGCCCAATGCCGGCAAGTCCACGCTGGTGAACCGGCTGACCGGGTCAAAGGTCTCGATCGTGACCCAGAAGGTCCAGACCACCCGGTTCCCTGTGCGCGGCATCGCCATGGAGGGCGAGGCCCAGATCGTTCTGGTCGACACCCCCGGCATCTTCACCCCGCGCCGCCGCCTGGATCGGGCCATGGTCGCCTCGGCCTGGGGCGGAGCGCAGGACGCAGACGTCGTGGTCCATCTGGTCGACGCGGCCTCGCACATCGCCTCGGAGGGCAAGGAAGGCCAGGCCGCCGATCGCCGCTCGGCCGAGGACACCGAGACCATCATCGCCAATCTGAAGGCAACCGGGACGCAGGTCATCCTGGTGCTGAACAAGATCGACGGCATGCGGCGCGACACCCTGCTGGCCCTGTCGCAAAATCTCTTCGAAACCGGCGTCTACAGCGAGGTCTTCATGATCTCGGCCCTGTCTGGCGACGGCGTCGACGACCTGAAGAAGCGCCTCGCCGCGGCGATGCCCGAGGGTCACTGGCTGTATCCCGAAGACCAGTCCGCCGACGTGCCGATCCGCGTCCTGGCCGCCGAGATCACGCGCGAGAAGGTCTATCTGCGCGTCCATGAGGAACTGCCCTATTCGGCCGCCGTCGAGACCACGGCCTTCGACGACAAGGCCGACGGCTCGGCCCGGATCGAACAGACCATCTATGTCGAGCGCGAGAGCCAGCGGCCCATCGTCCTGGGCAAGGGCGGCCAGACCCTGAAATGGATCGGGCAGAAGTCGCGCGAGGAGCTGACCGAGCTGCTGGACAGGCCCGTCCACCTGTTCCTGACCGTCAAGGTCGATCCGAAATGGCAGGACAGCCGTGCCCTGTACGCCCAGTTCGGGCTGGAGTTCGACGTCTAGGGTGTTCCACGTTCCGCGTTTCGCCGGGAACCACCCCCGGATCGTTCTGGCCGGTCTGATCGCCCTCGTGCTGCTGGTCGGCGCCGCCTTCGTCGCGACAGGATACGCCTCCCGCCACACGGCCGCCGCCTCCGCCGACGCCGCCGACGTCGCGCCTCCACCCCGCCCGCCCGTGGTGGTGGTCGAGGCCCTGCCGCAACTCGCCGCCCGCCTGCGCCGCGAGGCCGAGGCGGGCCGGTTCATGGGCGGGGTTCTGGTCATGCGCGGCGACGACGTCCTGTTCCGCCAGGTCTATGGCGTCGCCGACGCCGACACCGGCGCGCCCCTCGCGCTGAATTCGCGGTTCCGCCTCGCCAGCCTGTCCAAACAGGTCACCGCCGCGGCCATCCTGCGGCTTCAGGACGACGGCGTCCTGTCGGTCGACGATCCCGTCTGCCGCTGGATCCAGCCGTGCCCCGCCGCCTGGGCGCCTCTGCGTATCCATCATCTGATCTCTCACACCTCGGGCATCCCCGACCTGATGCAGCGGCCGGGCTGGGGCGCGCGGCGCACGACGCCGGCGACGATGCGCGAGCTGACCGAGGACTCCGCTCAATATGGCCTGTCCTTCGTCCCCGGCGAGGACCTCCGCTACAACAACGCCGGCTTCAACCTGGCGGCCGACATCGTCGAGCGCGCGTCCGGCATGGCCTTCGGCGCCTGGCTCCAGAGCGCCTTCTTCGACCCCCTGGGAATGGCCGACACCGGCCTCGGCGACGGGGCCGGCCTGGTCGCGGGCCATGCGACCTTCCCCGAGGGACTGACCCCTCAGCGACTGGCCAATGTCTCGATCATCCCTGGCGCGGGGGCCCTGTATTCGACGCTGGACGACATGCGGGTCTGGCAGCGCGCCCTGCACGCCGGACGCCTGCTCAGCGCCGAGGGCCACGCCGCCATGATCGCCGACTACGCTCCGCCCGATCAGGGCAGCGAGCGCGGCCGCGTCCGCCGCAGCTGGGGGTATGGCTTGATGGCCAACCGGCTGGGACGCCGCGTCGAGCCGGGCTTCGAGGAGGTCCAACTCTATCACACGGGCAGCTGGTCGGGGTTCCGCAACCTGATGAGCTGGCAGCCCGGCGCGCAGATCAGCGTGATCGTGCTGTCCAACAACTATCACCAGCAGGAGCAGGTCTTCCTGATCGCCCAGCAGGCCATGGCCGAGGCCCTGGGCCACCCGTTCCCCGGCGCGGTGGTCGCGACGCGCTGATCGGTGTCAGTCTGGCCTCTGGCTCAGTTCTGATCGCCAGGAGCCCTCTGCCCCGTTCCGCTCAGGGCGACTGCCAGACCCTCCGATCCGGTCTCCACCGGCCGCCATCCCGACGCGGCCCAGTGCGTCCGGTCGATGCAAAGCGGATCGAACAGGCTGGAGACGATGCCGGAGCGCCCGACCAGCGCCAGGGGCGCGGACAACAGCCCCCGTGGCACCGGCCACAGCACAGGGCGACGTCCTTCCAGGGCCGCGATCGCGACGATCAGGTCGCGGGGAAGGATGTCGTCCGGATCGGCGGGCAGAAGGACCTCCCCCGCGACGCCTGCCAGGATCGCATGCTCCACCGCCGATGCGGCGTTGTTGATCGAGCACAGACTACGGGGCGAACGCGCCAAAGCCAGCGGCAAGGGAAGTCCGCTCCGAACCAGGGCGACAAGCTGCGCGAAGCTGCCGCCCGCGCCCGGGCCATAGATCATCGGTGGACGCAGGACGCACACGGCCAGACCCGTCTCCTGCGAGACTGCGGCGAGCGACTGTTCGGCCGCGACCTTCGACCGCCCGTAGCCGTCGGTCGGCTGGAATGGCGACTCCGGCCCGACGGCGGCGACCGATGACCGTCCGTAGACGTGCAGCGAGCTTGTGAAGACGAACCGCCTGACACCGGCGGACGCGGCGGCTCTCGCGGTCTCGCGGGCGAGCTCGACATTGGCCTGCCACAGCTCCGCCTCCGGCGCCCGGGCATTGGTGAGAGCCGCCAGGTGAACGACGACATCCAGGCCCTCCAGGGTCGAAGGTCGCGTTGGATCCAGTCGCTCGATGCGGTGGCCGGAGATCGTGCCGTCCCTGCGTCCGAAGAGCCTTGGCTGAACCTCGCCGCGTCTCGTCAGCCGGTCGACCAACGCGGCCCCGAGGAAGCCGGACGCGCCGACGATACCGACATGCCTAGGTTCGGATGGCATCGCCGCGCCCCTTGCCGAAAATCGTGATCAGGATAAGCCAGACATAGTCGCGAAGATTTGGACGGGCGGACCAGATCGCGTCTTCCACGGCCAGCTCGACCGGCGTGGACATGTCCAGTCCCCCGGTCTGACCCCGACCCGTTATGCCGGGACGAACCTCATAGACGCCGCGTCGGCGCCGTTCCTCGATCAGCTGGGTCTGCATCGGCAGGCACGGCCGAGGGCCGACCAGACTCATCTTCCCCCTGGCGACATTCCAGAGCTGAGGCAGTTCATCGATCTTCAGACGACGCAAAACCCGTCCCACCGGCGTCACGGACGCGGCGGAGACCTCGTCTCTTGAGCTCTGAAGAGAAGGAAGCTGACGACAAGAAAGGTGACCGCCGTCAGGACCGTCGTGCGGAACAGGTCGAAAGCGTCATGGATCGAGACATAGCGCCAGCTGGACCGTTCGGATTTCAGCAGGAGTTCAAAGGCGGTCGCCAAGGTTGCGTAAAGAGCCGCGATGCCCAGCGTCATGACCGAGCCGTTCGAGAGCCACCAGGTCGAATCCGGCCAGACCACCAGCTGGAAGGCCAGCAGATAGGCGCAGAGCGCCGTTGCGACGTGGATCGCCGACTTTATCAAACGCTGCAATGCCGATCCCCCAGCACATCACGCAGTCAAGCACGCGAGCACAACTCGTTGTTTTAGGGGAAAGCGTCCCGATTCAAAACACAACGTTCTTCTTGGACGGTAAAAACCTGCGGGATGATGCAGGGATAGCGCACCGGTCGGCCCCGGCGCGCCGGCCGCCGCTGCCCTGGATCAGCAGGTCACGCTCGCCCGAGGCTTTCAGCCGTCGCACCGCATCGGCCGGATCGCCGGTCAGGCGGTGGCTGTTGGCCCAGGTCAGGGGGGTATCTGGGCCGGCGACCACGAACTTGTCGATGGCGTTGAAGACGCGGCCGATCTCGTCGTCCTGATCGGGCCAGTGGGCGGCGAAGATCTCATAGGTCTTTCGGCCCAGGAGCAGGTCGTAGTCGCGGCCGATCCAGTGATCCATCATCTCGCCGACCGTCTCGTCGAAATGCGGTGCCAGCCAGCCGCCGTAGGGGAAGCCGCCGGTCCAGACCTCGGTCGGACCACCGGGGGCCTGCATCACCCCGTCGAGGGTGAGGAAGGTGGACAGTCGAACCTTGCGCATGGTCAGGCCTGGCCCGGGGTCCAGCCTTCCGACGGAATGGTGTTGACCATCCAGGGGATGCCGAACCTGTCGGTCAGGCTGCCGTAGCCGGGCGACCAGAAGGTCTCCGAGAAATCCATGCCGACCTGACCACCCTCGGCCAGGGCGCGGTAGACGCGACGGCCGTCCTCGATGTCGTCGGTGTGGAAGGTGACGTCGAAGCCGTTCTTGGGCTTGTCGATATTGGGAGCCCACTGGGTGTCCATGTCGGCCCCCATGATCGCCTGGTCGCCGACCTCCAGCCAGCAGTGCATCAGCCAGTCCTTGTAGTGGGGCGGCACCGGCATGTCCGGCGGGCCATCGCCGTAGGGCAGGGCGGCGGTGATCTTGCCGCCCAGCACCTCGGCGTAGAACTCGAATGCGGCTCTGCATTCGCCCTTGAAGCTCAGGCTGGTCACGATCTTCATGGTCGTCTCTCCTGTCGGGGGTTCAGTCGGGGTTGGCGGCCAGCCAGGCTTCCAGTCGGTCCAGGGTGGAGTTCCAGCCGTATTCGTGGCCGGTCAGGCTGCGTTCGGACTTCAGGCCCTCGTGGGTGAAGTCCATGCGGGTGCGGCCGTCGTCGGTCTCGTGCAGGACGACGGTGACCAGGGTGTCGGCGGGCGGGCCGTCCTCGTGGCTCTCGTCCCACCTGAAGCTGAAGACCAGCCGTTCGGGCTCGACGATCTCGCGGTAATGGCCGCCCTGCCACAGGTCCTCGCCGGTCTCGACCGAGCGCAGACCGGCGCGCCATTCGCCGCCCACGCGCAGGTCGTTGAACCCCTCGACCATCGGCCAGTCGACCGGACCCAGCCAGTTCACCCGCATGTCCGGCCGGGTCCACGCCATCCAGACCAGGGCGCGCGGGGCGGCGAAGGTGCGTGTCAGATCCAGCCGGCGCGGCAGCAGCGGCGGCAGGGCGGGCAGGGCGGTTTCGACCAGCGACATGTCACAGGCTCGGCAGGATGGCGTTCAACTGGTCGGCCACCGTGCCCCAGCCGTCGTGGAAACCCATGGCCTCGTGCTGCTTCATGGTTTCCTCGGACCAGTGGCGGGCCGTGGCGACATAGCGGGTCTTGCCGTCGGCCAGGGGCGTCAGCACGATCTCGGCGACCATGAAGGGCATGCCGGCGGGCAGCCAGCCCTTCACGAAGGCGTCGGTGGTGATCCAGCGGCG
The DNA here is from genome assembly GCF_040195595.1 of Brevundimonas aurifodinae. Classification (NCBI taxonomy): domain Bacteria; kingdom Pseudomonadati; phylum Pseudomonadota; class Alphaproteobacteria; order Caulobacterales; family Caulobacteraceae; genus Brevundimonas; species Brevundimonas aurifodinae. Next base: position 156,545 of record NZ_JBEGDD010000008.1, read on the forward strand.
GTTTGGCTCTACAGCCAGGAAGACGCCGTCGTTCGGCATCACTTCCCCGTCAGGGCGGTGCATGGTGAAGGCGAAACGGCCGCCGACCTCAGGCTCGATCACCGCGTCGGTGATGGACCAGGGCTTGGGGCAGAACCACTGGGCCAGGATCTCGGGCGTCATGAAGGCCTTCCAGATCTTCTCCGGCGTGCCGTTCAGGACGCGGTCGAGCACGAGCGCATGGTTGTGCGCGCCGGTGGCGACGCAGGGGTCGATTTGGGGGTCGATGGTGTCAGTTTCTTGGGCCACGGGGGTCTCCCTTCTGGATCTTGGTCAGGTAGGCGTCGAGGCGGTCGAAGCTGGAGTCCCAGTATCGCCGATAATGTTCCAGCCATTCGGCCACGCCCTTCAGGGCCATGGGCTCCAGCCGCGCGGGGCGCCACTGCGCCTCGCGCCCCCGACTGATCAGTCCGGCCTTCTCCAGCACCTTCAGATGCTTGGAGACGGCGGGCAGGCTCATGTCGAAGGGCTCGGCCAGCTCGTTCACACTGGCCTCGCCCTCGCACAGCCGCGACAGGATGGCCCGACGGGTCGGGTCGGCCAGGGCGGCGAACTTCGCGGAGAGGTCGTCGGTCTGCATGGCGGGACTTTGTGTTGAACTGATCGGTTAAATGGCAGGGGCGTGTGCGCCTGTCAACCGATCGGTTAAATGAAACTGGGGAACGCCCCTCCCGGGGTCTCGTTCATGTCGGACCCAACCGGAGAAACCCATGCGCGCCGTCATCCTGAGCTGCACCCTCAAGCCGTCCCCCGCGAAGTCGAATACCGAGGTCCTGGCCGAGGTGGTCGCGGCGGAGCTGAAGAAGGGGGGCGCGACGGTCGAGACGATCCGGCTGGTCGATCTCAACATCAAGCCCGGCGTCAGCGGCGACGAGGGCGAGGGCGACGACTGGCCCGGTGTCGATGCCAGGCTGAAGGCGGCGAACATCGTCGTCTTCGCCACCCCGACCTGGCTGGGTCAGATGTCCAGCGTCTGCCTGCGTGCGCTGGAGCGTCTGGATGCCTGGTTCGCCGAGACCGACGAAGCGGGGCGCCCCATCGCCTTCGGCAAGGTCGGGGGCGTGGTGATCACCGGCAACGAGGACGGGGCCCACAACATCGTCGCGACGGTGTGCCAGGGCCTGATCGACATGGGCTTCACCATCCCGGGGCAGAGCTGGACCTACTGGCACCTGGGGCCGGGACCGGGGCCGGACTACACCGAGACCGACCAGGGCCACGACTATTCCGACCGCGTGGGCCGCAACGCCGCGCGCAATCTGCTGGCCATCGCCAGGGCGATCACGCCCGAGACCTATCCGGTTCCGGAAAGCGGCGATTAGGGCGGGGATTCAACCCCCACTCCGTCTTCCTCGGACTTGATCCGAGGATCGGACATGGTGGCGAAGGCGGCGTCGAGGGGCTAGACCGGGCGTCGAACCCGTCACGATCGCTGCGGACAATCCGATCCTCGGATCAAGTCCGAGGATGACGGCGGGGAGGAGACATCGCCGTGCTGATTCCTTTGATCGCCGCCCTGGCCCTCCAGTCCGCCCCGGTCTCTGCCGAGGCCGAGGTTGCCGCCGTCCTCGACCAGCTGAACGCCGCGTCCAGCGCCGCGGACGGAAACGCCTATTTCGCCCTGTTCACGCCGGACGCCCGCTTCGTCGGCACCGACGCGACCGAACATTGGACCATCGATGAGCTCCGAGCCTACGCCGCCGGTGCCTTTGGCAGCGAGGGAGGGGGCTGGTCCTATCCCGCGACCGAGCGCGCCATCACCATCGCTTCGATCGAGTGCCGCTGCATCGCCTGGTTTGAAGAGGAACTGGTCAACGAAAGCTATGGCCGGACGCGCGGGTCGGGCGTGATGCGGCTGACCGACGGCGGCTGGAAGATCGAACAGTACGTCCTCAGCCTGGCGGTTCCCAACGATCTCGCCAGTCCGATCGCCCGCATCATCAAGGCCTATGAGACCGCCAAAGAGGCCCCGCTGGCCGGGACGACCGCCCCCTGATGGAGTTCCACGAAGAGGCCTTCGTCCTGTCGGCGCGGGCCCATGGCGACACCGGCGTGGTCGTAGATCTGCTGACCGAGACCCACGGTCGCCACGCCGCCTATGTCGCGGGCGGGGCGTCGCGGCGCATGAAGCCCTTCCTCCAGGCCGGGGCCCGGGTCATCGCCGATTACCGCGCCCGCACCTCCGACCATCTCGGCTCGGCGCGGCTGGAGCCGGTCGGGGAGGGGCCCAGCGGTCTGTTCGATGACGCCCTGGCCCTGGCCGGGCTGGCGGCCGCCGCGTCGGTGGCCCAGGGAGCCCTGCCGGAGCGCGAGGCGCACCCCGGTGCCTTCTTCGCTTTCGAGGCTCTGATGGGGGCCTTCGCCATCCCCGACATCTGGCCCGCCATCTTCGTCCGCTTCGAGGCGGGCCTGCTGGAGGACCTGGGCTTCGGGCTCGATCTGGGATCGTGCGCCGTCACGGGAACGGTCGACGACCTGATCTGGGTCAGCCCCCGCACGGGGCGCGCCGTCAGTTCCGACGCCGGCCGGCCCTATGCCGACAAGCTGTTGAAGCTGCCGCCCTTTCTTCTCGGCGCCCAGGCCGGGTTGGCCGATGGCGACGTCGGCGCCGGCCTCGACCTGACCGGCCACTTCCTTGAACAGTTCGTCTTTCACCCTCAGAATCGCCCCCTGCCGCCGGCGCGGGTCTGGCTGATCGACAAGCTGCGCGACGCTGGGCGTCTGTGAGCGATCACAACGCGTGCTTAAGCGAATCCATTTAGGGTCTGAATCGTTCAGTCCGGATTTCGCCAGCATGTCTTTCGATGCGATCGCAGATTCCGCCTCGCCTCGTCACGCGGACAGCGATCGCGCGGTTGATCTGAGCACCTTCTTCGAGGTGTCGCTGGACCTGCTGATCATCCGGGAACTGGACGGCACCGTGGTCATGGCCAGCCCGTCCTGGCTCACCACGCTCGGTCATCACCCGGCGGACATGGTCGGTCGTCCTCTGCTTCGCCTGGTCCATCCGGACGACATGCCGGGCACCCTGGGCAGCGTGATCGAGGTCGAGACACGCCGGCCGGGCGCGCCGATCGTGGGCTTTCGCAATCGCTACCGGCATCGCGACGGCGACTATCGCATGCTGGAATGGCGCGCCCAGAGGCATGAGGACCGCATCTACGCCGTCGCCCGCGACGTCACCGATCGGGTCGCCGAGGAGCGCGCCCTGATCGAGGCCAAGGCCGCGGCCGAGGCCGCAAGCCAGGCCAAGTCCGACTTCCTCGCCAATATGAGCCACGAGATCCGCACGCCTCTGAACGGCGTGATTGGCATCGTCGACGCCCTGTCGCGCACCGCCATGACGCCCGAGCAGGCGGAGATGGTCGGACTGATCCGCCAGTCCGGCGTGACGCTGGAACGTCTGGTCTCGGACGTGCTCGACGTCTCCAAGATCGAGGCGGGCCAGTTGACGCTGGAAGAGCGTCCCTTCGACCTGGACGAGGCCTTCGCCTCGGCCGCCGAGGTCGCGCGCCAGCGGGCCTGGGACAAGGGCCTGCTGTTCCGCCTCCAGCGCTCGCCGTCCGCCTCAGGCACCTTCATCGGCGACAGCACCCGCATCCGCCAGGTGGTCTCGAACCTGCTGTCCAACGCGATCAAGTTCACCGAGGACGGCTCTGTGACCCTGTCCATCAATCTCGAGCCCGACGACTTCGGTCAGGCCTGGCTGGCGCTGGTGGTCGAGGACACCGGCGTGGGGTTCGACGCCGACCACGCCACCCGCCTGTTCGACCGGTTCAGCCAGGCGGACACCAGCATCACCCGTCGGTTCGGTGGAACCGGCCTCGGGTTGTCGATCTGCCAGTCCCTTGTGGAGATGATGGGCGGCGACATCTCGGCCATGTCGCGCCCGGGCGAGGGCAGCCGGTTCGAGGTGGTCATCCCGCTTCGTCGCGCCGAGGCCGGGGCGGTCGCGGCCCCGGCGCAGCCCGCGGGCCCCGTCGCGCCGCTCGGTGAGCGCCCGCTGCGCATCCTGCTCGCCGAGGATCACCCGACCAACCGCCGCGTGGTCCAGCTGATCCTCCAGGCCCACGATATCGACCTCGTCATGGTCGAGGACGGGGCCCAGGCCGTCGCCGCCTTCGCCGAGAGCCATTTCGACCTGGTCCTCATGGACATGCAGATGCCCGTGATGGACGGCCTGTCCGCGACCCAGGCCATCCGCGCGCTGGAGGCTCAGAGGCGTACCCCCATCGTCATGCTCAGCGCCAACGCCATGGCCGAGCATAGGGAACAGGCGCTCGCCGCCGGCGCCGACCTGCACCTGCCCAAGCCCATCACGGCCGAGACCCTGATCGCGGGCATCCAGACCGCCCTGAGCGCCTGATTCACAACGGCGGACCCGCAGGCTCAGGTCTGGGCTAGACTCGCGGCTTCGCATCCCCGATTCGCTAGGCCATGACCCTCCACACTCCGCCGCCGGAAGGCGGTCGCATCGTCGATGAGCCCATGGGCGAGGCGCTCAGCCGCCGCTATCTGGCCTATGCTCTGTCGACCATCACCAACCGGGCCCTGCCGGACGTGCGCGACGGCTTCAAGCCCGTGCACCGCCGCATCCTCTACGCCATGCAGCAGATGCGGCTGAACCCCCAGGCGGCCGCCCGCAAATGCGCCAAGGTCGTGGGCGAGGTCATGGGCGGCTATCACCCCCACGGCGACGCCTCGATCTATGACGCCCTGGTGCGCCTGGCTCAGGACTTCGCCCAGCGCTATCCGCTGGTCGACGGCCAGGGGAACTTCGGCAACATCGACGGCGATAACCCCGCCGCCATGCGCTACACCGAGTGCAAGCTGACGCCGGCGGCCATGCTGCTGATGGACGGAATCGATCAGGATTCCGTGGACTTCCGTCCCACCTATGACGATCAAGATGAAGAGCCGATCGTGCTGCCGGCCGGGTTTCCGAACCTTTTGGCCAACGGATCGTCGGGCATCGCCGTGGGCATGGCGACCTCCATCCCGCCCCACAATGTCGGAGAGCTGATCGACGCCTGTCTGGTGCTGCTGGACCGCCCGGACGCCACGACCGCCGAGCTGGCCGAGATCGTGCCGGGACCGGACTTTCCGACCGGCGGCGTCGCCGTCGAGGGCCATGCCTCCATCCTCGAAGCCTATGAGACGGGGCGGGGCGGGGTGCGTCTGCGCGCTCGCTGGGCGCGCGAACCGCTGGAACGGGGCGGCTGGCAGGCCGTCATCACCGAGGTCCCCTACCAGGTCCAGAAGGGCAAGCTGATCGAACAGCTGGCCGATCTGCTGGAGCAGAAAAAGCTGCCCCTCGTCGCCGATGTCCAGGACGAGTCGGCCGAGGACATCCGTATCGTCATCGAGCCCAAGAGCCGCAACGTCGAGCCCGAGGCGATGATGGAGACCCTGTTCCGCCTGTCGGATCTGGAGGTCCGGTTCCCGATCAACATGAACGTGCTGGACGCCACCGGCACGCCCGGCGTCCTGGGTCTCAAGGCCTGTCTCCAGGCCTTTCTGGATCATCGCCGCGAGGTTCTGAACCGCCGCTCGCAATGGCGGATCGAGCGGGTCGAGAAGCGGCTGCACCTCTTGGAAGGCCTCCGGATCGTCTTCCTGAACCTGGACGAGGTCATCCGCATCGTGCGCGAAGAGGACCAGCCCAAGGCCGTCCTGATCGCCCGTTTCGGCCTGTCGGAGACCCAGGCCGACTTCATCCTCGACACCCGTCTGCGCCAGCTGGCGCGGATCGAGGAGATGACGATCGAGAATGAATACAAAGCTTTGTCGGAAGAACTGGCGGCCCTGCGTTCGCTGTCGGCGTCGCCCGCCAAACAGTGGAAAGCCATCGGCAAGGAACTGGAGGGGACCCGCAAGGCCCTGGTTTCGCCTCGTCGCACCACCATCGCCGAAGCGGTCGACGCCTCCGCCTTCGTCGCGCCCGAAGCCTACATCCCTCGCGAGGCGATCACCGTCATCCTGTCCGAGCGCGGCTGGATCCGCGCGGTCAAGGGCAAGGTCGAGGACCCCTCGGAGCTCAAGTTCAAGGAGGGCGACGCCCTCGGCTTCCTCGTGCCCGCCTTCACCACCGACAAGTTGCTGGTCGCGGCGTCGGACGGCCGGGTCTTCACCGTCGGGGCCGACAAGCTGGCGTCCGGCCGCGGTCATGGAGAGCCGCTCCGCCTGATGATCGAGCTGGAGGAGAGCGCGGGCATCGTCGCCGTCCTGGCCCACCAGCCAGGGGCGAAGCTGCTGATCGCCTCGAAGGCGGGGTATGGTTTCATCGCGCCGGAGGACGACCTGTTGGCGCAAAAGCGCGGCGGCAAACAGGTGCTGAACGGCGACCTTCTGGCCGCGCTTCGGCTGGGCTCGGCCGACCATGTCGCCACGATCGGCGAGAACCTGAAGACCCTGATCTTTCCCGCCGCCGAACTGCCAGAGATGGGGCGCGGCAAGGGGGTCAAGCTGCAGTCCTTCAAACAGGGCGGTTTGTCCGACGTCACGGTCTTCGACGGCGGCCATGGTCCGGAATGGGTCGATGGCGGTGCTCGTCGTCGCAACTGGCCCGACTGGAAGGACTGGCTGGGCAGGCGGGCGGGGGCAGGGCGCATGGGCCCGAGAGGGCTGCGCAAGTTCCGGTGAACCTTGGGTCTTCGCTCCCGTCTTCGACCTTGGTGCGGTGGCCTAAGGGTTTCATCACAGCGAGCACAGCGGGTTCACAACGGACACGACGACACCGAACGGACGGACAGGTCGCCGACCGTTCACCCCCGATAGCCAGCAAGGAAGGGCGGCTCCGCCGCCAAACCTTTTGGGCCCCCGCTCCCACCGGGACCGATCGGCGCTGCGGACGCGCGCGCGGTCCCGTCGTGTCCGTTGTGAACTCGTTGTGTTCGCTGTGATGAACCTCTTTCGGACCTCAAACCCCAGCCGGACCGTCGAACGAAAATCTCAATCATCCGCGCTCGCCCGGATTCCCCCAACGATCTCAACGCCCGCCGCGCTCGAAGCCCCGCGAACGCGCCCGCATTGACGTGCATGCTACCCTCCCCCTCGGTTCCGTCGCCTGGGAAGGGCGCAAGGCCTTGCGAGCTTGTCGCGGCGGAAGCGGTTGGAGCGGGGGCTCTTGAGGTCCAACGACCGGAGGCCGTGAAGAGCGGTCATCCGGCGTCCCGGGCCGAGGGGGTGGTGTGGGTGACGACGCCGTTCGAAACGAGGGTCCCGGGCTCAAGCAGCTCGGGACCGCGTCCCGGGCGGTAGCCCACCAAAAAGGCGGCGA
>NZ_JBEGDD010000009.1:0-157861 GCF_040195595.1 Brevundimonas aurifodinae
CTCAACCCTTCACACTGCCCGCGAGCATGCCGCGGATGTAGAACCTCTGGAGCGCCAGAAAGAGCACCAGCACCGGGGCCACGGTGATCACGGCCCCTGCCATCATCATCTCGATGTCCTGAACGTGCTCGCGCGACAGGGCCGCCAGCGCCACCGGCAACGTGTAGTTCGACTGGTCCGTCAGGATGATCAGTGGCCACAGGAAGTCGTTCCAGCTGCCCAGGAAGACGAACAGGGCCAGCGTCACCAGAATGGGCGTCAGGGTCGGCAGGACAATACGGCGGAAGATCTGGCCCTCGCTCGCGCCGTCGACGCGGGCGGCCTCCAGCATCTCGTCGGGGATTGACAGGGCGTACTGGCGCACGAGGAACAGGCCAAAGATCGACGCCAGCCAGGGGACCAGCGCCCCGGCGTAGGTGTTCACCAGCCCAACCGACTTGAGCATCAGGAACAGCGGCAGGGTGCCGATCTGGGCGGGCACGACGAGGGCGGCGACCAGCAGCTGGAACAGCCGGTCGCGGCCGGCGAAGCGCAGCTTGGCGAAGGCGTAGCCGGCGGGGACGGTGAACAGGAGCGCGAGGCCGGTGGCCAGGGTGGCCAGGGCGAAGCTGTTGAAGACGTAGCGGCCCATGCCGCGTTCGACGAAGAGCTCGCGATAGTGCTCCAGCGTCGGGGCGGACGGGATCAGAGGCGGCGGGAAGTTGGCGGCCTCTCCGCTCGACATCAGGCTGACCGAGACCATCCAGGCCAGTGGGAACAGCACGATCAGGCCGATCGCGGCGACGCCGAGGTTCAGCAGGATGTCGCGCGGCTTCATGTGTGCTCTCCGCCAAGTCGGCGAGACACCGCCAACTGGAGCATGGTCACGACGAAGATGCAGACGAAGAGGACGAAGGCGACCGCGCTGGCGGAGCCCAGATTCCACCATTTGAAGCCCTCTTCGTACATGAAGTAGAGCACCGTGACGGTCGACTGGGCCGGCCCCCCCTGCGTCATCACATAGGGCTCTGCGAACAGCTGGAAGAATGCCGCGACCGAGATGATGGAGACCAGCAGCACGGTGGGCGCGATGGCCGGGAGCGTGACGTGCCGAAACCGGGCGAAAGGCCCGGCCCCGTCGATGCGGGCGGCCTCATGCAGCTCGTCCGGCACGGTCTGGAGAACCGCGAGGAAGATGAGCATGTTGTAGCCGAAGCTCTTCCACACGACGAACAGCAGGATGGCCGGGATAGAGGTCGACGGATCGCCGAGCCAGTCCACGGCGGGCAGCCCGATCGACGTCAGCGCCCAGTTTATCACGCCATAGCGGGTGTTCAGCAGATAGTTCCACAGAACGGCCGTGGCCACGAGCGTGGTCACGAAGGGCGCGAAGAAGATCACCCGCCACATCGGCCGCCACTTCACCGTGCGCGCGTTCAGCAATAGCGCCGCACCCAGCGACGCCGCGATCGACAGGGGCACGCCGAAGACGGCGAACAGGACCGTGTTCTTCATCGCCTGCCAGAACAGGGGATTGCCCAGCAGGCGGCTGTAGTTCTCCAGCCCGATCCAGCGCAGGTTCGACAGGTCCGCCAGCGCATAGATGTCGAAGTCGGTCAGGCTGAGCAGCAGCGACGACACGACCGGCACGACGAAGAAGACCGCGAGTGCGATCAGGGCCGGCGCGATGAAACCCCAGGCGGCGCGTTCGCGCGACGTCATTGTCCTTCTCCCCTTGCGGGAGAAGGTGGCAGCCGAAGGCTGACGGATGAGGGGTACGCAGATGCGGACTGGGTGGGTGGACGGGAGGCACGACGGACAGATCGAGTTTCACCCCTCATCCGACCTCGCTGCGCTCGGCCACCTTCTCCCGCAAGGGGAGAAGGGAGTTGATGCTCGATCATCCCCGCCCCCGTTCCAGCATCCAGCGACGCTTCTCCAGCAGGCGGTCGGCGCGGCGGTCGATCTCGCGTCCCGCCTCAGGCACAGTGAACTCGCCGCGGACCATGCGCTCGGCGACGATCTGCATCTCGGTGACGATGCGCTCCCACTCCGGCACCTTGGGCACGGCTTCCGCCCGCTGGAGCTGGCCGGCGAAAGGCGCGATATAGGGGTCGGACGCGACCTCGGGTGTCGCCCACGCCGACGGCCGCGCCGGCAGGCTGCCGGTAATCGCGTTGAACTCGGCCTGGACCGTCGGGTCGGACAAATACCGCACCAGCTTCCACGCCGCCTCCTGGTTCGCCGAGGAGCGGAAGACGGCGAGTGAGGACCCGCCGGGGGCCGAGGCGCCGGGGCCGGTCGGGCCCGGCACGCCGGCGGTCGTCCAGTGCGGCTGGATCTCGGCCGGCAGCCGGATCTTCATGTCCCCTATGGTCCAAGGCCCGGAAAAGTAGAAGCTGAACCAGCCGCGCGCGAACTCGGTCCAGACGTTGGATATCTGCGATCCCGTGGCGACGGGAGCGAGGCCCTCGTCGAAGAGGCTCTTGTAGAAGGCCAGGGCCGCCTCGAAGGACGAGCTGGAGAAGTTTCCCCGCGTGCCGTCGTCGCGAAGCAATGGTTGATCGCCTTGCAGTCCGAACGTCAGAAGTTGCTCGAACTCATTGAGTGGTAACAGGATCGCATACCGCTCTGGGCCGACGACGCGCTTCACGGCGTGCATCGCCGCCTTCCAGTCCGCCCAGGTCGTCGGCATGGCGTCGTAGCCCGCGTTGGCCAGCAGATCGGTGCGGTAGAAGATCAGTCGGGTATCGACATACCAGGGCGTGGCGACCGTCCGGCCATCGATCTGATTGGTGTCCAGCACGGCCGGGAACTGATCGGTCAACAGTCCAGCGGCCGCGGCCGGCAAGGGTGACAGCGCCCCGATCGCCTCCATCTCCGCCACCCAGGTGTTGCCGATCTGACTGACGTCAGGCAGCGAGTTGCCGGCGTATCCGGTCAGCAGCTTCTGGTGCGCGGCCGTCCAGGGCTGGGGCTGAACCTCGACCCGAATGCCCGGGTTGGCCGCCTCGAAGGCGGGGATGAGGCGGGGGACGTTGGTGCCCTCATTGCCCATCGCCCAGAAGGTCAGGCGGGTGATCCCGTCCTCGCGTCCACAGCCCGCGAGGGCCGCGCCGGCCCCGGCCATAAGCCCCATCGCCGCGCGGCGGTGGATCATGCCTCCAGCCATCCGCCGGTGAAGCCCGCAGCCTCGAGACCCCGGCGCAGGTTGGGCTCGGTCCGCATGTAGCGCCAGACCAGGTCGCTGCGGGCGTTCTCGATCATGACGACGATCGGCCCCTGGTCGATGCCCAGATAATCGCCGTCGACCCATCCGATGCCCGGCACGATGCGTCCGTGCTGAAGCCGCCCTTCCCGCTCCGTCAGGGTCGGGTTGAAGCTGTCGAGGAAGCCGAACTCGGTATAGATCGCTTCGCCGTAGCGGGCCTTCATGGCCCTCAGGCACGCGGTGACGGCGTCGGGCGCGAAGGGAAAGCTGGCCATGGCGGCGGTCGGGGCGATCGTGCCGTCGTCGCGATCGCCAGGCCCGCGCGCCGAATAGCTGAAGAACTCCCGTTCGCGCGCGTCGATGACCTGTTTGAAGTCGCCCGGCCCATCACAGGCGGTCAGGCCCCAGACGTCGGCGGAATAGCCGTCCCACCCGCCGGGGTTGGCGACGGCGTAGTTCCTCTGGGCCTGAACGGCGCGGACGCTGTTCTCGAAATAGTCGAACGGGCCGATCTCGGCGGACCTGGCGCGCATCCAGGGATCGCGAATGCCGCGATAGTCGATGTACATATGGCTATACTGATGCCCGAACAGCGGCGCGAAATGCAGGTGGGCGGGGCCGTATCGGTCGGTCCAGCTGCGGTCGTAGACGCTGCACCACTCGGTCCAGACAGCAGGCGAAACGGGGTGGGTCCGGCTGCCCATGGCCAACAGCAGAACCAGCATGCCTTCATTGTAGACGTGCCAGTCGGCCTCGATGAAGCCGGTCTCCGGATGCCAGCCCATGCTGATGCGGTCCGGCCGCACCACGGACCAGTCCCATTCGACCCGGTCGTAGATCGCCTGGGCCAGGCGACGGATCTCGGTCTCGCCGGTCTCATCCCGGTCGAAGTAGCGCGATGCGAACAGCATGCCGCCCAGAAGCAGGGTCGTGTCGACAGTGGAAAGCTCGGTCCGCCCGAAGCGGTGGCCCGTGTCCATCTCCAGGAAGTGGTAGAAGAAGCCCTTGTGGCCGGTGACGCCGGTGGCGTCGGGCCCCTGGGGCGCGTCGTGGAAGAAGCGCAGGGTGTTCAACGTCCGCGCCTTCGCCTCCTCCCGGCTCATCCAGCCGTTCTCGACGCCGACGGGCCAGCAGGTCAGCGCGAAGCCGACGGCGGCGACCGAACAGAAGGATTCCGTCGGCCAGCGATCCGGCGTCAGGCCGCGCTCGATGTCGGTGACCCGCACGAACCAGTCGAAGGTGCGCCGCTGAAGCTCGGCGACCTCGGGGTCGAGCGGACGAACCGGTGCTCTACTCGGTAGCGACGCGCATCCGCTGCCCATGAGGGCGGCCAGCGCGCCCGAAACCATCAGAAATCCGCGACGATCCATATCGTCCCTTCTAAGCCAACGCCCCCGCATTACAAAAAAGGATGGCCGCTCCTTCCCGGAGGAGGAGCGGCCAGTCTCAGGAGAGACGGTTAGAAGCTGTAGCGGAAGCCCAGCTGGAAGGTTCGGGTCGGGAACAGCACCCGCGACGGGCGTCCGAAGTTCGGATTCGGATTGGTCGCTGACCCCGTGCCGCCGTCGAAGCCGGCGTAGTTGTAGAAGTCGAAGATGTTGATGGCGTCGACGAACAGCGACAGCTCCGACCCGTTCCACAGCTCGAAATTCTTGGTCAGGCGCAGATCGAGATTACGGTAAGCGAACGCGTCCGGAATGATGAAGTTGTCGGTCGGAGGACGGCCGGCGTTGGGTCGGATCAGGAAGGCCGGGGCGTCCACGCGGGTGTCGTCGAAGATGGTATAGGGAGTGCCGGATCCCAGCGTCAGAATGCCCGACAGCTGGAACCCAGCGGGAAGGTCGACGATGCCGTTGGCGACGATCCGGTGTTCCTCGTCGTTCGCCGAAGGACGGGTCGGCGACGTCTCGACGCTGAAGCAGTCGAAGCAGAAGGTGTCGTTTCCGCCGTTCTGCTCAGAGTTGGAGAAGGTGTAGGCGATGTTCAGGCCCCAGCCGCTGTCGCGGGTGTAGGCCTTGTCGGCCTTCAGATAGAGGGCTGTGAACTCGCGCTCCTTGTTATGGTCGGAGACCAGATATGTCCGATAGGGGTTGGTGCCTCCCGGCGAGCAGAAGCCACCGTTGTCTTCGAACGCCGCGTTGTCCCCGTCGATGGCCGGCCGGGTCGATTCCCGGCAGCGGTTCAGATACTGCCAGGTGAACTCGTTTTCGGTCTTGCCGTAAGCGAATGTCAGCTCGGTTTGCCAATCCCCGAACCGCTGGCGAACGCCCAGGTTGAACTGGTCCGTGCGCGGCGGCTCGAAGTCGTTCTTCAGCAGGAAGGCTTCGCCCCGGGCGGGAATCGCGGCGAAGACCTCGTCCAGACCGGCCGTCGTGCGGAACCGCTCTTCCCACAAGATGGGGTCCTGATCCGTGCCGGACGCCACGCCGAACGGTCGGCCCCGCGCTGTGTTGGTCGTGAAGAAGGCGTTCTGCCGGATGTTGGACGGCCCGGAGATCTCGTCGAAGGCGAAGTTGAAGTTGATCCGATCATAGTATCGGCCGACGCCACCAAAGATGACCGTCGCCCGATCGCCGAACACATCATAGGAAAAGCCGAGCCGGGGCTGGAACGCCCCCGCGAAGGGCTCGCGATTGTCGCCGGTGGAGATATAGTCCGCCTGGTTGAACCAGCTGGGAACATAGCCTGCCGCCTTGCCGCCGTCGGTCGAGGCGATCCACTGCGCCAGGCCCGTCGCGACGTTCGCCGGCGTGACGTAGTCCTCGTTCCCGGCGTTGCTCTCATAGTCCCAGCGAAGGCCGAGGTTGATTTCCAGCTGATCGGTGATGCGCCAATCGTCCTGAATGTAAAGGCCGACGACGGTGTTATCGATATCGACGCGCGGAGTGGGCCGTCCCAGCTCGATGCGATAGGGCACGGTCGTCGAGCCGCTGAGTTCCGGCCGCCCGTCGACGTCGAAGTAGAACTGCGGGTTACGGCCGAACTGTTTGAACACGTCGTAGTTCTGGAACGAAACCTTGGCGCCCAATTTGATCGTGTGGAAACCATTCCAGTCGATCTCGGTAAAGGTCAGGTCATTCCGAACGGTGATGGCGTCATCCGCGATGTCCTGGGTACTGTCGCGTCCGCCCAGATTGATGATCGCGGTTCCTCCGAAGTAGTTCGGCTGAAAACCGGGCAGGGTGGTGTTGGTGTCCTGTTCGAACAGACGATAGAACTCCCCGACGTCCGAGAAGTTGGCCGCTCCCGGCTGGTACTCGTAGCTGCGGTAATCGACCGCGAACTCGTTCGTGAAGGCGTCACCTTGCCATTGCCAGCGAAAGTTGCTGGTCAGGGTGTTCTGGGCCAGATTGGTGGCGCGCTCGAACGCGTCAGCCCCGCCGAAGTCGCGCAGGTCGATCTCGTCGCGATAGGTGACGCTCCAGTCCACCAGGTGGCCGTCCGCCGGTTGCCAGCTCAGCTTGCCGAAGAACAGGTCTTCCTCGAACGGCGCGGCGAATGTGCCGATGAACTGGCCGAACTGACTGACGAACCTCGGGTCCTGGCGACCCAGATTGACGACGTTCGCCCGGTTCTCCTCTTTGCGTTCATAGGTGCCGAAGAAGTGCAGGCGGTCCCGGATGATGGGTCCGCCCAACGCGAAACCGTACTGTTGCACCTCCAGGTCCGGCTGCTCGTCGCCACGACGCCGCGAGAACACGTCCTGCTCGATGAAACTTTGATCACGGTAGGAGCCGAAGATCTCGCCGGTGAATTCATTCGTCCCCGATCGGGTCACGGCCGTGATGATGGCCGACGAAGCCTGCTCGTACTCGGCCTTGAAGTTCTGGCTGACGACGCGGAACTCCTGGATGCCGGCTTGGGGGAAGGGATTCCCGCGGCTGTCGTCCTGGCCGATGATGCCGCCGGCGATCACATTGGACTTCAGGCTGGCGCCGTCGATGAAGGCGTTGACAGACTCCGCTCGCTGGCCGCCCGCCGTTATGGTCTGCTCCTGCTCGTCGAGCGATACCCGGACACCCGGTGCCAGGGCCGCGAAGTTCAGGAAGTTGCGGTTGATCTGAGGCAGGGTCTGGATCTGCTGGGTGGTGACGTTCGTGGCGTTCTCGGGCGTACGCACCTCGACCAGCCGTCGGCCGACGACCACGATGTCTTCCACCGTCGAGCCGCCGGCCTCGGCGGTCACGACGTCACCGACATCCAGATCCAGATCGCCGACCTGGCCGACCCCGATCGTCACTGTGTCGCTGGCGGTCTCGCCCTCGCCCGTCGTGACGGTGACCTCATAGGAGCCGGGGCGAAGACCCGAGAGCACATAGGTGCCGCTGGCGTTGGTGCGGGCGCGCGTGGTGAAGCCGCTGGCGGTGTCGCGCGCGACGATCTCGGCGCCGGCTTCGGCGACGCTGCCGTCAGTCACCGACCCGCGCAGGGTCGCGCCGGTCACCTGGGCCGACGCGGTCGTGGTCACCGTCAGGCTGGTGGCTATGGCGACGAGGGACGCCGCGGCCAAGGCGCGATGGCGCAAGCTGGGGCTGATCATGATCGGTCTCCGGTTGAAGGGGCTGCCAGTGAGAGCGCGGCGGCGTCGCCGACGCTGGACGCACGCACGATAAGGCGTGGTGTGATGACTTCGCGGATGTCGCTCTCCGAGCCTCCATCGGAGGTCGAGGCGATCAGGGTGACGAGGCGTTCCACGGCCCGGCGCCCGGTCTCGGCGATCTCGATCCGCATGGTGCTCAGGGCCGGTCGGACCAGGGCGGCGATAGGCACGTCGTCGAAGCCGACCACGGCGACGTCGTCCGGCACCCGGACGCCCGCGTCCTGCATGGCCAGCAAGGCTCCGACGGCCATCATGTCGTTGCCCGCGAAGACGGCTTCCGGCCGCACGCCTTCGGCCAGCAACGCCTGCATGGCGCGATGACCCGACGCCTGGGTGAAATCGCCGTCCACGATCAAGGGCTGGCCACCCGCCGCCCGCATCGCCTCGACGTAGCCTTCCTGACGCTCCCGGGCCTCCAGGTTGCCTTTTGGCCCCCCGATATGGGCGATGTGGCGGTGCCCGAGAGACAGCAGATGCTCGACCGCCACCCGCGCGCCGCCGTGGTTGTCGACGACGATGGAGGGGCGACCCGCCTCGTTCATTCCGCCGTTCATCAGCAGAACGGGCAGACGCCCGGCCAGGTTGGCGGCGAGGTTCGCCGCATCCAGATGCGGCGACAGCACGATAAGCCCGTCCACCCGGCCCCGCATGGACCGGATCGCCGCCGCGGCGTCGCTGGCGTCGTCATGCGAACTCGACACGATCAGGTGCAGACCGGCCGACCGCGCGGCGAGGTCCATGCCCCGGATCAGTTCCGAGAAGAACTCCCCGAAAAGGTCGGGCAGGATCACGCCGACGGTGTCGGTCCGATTGGTCGACAGACTGCGGGCGCCGGAATGAGGCACATAGGACAGGGCCTCGACCGCCTCGAGGACTTTCATCCGGGTCGGCTCCGCCACCACGCCCGCCCCGGTCAGGACGCGCGACACCGACGCCACGGAGACCTTGGCGAGGTCGGCGACGTCGCGAATCGTGGCGGGCTTCACGCGGAAGCCTTCGCGACGAACGCAGAGCGTCGAATGGACGAAAGAAGGGTCAAGGGCGTCTTCCTGAAGCAGTCCCATCGTTCCAGCCCCCTTTATCGAGGGTCCGTCGACACGTTCTGTAATCGGTTACATGACACAGCCTTCATGTGCCGCGCAAGGGCCTTGATCTCGCCACATCCGCAACGCGTGCCGTCAGGGCCGAACGCGTCGATAGAATTCTTCGATGATATCCAGCACGCCTGCGTCCGGAACAGCCACCGGCTCCGGCCCGTCATTTCCGAACTGCAGCAGGCGATCATTCTGAAACGCTGGCCACTCCGGTTGCCCCGTTCCATTCGGATCGCCGGTCCTGGCGAAGGTCGTCCAGTAGTCCGCCATCAGAGTCGCGGCACGCTGGTCGCGATCTCCCATCGGTCGTCCCACGGTATGCAGAGTGTCGAACACATAGGGACGTTCCGACGCGTGGGTCGCGCCTCCGCTGGGCTCCGGGTTCGACGCGGCGACGACGTCGAACCGATAAAGGAAGGTCGGGTGGCCGTCCGCCGCATGCAGCCTCGCCAGATGCCGCGCCGGCTCGCTGAAGATCAGGTCGCTGACCACGGAGGCGTCGTAGTTCGCGGTACCGCCGTAGGCCCCGATCAGGGAGTCATACTCGGCGTCCGTCATGGCGTCGTCGGTCCGGCCGTAGGCTCCTGCGTCGGCGGGCCTGATCCACCAGAACTCGGCGCTGTTGGTGCCGATGATCAGCGGCACCGGGGCCTGCCTGCGGGCGGCGAACGCCTCCACCACATCCTCGGTTAGCACCTGTCCGTCCACCACGAGATTGTCGGTGTAGAAGGCCGGCATGGGCGACAGGAACCGCTCGGCCGGCAGGGCTCGCAACTCGCCGGCCGTGGCCTCGGCGAGGCCCGCGCCGCGTGCGAAGGTGGTCCCGAGGCTCTGAGCCGACGGTCGCCCGGGACGGTCCTCGGCCAGCCGGGCCGACCGCTGCCGTCCCAGCCCCGACTGGACGATGGCCCCGTGAAACAGGCCCCGGGCGGCCGGAGCGATCATCAACTGGGTGACGGCGACACCGCCGGCGGATTCTCCGAAGATCGTCACACGTCGCGGATCGCCTCCGAAGGCCGCGATGTTGTCTCGAACCCACTCCAGCGCCGCGACCTGATCCATAAGGCCATAATTCCCCGCCGGCTCCTCGGGATCGCGCTCCGCGGCCAGGGCGGGATGGTCGAAGAAGCCCAGCCGACCGAGGCGATAGTTCAGCGTGACGACGACGACGCCGCGCCCGGCCAGTCGCGTGCCGTCATAAAGCTCTGCCGTTCCCGAGCCGTTGTTGTAGCCACCCCCATGGATCCAGACCATGACGGGCAAGGCCTCGGCGTCATCCGGAGCCCAGACGTTCAGGGTCAGGCAGTCCTCGCTCATCGGCGGAGGGCCGACGCCCGGGTCCCCGTTCGCGGGCGGCTGGACACAGATCGCGCCGGGGGCTGTGGCGTCCCTAAGGCCGTCCCACGCGCGGGCCGGCTCAGGCGGTCGCCACCGGAGAGCGCCTGTGGGCGGGGCGGCATAGGGTATGGCCTGGAACGAGATCACGCCGTCCGCGGAACGGCCCGTGAGCCGCCCCTGCTCCAGGGCCACGACAGGTTGTCCGGACCCGGTGGAAAAGGCGATGGTCAGGGCGATGGCCAAGCTTGTGATCGACATGGCCGATCCTAACCTCATGATCGGCGAGGGCAATGGCGGCTCCGAGCATCTGGCGGTGGCCAGAAATCTGGATTACGGCTCTCGCGGAGATCGCGGCGTCAGGGCTCGCCTCGGAGGATATCGATGACGACAGGGCTGGAGGGACGTCGCGTCCTTATCGTCGAGGACGAGTCGCTGGTCGCCATGCTGCTCGAGACCATCCTCGAAGACATGGGTTGCCAGCCGATCGGCCCGGTCGGCACGATCGACGAAGCCCTGCGCATTGTCACGAGTGACGAGGCTCTCGATGTGGCGCTGCTGGACGTGAACGTCGCCGGCCGCGAGGTCTTCCCCGTCGCGGTGGCACTGCGGGCCAGAGACATCCCCTTTGTGTTCTCGACCGGCTACGGCGAGAGCGGGCTCGGCGATGCCTGGCGGGGTCATCCGACGGTCCAGAAACCGTTCACAGAGGCCGCCATCCGCCAGGCCGTCGCCCGCGCGCTGAATCTCAGCGACGTCTGATCCGCTTCAGAACGGCGTGCGCCGCGTTGTGTCCCGGTGCCCCCGTGACGCCTCCGCCCGGATGGGCTCCCGAGCCGCACAGAAACAGCCCCGGCACCGGCATCCGGTAGTCGGCGTGCCCGAGGACCGGCCGGGCGCTAAAGAGCTGATCGAGCGTCAATCGCCCGTGGAAGATGTCGCCTCCGATCAGGCCGAAGCGCCGCTCCAGATCCAGTGGCGTCAGGGCCATGCAACCGACGACCGAAGCCTTGAACCCCGGGGCCCACCCTTCGATGGTGTCGATCATCAGATCCGCGACGGTCCCGCCATGATCGTCCCACGTTCGCCCGTCCGACAGCACAGGCGCGACGTGCTGGCAGAACAGGCTGGCGACGTGGGCACCCGCCGGCGCGAGGCTGTTGTCCAGCGTGGACGGGATCAGCATCTCGATAATGGGCCGTGACGACCATCCGCTCAGGCGGGCCTCGGCGTGGGCCCGGTCCATGTAGGCCAGGCTGGGGGCCAGGATGATCCCGGCCGTCAGATGACCTCCCGGCTCGGGCAGCGCCGTGAACCGGGGC
The DNA here is from genome assembly GCF_040195595.1 of Brevundimonas aurifodinae. Lineage (NCBI taxonomy): Bacteria > Pseudomonadati > Pseudomonadota > Alphaproteobacteria > Caulobacterales > Caulobacteraceae > Brevundimonas > Brevundimonas aurifodinae. Next base: position 11,542 of record NZ_JBEGDD010000009.1, read on the forward strand.
AACTCCGACAGGGCCACGTTCATCCGGAAGGTGCCCGAACCCGACGCATAGCGCGCCATCCGCTCGGTGAAGTCCGGCGGCACGACCGCCGGATCGACCATCCGATCGAACAGCAGCCGGGGGTGGACATTGGCGACCACGGCGCGGGCCCGCAGCGCGTCGCCGGTCGCGGTGACGACGCCCACCGCCCTGCCCCGCTCCGTCACGACCTCCGAAACCTCGACGCCCGTGCGGATGTCGACGCCGCGCTCGCGACACGCCGAGGCCATCGCCTGGGTGATCACCCCCATGCCACCAAGGGCATGCCCCCACGCCCCCCGTTTGCCGTTCACCTCGCCGAAGACGTGATGCAACAGCACATAGGCCGAACCCGGCGTGTAGGGGCTGGCGTAGTGTCCCACGACGCTGTCGAAGCCGAACAGGGCCTTGATCGGATCGCTCTCGAACCAGCCGTCCAGCCAGTCACCGGCGGATTTGGTGAACAGATCCAGCACATCACGGCGGCTCGTCAGATCCAGTCCCCCCAGTCGCCGCGCGACCGAAGCGGAGCGCAGCAGTTCGGGCAAGGCCTCGGCAAGGCCGCCTTCGGGCAGATTGGGCGGGGCCTTCAGGACCAGATCGCGCAATACGTCCGCCACCGCCTCCAAGCGGCGCTCGTACTCGGGCAGCCGATCAGCGTCGCGGACCGAGAAGCGCGCGACCGATGCGCCTGTCCTCCCCTCCCCGGCCTCAAGGAACCGCCCATCGGGCAGGGGCAGGAAGTTGGACACGCGTCGCTCGACGACCCGGAGACCGTGCCGCGCCAGATTCATGTCGGCGATGACGCGCGGGTTCAGCAGGCTGACGGTGTAGCTGGCGGTCGAGTTGCGAAAGCCGGGATGGAAGGTCTCGGTGACCGCCGCCCCACCGACGATGTCGCGGCGCTCCAGAACGACGACCTTCAGGCCCGCGCGCGCCAGGTAGAAGGCGCACACCAGCCCGTTGTGCCCGCCTCCGATGATGACGACGTCGGTGTCAGCCCGTGCCATTCGACCTCCGCCGCGCCCATAGCACGGCCTTGGTGGTCGTCGATCGAAAAGCCTTTAGCGCGGCGCGAACCAACCACCCTCGGTCTGCTGAACCGAGCCGGCGACAGCCAGGATCGACAGCGTCTCGGCCACGCGCGCCTCCGCTCGCCGTCCGGCACGGCGGGAGAAGCGACCCAACAAGGCGCGGGAGGTCATCGGACGGCCCGCGCCTCTCAAAGAGGCCAGGATAGCGGCGGCAAGGGGAGCACCCTTGGACGGCAGATCGGGCAGACCCGCAGGCCCGCTGAACAGCGCGTCGCTCTGCTGGACCGGAATTGCCGGCCCGATCCGTTTCTGAAAGGCGGGACGCAGATGGCGGACATCCCCCAACGCTTCCTCTGCCGCTCTGGACGCGTTCAGCGCGCGCAGCCGATCGACCAGGACCTCCGGCTCCGGGCTGTCGCTCCAGCCGTAGGCCTTTTCCACGCAGTCGTTCAGCCGGGCGTGGAGATAGCGAAGCAACTCGACGCACGCGGTCTGGCCGCGGCCGTCGTCCGCTACCGGGCCGGCCCGAGTGATGGCGTTGTAGAGCGTCGTCATCGTCAGGGTCGGATCGCGCAGCAGTGCCCGCTCGCGCACCTCCTGCAGCTCTTCCGCGAGCGCAGCGACTTCCGCGCGTGCGGCGACGGACAAATCAGGAAAGGGAAACGCGTCGAAACACGCGCTCTTCACATAGACCGCATCGCCGTCATAGGCACCGATCCGTCCGCAATGACTGCGGAACCAGGCGAGATGGGCCCGGGACGACAGAACGCCCAGCACCGCCGCGTCATCGGTCGCGATCACCACCAGCTTGTTGTCCGGCAGTATCTCGACGTCCAGGAACTGGAACCAGCGATGTTTGGCCGTCTCGATCGTGACGATGTAGCGATCCAGGCCCGCCAGCGCGGCGCGGAGCTCGCGGCGAGGCTCGCCGAACTGCCACCACCGGTCCCGGTAGGCCTTGCGCCCGTTCCGGTCGCGGGCCGCCTTCACCGTCGTCAGCAGGTGGTCGTAAAAGCCGGGATGCAGGCGACGCGCCTCGCGCTCGTCGAGGTCGTGGAAGTCGATCGCCATCAGATCCCGCGACCGGTCCGCCAGATCGCGCCCGTTCCGATAGGGTCGCGCCGGGCTCGGCGCAACAGGCCCGGAGTGGACGCAAAGAGCGTCGGCCCGCGCGGGGGTCACGGCGAATCCCGCGCCCATCAACTGGACGCCGCGCGCGCTGAGCCCGGCGTTCGCGCGGAGCGGAACCGCCGCTGGCCCGCCGATGATCGACAGATTGCAGCCGATGTCGCCGACGCGCTCTCGAAAGACGATCTGCGGCAGATCGCTGTGCAGGTCCGACTCCTGAACGACCTCCGCCATGCAGCCCTGGCCGTCTGGTTCTCCGGCCTCGGCGACCGTCATGGCGATCCTGACGGCGGCCTTGTCGACCCCCTTGATCCAGGGATGATCGGGCACGGCATAGACCAGCCGGATCGGTCGAGGCGCGTTCAGTCGATCCTCGATCACGCGGCGCGAAAACGTCTGGGTTATCGAACTGGTCGTGATGAAGCCGAAGCGGCGCAGCCGCGATCCCGGACGGGTCAACAGCTCGGCCGCGCGATCCCACCAGACGGTCACCAGGTCCGCTGAACGATGACGCCCCTGACGCACCGCCCACAGGGCGTCGACATAGCCGTCACCGAGGTGCCGCCTCATGTCCTTGGCCCCCATGAAGGGAGGGTTCCCGACGATGAAGTCCGCTTCTGGCCAGGGCGTCTGACGCGGATTGATATATCTCTCGACCTCGACGTTCTCGTCTTCGGGTTGGACGGAGCCGTTGCGGGTCGCCCGTCGCTGACGCGTCACGACCCTGCCCTGATCATCCCGAGCCAGATCGACCGCGTCGCAAGACAGGATCGCATCGCCCAGCTGGATCGATCCGGCGTCCCTCAGGATCGGCTCGCTGGGCTTGGCATCGCCGAAGGTCCGGAAATGCCACTGCAAATGGCCGATCCACAAAACCATCTGGGCGATCCAGGCGGCGTAGCGATTCTGTTCCAGGCCCAGGAACTGCTCTGGGGCCACCGAATGGCGCGGCAACTCGAGCATCCCCTGCGGGTCGCCGAGTTCATGAAGCGCGCTGAGGACCTCGCTCTCAAGGGTCTTGAGCAGATGCATCGACACATAGAGGAAGTTCCCTGTTCCGCACGCGGGATCCAGGATCTTGAGGGCGCAAAGGTCCGCGTGAAAGCCACGGACCAGCTTCTGTGCCTCGGCCGAGCGTCCGTCCTGATGCAGTCCGATGGCCAGGCCCTCTATGGCCTCCCAGTCCTTTCTCAGGGGCTGCAGGACTGGACCGACCAGACGCTCGACGAAGGCGCGCGGCGTGTAATGCGCACCCGACCGACCGCGCTCAGAGGGGTCGAGGGCCTGTTCCAGCAGCGCCCCGAAGATGGCTGGCTCGACCGACGCCCAGTCCGCTTGCGCGGCGGCGATCAGGGCCTCCAGCTCGGCCTCGGTGATCGGGAGGGGCGCGACCTCGCGGAACAGGCCACCATTGAACCGCCTGAGGTCCTGGCGCGCCGCCGGACAATGTCCGCCGCTGTCCATGTGCCGGAAGTAGTCGCTGGCCGCGGTATGGAAGTTCCTCGCCTGGCCTCGATAGGATTTCAGGAACTCCAGGAAGCCTCGATCTTCGATAAGCCCAACACTGTCGGCGAACATGGCGAAAATGCACTGCATCATGAACAGGGCGGTCCGATTGGCGTGCGCGCCACGATCCAGGTCGCTGATCGGACCGTCTGCGGTGCCCGGCATCCGCTCGGCGATCGAACGCACCAGCCAGCCGAGACGCTCGGCGATGTCCGTCGTCACCGCCGCCACCCGCGCGGCCGGGTCCAGGCTCATGGGGTCCAGCCAGACGGCCGCCAGCATGTCCCGGACCTCTGGATCGGCCATGCGGTCCAGGGTGATGCGCTGCCGCGCCCGGTCCGGAAAGGGGCTGTAGACCTTTCCTTGGCGATCGAAGTCGGACCACAGTTCGATCGATCGACCGACATCGACGACCACAAGAAAGGGCGGCCATTCGTCCAGCGCCTTGGCATAGTCTGCGGCCTGGCGTTTCGCCGATCGCATCAGCCGGTCAACGCGGTCCCCGCTCGCGATACCGATGGGGCCCTTGGCCGACTGCTTGGCTTCCAGCACGAAACACCCGCGTCGGTAGCAATCGATGTAGCCGACGTGGGACCCACCATCATCGTGGCGAAATCGAACGGGTCGCTCGAAGCAGTAATTCAGATCTCCAGCTCGGTCGCGGTCCGGCCCGCCGACTTCTATTAGCTCACAGAGCTGGCTGACGAACGTCTGATAGTGGGCACGCTCGCTGATCGGTGGACCCGACCAACGATCGATGAACGTGTCGGCATCCATGATCGACCTTGCACAACCGGGGATAATCAATCCTAGGTCGAGCGTTCGGCGTAATCTGTCAACCTATGATTGATCGCTTCAATCCTGAAGTTGTGCCTGCTTCAGGGCTGCAAGGTTGGCTGAACCCGTACAGAGGCAAGCAGTCCGCAGTTGCCGAATGGCCAGGTCGAAATGCGCGACCACAGCTTCACTGGACAGCGTAGCGGCTTTCAGCACACCCGCCGCCTGTCCCACGACATCGGCGCCCGCACGGATCGCCTTGGCTGCATCGACCCCGTCCCGGACACCCCCGGATCCGACAAGGACCATGCTGGGGCAGACGGCGCGCACCTCGGCGATGCAACGGGCGGTCGGAATGCCCCAGTCGGCGAAGGCCAGGGCGTGCGCCTTGTCCGTCGGTTCCGTCGCGCGTTCGCCTTCGATCAGGCCCCAGTTGGCCCCACCCGCCCCCGCGACATCGATGGCCGCCACGCCCATCGCTTCCAGCCGCCGTGCCGTGGCCGCCGATATCCCCGCGCCCGTTTCCTTGACCACGACCGGCGCGTCCAGCTTGCGGACCAGCGCCTCCAGCGCCGCGCCGACGCCCCACCAGTCGCGGTCGCCCTCAGGCTGACAGGCTTCCTGAAGCGGGTTCAGATGCACGATCAGGGCGTCGGCCCCGATCATCTCCATGATGCGGCGCGCCTGATCGACACCGAAGCCGCGCGTAAGCTGAGCGGCTCCTATGTTGGCCAGGATCGGCGTATCGGGGGCCCGGTCCCGGAGCGAGGCGTTCAGGCCGCTGCCCGCTCCGCCCTCCAGCGCCCCGCGCTGCGACCCCACGGCCAGGGCGATCCCCAGGGCCTGCGCGGCTTCGGCCAGATGGGCGTTGATGGCCTCCGCTCGACTGGGCCCACCGGTCATGGAACTGATCAGGAACGGGGCCTTCAGCCGTCGCCCCAGAAAGTCCACGCCCAGATCGATCTTGGCGTGGTCCAGATCGGGCAGGGCCTCGTGCACGAACTGGATCGCGTCGAATCCGGCGTCCCTGGCGTGTCGCCCGCCGCCGGAGAGGACAACGTCCAGGTGCTGGTCCTTGCGGTCTCGGATGACGTCGTCGCTCATGCCGTCCTGCTTAGCGACGCCCGGTCGCGGTTGGAACTGCCCGCGACGCGGCGTAAAGTCCGACTATGACGCTCGTGTGGTTCACCCTGCTGACCCTGGCGGTCTTCTTCCTGATGGAAGGGGTCGCCTGGACGACGCACCGCTACATCATGCACGGCCCCCTGGGCTGGGGCTGGCACCGCGACCATCACGAGCCGCACGACAAGACGTTCGAGGTCAACGATCTGTACGGCGTGGTCGGTGCCGTCGTCGGTACGGGCCTGTTCGTCGTCGCCTGGCTGACGGGTCTGTGGTGGATCCGCGCGATCGCGCTAGGCGTGACCCTGTACGGCGTCGTCTATGCCTTCGTCCACGACGGCCTGGTGCATCAGCGGTGGCCGTTCCACTGGATGCCCCGGAACGGCTACGCTCGCCGGCTGGTCCAGGCTCACAAGCTGCATCACGCGGTGCAGACGCGGGACGGCGCGGTATCCTTCGGCTTCGTCTTCGCGCCCAATCCTCAGCGGCTCAGCGCCATTCTGAAAGCCCGTCGCGCCGAGCGGGCCGCCGCCGATCTGCCCGCCGAGTGACGCGCGCCCGCCAGACCACCATCGGCCTCACCCTCGCCGCCCTGATCGTGACCGGGTGGGCGACCCTGCATGTGTGGGGCGTCTTCTTTCAAGCCCTGCACGGTCCGGCGCTCGCGGTTGTTCCAGTGCTGATCCTGACGCAAAGCTGGCTCGGGGCCGGCATGTTCATCGTCGCCCACGACGCCATGCATGGGTCGCTGGCCCCCGGACGGCCCAGGCTTAACGCAGTGGTCGGCCAAGTCTGCGTCGGGGCGTACGCCGCCTTCTCGTTCCGCGAGCTGAACGTCTGCCACCACCAGCATCACCGCGCGCCCGGCACGGCCGACGACCCGGACTTTCACGCCGACCGGCCCGAGGCCTTCCTGCCGTGGTTCTACGGCTTCTTCACACGCTATTTCGGCTGGCGCGAGTTCGCCATCGTGACGGCGGTGCTGATCGCCTATCTGGTGATGGGCGCGTCGGTCGCCAATCTGATCCTGTTCTGGGCCCTGCCGGCCGTGCTCAGCGCGCTACAACTGTTCGTCTTCGGCACATGGCTGCCGCATCGGCATATCGCCGGCGAGGGCTTCGACGACCATCACCATGCTCGGACCTGGTCCATGCCGTGGATCGCGTCCCTGCTGACCTGTTTCCACTTCGGCATGCACCACGAGCATCACCTGTCGCCGGCGACGCCGTGGTGGCGGCTGCCCGCCGTCCGTCGCGAAGCCCTCAGACGCGGGTCCACAGCGCAGGCCTGACCGGCAGGGGCTTGCCGCGATCCAAGGCCTGGGTCCAGACGGCGATCAGAGCGCCTCGGCTGAACAGCCAAAGCTTCATCAGGCGCCCGACCGATACCCGCGAACGCCAGGCTTCGGGGCCGCTACGCCGGACCTTGCGGCCGATTTCCCGATAGACCCCACGCGCCGCCGCGATGGCCAAGGCGGAGCGGAAAGGAAGACCACGCAGGCCGTCGCGGGCGCTGTCGTAATAGGGCTCGGCCACGGCCAGCAGCCTCTGCGTCACGGCGTGAACCTTGGCGCGGTTCGCGGGATCCGCCACGGCCTCGGCCGTCGGCTCCAGCCCCGCCTCGACCAGCCAGTCCGCCGGCAGATAGACCCGGCCGCGTTCGGCGTCCTCGATCACGTCCCGCGAGATATTGGTCAGTTGGAACGCCAATCCCAGGTCCTGAGCGCGGCGCAGCACCTCAGCATCGGTCACGCCCATCACCCGCGCCATCATCACCCCGACGACGCCAGCGACGTGCCAGCAGTAGGCCATGACGTCATCCACGGTGCGATAGTCCCGGTGCTCCACGTCCATGGCGAAGCCGTCGATCAGGTCCATCGCCCAGCGCTCCGGCAAGCGATGGCGGATCGCCACCCGCTGGAAGGCGGCGAAGACGGGATCGGACATGGTCTCGCCGGTCATGGCCCGGCGTGTGAGGTCATACAGCCGGTCGAGCCGCCGCTTCTGTTCCTCGGCGGTCAGGACCTCGTGGCCGAAGCCGTGGTCTTGGCCGTCGATCTCGTCGTCGCAGGCCCGGCACCAGGCGTAGAGCAGCCAGGCGTCCTCGCGCACCCTGGGGTCGAACAGCCGAGAGGCCGAGCGGAAGCTCTTGGACCCCTTGACGATCGACGCCTTTGACGCGGCGAGAACGGTGTCGGTCACCGGAGGTCCGCCGCCTGTTCCAGCATCAGGCCGGCCGTCGCCTTGGCCGAGCCGACCACTCCGGGAATGCCCGCCCCCGGATGGGTGCCGGCCCCGACGATGTAGAGGTTGGGGATCACGTCGTCCCTGTTGTGCGGCCGGAACCAGGCGCTCTGGGTCAGGATCGGCTCCAGAGAGAAAGCGGACCCCAGGTGCGAGTTCAGGTCGTCCTTGAAATCCTGCGGCGTCCAGATCCGCGTCGTGACCAGATCGCGCCGCAGGTTCGGCATGTACCGCTCCTCCAGATAGTCGATGATCTTCTCGCGGTACTCCGGTCCCTTGACCGACCAGTCGATGTCGGCGGCCCCCAGGTGCGGCACGGGCGACAGGACATAGTGGCTGGACTGTCCGGGCGGGGCCATCGAGGGATCGGTGGCGCAGGGCGCGTGCAGATACAGCGAGAAATCCTCGGGCAGTTCGGGCCCGGAGAAGATCTCCGAGATCAGCTCGCGATACCGTGCGCCGAAGCAGATTGTGTGGTGCGCCAGCTGCGGCTGCGGCGTCGAGACGCCGAAATGCAGGACGAACAGCGACATCGAGAACCGCTTGGACTTCAGCGACCTGGCCTTGGACTTCCCGCGCGGCGTGCGGCCCAGAAGCTTGTCGTAGGTGTGGACCACGTCTGCGTTGGAGGCGACCATGTCAGCCGGGATGACCTCGCCGCCTTCCAGCACCACGCCAGTGGCCCGGTCGCCCTCCGTCTCGATCCGCTCGACCGAGGCGTTCAGCCGTAGGTCACCGCCCAGGTCGGTGAAGAACCGGCACAGACCGTCGATCAAGGCCCCGGTCCCGCCGCGCGCGAACCACACCCCGCCGCGCCGCTCCAGGGCGTGGATCAGGGCGTAGACCGAGCTGGTCTTGAAGGGGTCGCCGCCCACCAGCAGGGTGTGGAAGCTGAAGGCCTGGCGCAGCTGCGGGTCCTGGATGTGGCGTGCGACCATGGCGTGGACGCTGTTCCAGCTTTCCAGCCGCATCAGCTGGGGCGCCGCCGCCATCATCGACCAGAACGACTGGAACGGGACGGTGCCCAGCCGCAGATAGCCCTCCTGATACAGCTCCTCGGAATACTTGTGGAAACGGTCGTAGCCCGCGACGTCGGCCGGATTGAAGGCCGCGATCTGGCGCTCCATCGCCTCCTGGTCGTTGTTATAGTCGAACGCCCGCCCATCTTCCCAGCACAGCCGGTAGAAGGGATCGACCGCCAGCAGATCGACGTAGTCCTTCAAGACCGAGCCCGTGCCCTCGAACAGCTGCTCCAGACAGTCGGGGTCGGTGATGACCGTCGGACCGGCGTCGAAGGTAAAGCCGCGCTCCTTCCAGACGTAAGCGCGGCCGCCCGGCTTGTCGCGCTTCTCGACCAGGGTCGTCTGCACGCCCGCCCGCTGCAACCGGATGGCCAGTGCGATGCCGCCGAATCCGGCCCCGATGACCACCGCCCGTTTCGCCGCAAGGTCTCTCATGCGCTCTTTCCTAGACCCGTCTCGCGCAGCTGTCGAAGCGCGCGATGGATGGGCACGGGGGGTTTTCCAGTCAGGATGCGCGCCTTGTCCAGCGTGGTGCTCCGTCCTGCGTAGAAGCGCCGCACCAAAGGCTCCGACAGGCCATAGAAGCGGCGCATGACGCTCCAGCGTTTCGACGGCTTCGCCGCGCGGAACAGCATACGGTCCAGCAGGCGATAGAAGGCCCGACCCGCCCAGATCGTCTTGGAATGCCCCTCCATCAGCGCGCGCAGCCCCGCCGACGACAGGTCGGTCGCCCCGGCCACCAGCCGCGCCGTGGCGACGGCGTCCAGCAGCGAGTAGCCTGTGGTCGGGTGAAACAGGGCCGCCGACAACCCGGCCCGGGCGACCGGGGCCCCTTCGGCCCAGAAGGCGTCGATGTCGCCATCAAGGGCGATGGGCAGCACGCCCTCTTCCTCTTCGACCACCGCCTCGACCGCCCAGCCGCGCGAGCGGATGTAATCGTCGACGCGTCCCCGGATGACGTCCCGATCCAGCCGGGGCCCATCGACATAATAGGTGTCCTCGACCAGCACGGTCCGGGCGTCGAACGGCAGCAGATAGACGAAGCGATAGGCGTCCCCCTGGGCCACAGTCGCGTCCATGATGGTCGGTCGGGTCAGACCATGGGGCTGGGTCAGTCGAACCGTCCGCCCGAGAAAGATCTGCCATCCGAGGTCCAGGTGCGGGGTGGGAGCGGGCCCCCGCGCGTCGATCACGCCTTTCCCGCGCAGGACCGTCTGATCGGCCAGCGTCACCGCATCGGGCGCCACATCGACCGCCTCGCCGCGGATGAGCCGATCTCCGAGCAGGGGCGCGACCGCCTCGTGCAGGCGCTCGGACGTCATGCTGTTGTAGGGCGTCTCCAGGGTGCGGCTGAGACCCGGGAAATAGACCTCATAGCCGTCTTCCCAGCGATGCGGCGTCGCCGGGGCCAGCCAGGCCCGGTCCTCGGTGGATATGTCGCCGTCGAAGAAAGACCATGTGTGCTTTCCCCCCAGTCGGCCGTCGCGCTCGACCACGGCGACCTTCAGCTCGGGCCTGTCGATCGCGAGGCGCCATGCGATCAGGCTGGACGCCAGCCCGCCGCCGACAAGGATCAGATCGAACTCGGCGGATTCCATCTGCGATCCTTAGAGCCAAAAGGGCTCCGACGCGACCGCGCCGGAGCCCTTTCATGCGGTGCGCGGCCGTCTATTCCCGGGGTTCGATCGTCAGCGAGTAGGCGCCCGATTGACCCGTGCCGAAGCTGCGGGCGCGGATGATGTAGTCGCCCTCTTCCTCGACCGACCAATCGACCTTGGCATGGGTGTCCGACAGGCCGTCGTCGTCGGCCGCCACGCTGGTGAAGACGCCGCCTTCATCCTCGCGACCGATGTCGAGGTAGGCGTCGAACTCATTGGAGACCATCGTCAGGCGCAGCTTGTCGCCCTCCTTCACCGAGATGCGATAGGCGTCGTAGAAGGCCCCGTCCTCGGCGATCCCGTCGTCTTCGGCCAGGGTGCCACGCGCCGTCGCTCCGACCAGTATGCTGCCGGGCATGGGTTGCGGACCCCGGTCGATGAGTTCCAGTGAGTACAGACCGTCGGCGTCGGCATAGAGAGGCGAAGCCCGCAGGATGAAGTCCCCGGTCGACGGCAGGGTGTAGTTCAGGCGCGAATCCGTGCCCTCCCCCAAGCCGTCGTCGTCGCTGGTCAGAGCATAGAAGTCACCCTCCGGGCTCCCGATCTGCAGGTAGGTGTCGAAATCGCCAGAGCGCATGATGACCTGGATCCGGTTGCCCTGGGTTCCGGCGATGCGGAAGGCGTCGAAGCCGCGGTTGTCGTCGTCGCGAGGATCGCCGTCGGCGATCTCGCCCTGGATCGTCCGGCCGAACGCAAGGGGCATAGGTTCCGGATCGGGCGCGGCCTCGGTCAGGGCGAGGGAATAATCACCCGCTCCGTCCTCGCTGAAAGCCCGGGCTTCCAGAGTGTACTCGCCGTCCTCGGTCAGGGTGTAGGTCAGACGCGAGTTCGTCCCCTCTCCCGCGCCGTCGTCGTCCGAATCGACGATATAGCGCCCCCCGCCCTCGCCAGCGTAGAGGTCCAGATAGGTGTCGAAGTCGTCCGAACTCATGGTCGCGACGACCCGCTGTCCGGCGCGTCCCTGGAAGGTGTAGGCATCGGCCTTCTGGCCACCGGCATTGGAGCCGTCCTCGTCGGACAAAGCCCCCTCGACCGTCTCGCCGAACGCGATCGCCTGGGTCGTCATCGGCGGCGGACCTTCGGCGATGGCGACGGTATAGGCCCCCGTCTGGCTTCCCCCCAGGGGCGCCGCGCGAACCAGATACTCGCCATCCGCCGGGGCGGTGAACACCAGATAGGAGTTGAGGCCACCCGCCGGGCTGTCGTCGTTGGACGCCAGTTCCTCGAAACCGCCGCTCAAAGCCATGCCGCCGACCCGGACGATCGGATCGAAAGCCTCGCTTTCCATGGTGACGGCGATCCGGTCGCCTTCCCGCGCCGTGAAGCTGTAGGCGTCATAGAGATAGGCCGACCACTGATCGACGCCTTCCTCTTCCGGATCGGCGTCGGTGATTTCACCCTGGATCGGCGTGCCCAGCCGGATCGCCGTCGGGCGCGGCGCGGGCGGCGCAGGACCCCGGTCGACGACCTTCAGTTGATAGTCTCCGCCCTCCAGGCCGCCCAGGTTGCGCGCCCGCAGCACATAGGTGGCGTCGCCGTCGATATTGAACCGAAGGCGGGAATGAAGCCCTTCGCCCAAACCATCGTCGTCGGACGCCAGCACCTCCTCGCTGCCCTGCGCCAGCAGCTCCAGATAGCTGTCGAACGCCTCCGAGCGCATCGTGAACTCAAGCCGCTGCCCATCCCGTGCCTGAATTTCGTACAGATCATAGATGTACTGACCCATGTCGGCATCATCGACCTGAGCATCGTCGGGCGTCAGGGATCCGGAAACCTCCTGACCCAGAGCCAGCGGCGTCGCCTGCTGGGCGGCGGCCTGGCTCGCGCCGGCAAGAAGCGCGAGCGCGCTGGCGGTGATGGCTAAGGTCGAGCGGCGCATTGGTTTTCCCCCGGTTTGCGAGGCGATCATAGACGCCGATCCGTGACGCCTGTAAATCGCCACCGACCCTTCGGATTCTGACGAGACGGAGCCGCCCGTGGCCCACACCGACGCGCGTGCGACGCTGATCGACGGCAAGGCCTTCGCGGCCGGTCTGGTCGAGCGGATAGCCGAGGCCAGCGCAAGGCTGGAGCAAACCCACGGGGTCCGCCCCGGTCTGGCGGTCGTCATCGTCGGCGAGGACCCCGCCAGCCAGATCTATGTGCGCAACAAGGGCGAGACCACCGCCCGCGCCGGCATGCGGTCGGACACTCATCGGCTGGCCGACACCACGACCCAGGCCGACCTCCTGGCCCTGATCGCGAGCCTGAACGCCGATCCGGGAATTCACGGCATCCTCGTGCAACTCCCCCTGCCCGCCCACATCGACGCGGCGGCCGTGCTGGCCGCCATCGATCCGGACAAGGACGTCGATGGCTTTCACGTCGTGAACGCCGGCCGGCTGGCGGTCGGACTGCCGGGGCTTGTGCCCTGCACGCCCCTGGGGTCGATCATGTTGCTGCGGCAAACCCTGGGTGATCTTTCGGGCCTGAACGCCGTCATCGTCGGGCGGTCCAACATCGTCGGCAAGCCGATGGCTCAACTGCTTCTGGCCGAGAACTGCACCGTCACCGTCGCCCATTCCCGCAGCCGCGACCTGCCCGCGCTCTGCCGGAGCGCCGACATCCTGGTGGCCGCGGTCGGACGCCCGGAGATGATCCGCGGCGACTGGATCAAGCCGGGCGCGACGGTGATCGACGTCGGCATCAACCGCGTCCCTTCCGCCGATCCGGTCAAGGCGGCCGAGGGCAGGACGCGCATCGTCGGCGACGTGGCCTTGGCCGAGGCCGCCGCCGTCGCCGGAGCCATCACGCCCGTGCCAGGCGGCGTGGGCCCCATGACCATCGCCTGCCTGTTGGCCAACACTTACAGCGCCGCCTGCCGCGCGGCGGGCGTGGAGTCCGAGCCGTTCGACGCTTGAAGCTTCGTCACGTTGCGCTGATAGTCTCGCCGGACGCCGACGATCCGGCGATTCAGGAGGGGTCCATGGCTCGCAGTCCGTTTCGTTTCGTCGCCACGATCGGCGTGCTGATCGCCGCCCAGAGCGTCGCCGCCTGCGGCTACAATGACATTCCGACCAAGCAGGAGCGCGCCGAGGCGGCCTGGGCAGACGTCCAGAGCCAGTATCAGCGCCGCGCCGACCTGATTCCGAACCTGGTCGCCACCGTCCAGGCCGCCGGGATCCAGGAGCGGACCACGCTCACCGAGGTGATCGAGGCGCGCAACGCGGCCGTCTCCACCCCCCTGACCACCGAACAGCTCAGCGACCCGGCCGCCGTCCAGGCCTTCGTGAACGCGCAGGGCCGGGTCACTGCCGGGGTGCGTTCGCTGGGCGTGCTGGTCGAGGCCTATCCGCAGCTGCGCGCCAACGAAAATTTCCTGAACCTCCAGTCCCAACTGGAGGGGACAGAGAACCGCATCACCATTTCACGGCGCGACTACAACGAGGCCGTTCGCGCCTACAACACCTCACTGCGGACCTTCCCGACCGTGATCTGGGCCAACACCGTCTTCTCGGGCGAGGAGCCGATGCAGCTGTTCAACGCCACCGACGAGGCCCAGAGCGCGCCACGCGTGGAGTTCAATCTGAACGGGGCCCCCGCCCCCGCTCCGGGTGGATCTGCTCAACCCGTCGCGCCCGGATCGACGCCGCCCGCCCAGTGACGTCTACGACGATGATCAGGACGGCCAACAGGCTCATGGTCATTCTGCTGGTCGGTCTGGTGTCCTGCCTGGCCGCGACGACGCAGACGATCGCCCAACCGGCCTTCCCCGCCCTGACCGGCCGCGTCGTCGATGAAGCGCGCCTGCTGTCGGCCCCGAAGGAAGCCGAGATCACCGCGAAGCTGGAGGCGCTGGAGGCCGCCACCGGCGACCAACTGGTCGTGGTCACGGTCAACAGCCTTCACGACTACGAGATCGAGGATTACGGCTATCAGCTGGGTCGCGCCTGGGGCATCGGGGCGGCCGAGACCGACAGCGGCGTCCTGCTGATCGTCGCGCCGAACGAACGCAAGGTCCGCATCGAAGTCGGGTACGGTCTCGAGCCCGTCCTGACCGACGCCCTGTCCAACCAGATCATCCAGACCGACATCCTGCCGCCCTTTCGCGAGGGCGGCTACGAGCGCGGCATCACCGCCGGGGTCGACGCCATCGACACCCAGCTGAGGCTCGATCCCGCGGAGGCCCAGGCCCGGGCGGCGGCCGCCGAGCCCACCGAGTCGGAAATCCCCGTCATGCCTGCGATCATTATCGCGGTGATCTTCATCCTGCTGTTCATCAACATGATGCGGTCCGCGGGCGGCGGGCGGCGGCGGCGAGGGCGCAAGGGCGGCATCGACCCCATTCTGGTGTGGGGCGCTGCCGAAATCCTGAGCAGCGTCGGCCGAGGCGGTTCCAGCGGTGGCTCCAGCTTCGGCGGCTTCTCGGGCGGCGGCGGCAGTTTCGGCGGCGGAGGCGCGTCGGGCGGATGGTGAAGCGCATCTCGAAGGCCGATCACGACCGCATCACCGCCGCCATTCGGGCGGCGGAGGCGAAGACGTCCGGCGAAATCTTCTGCGTCCTGGCCAAGGAAGTCTCGACCTACCGGGACATCGGCCTGTTGTGGGCGGCGGCGGCGGCCTTCCTGCTCCCACTCGCCCTGATCCCCTTCGGGTTCGAGCCCGCGTGGATCCCGGGCATGGCCAGCGGCTGGGACGCCGCCCATCTGTCGGCGCGGGGCACCGAGATCAGCCAGGCCCTCGCGGCCTATGCCCTGATCCAGGCCGCCGTCTTCGTCATGGTCTATGCCGCGCTGCGACTGCCGCCCCTTCGCCGGGTCACAACGCCGAAAAGCGTCCGGCGCGACAGGGTTCGGCGGGCGGCGCTGCACCAGTTCCTGGCTCACGGCCTGCACGTCACCGAGGAGCGGACCGGCGTGCTGATCTTCGCGGCGCTCGACGATCACCGGGTCGAGGTCATCGCGGACAAGGGTATCCACGCCCGCGTCGACCAGTCCGTCTGGGTGGACGCCGTCGAGGCGCTGACGTCATCCCTCAAGGACGATCGGCCCGCCGAAGGTTTCGAAGCCGCGATCGGCATGGTCGGTGCGGTGCTCGCGGAACATTTCCCGCCCCGGCCCCGCAATCCCAACGAGATCGCCGACCGGCTCGTCGAAATCTGAGGACGCGGGTCGCCAACCGGCGTCAAATGGCTTAGCCGAACGACCGTGCGCCTTCTCACCTACAATGTGCATCGCTGCGTCGGGGTCGACCGTCGGCTGGACGTCGACCGGATCGCCGCCGTTATCTCAGAGCACGAGCCCGACATCGTCTGCCTCCAAGAACTAGACGTAGGTCGCGCCCGGACCGGCGGCGTCGATCAGGCCCAGGCCATCGCCGACCGGCTGTCGATGTCGGTCCGCTTCCACCCCGCCATGCGGGTCGAGGCCGAGGAGTATGGCGACGCCATCCTGACTTCCTGGCCAGAGCGGCTGGTCAAGGCAGGACCGCTCCCGACCGCGCGGGGCATTCCCGGAATCGAGCCGCGAGGGGCCCTGTGGCTGCGCATCGACGTCGCGGGTGTCGCGCTCAACGTCCTCAACACCCACCTCGGCCTGGTGCCCCGGGAACAGCGGCTGCAGGCGGCGGCGCTGGTCGGCCGCGAGTGGCTGGGACATCCGGAGTGCGCCGGCCCGACCCTGTTGGCCGGAGACTTCAACGCCACATCGATCACCCGTCCCTATCAGACGATCGCGCGCCGCCTCGCCGACTGTCAGCGCCAGATCGGACAACGACCCTCGCTGAAGACCTTTCCCTCCGGCTTTCCCGCCATCCGCATCGACCACGTCTTCGTCACGCCCGACATTCGGATCACCCGCGTGCAAGCCCCCTTCTCGCCCCTGTCGCGCATGGCGTCGGACCATCTGCCCCTGGTGGTCGATTTCGAGGTTCAGGCCGGGTCCTGAATCCGCTGCGAGCGGTTGCGCCGCTTCCACGGACGCCAGGCGTCGGCGGGCGACGTCGGGTCGCCGATCTGAAACTCCGCGATGGTCCGCTCGATCCAGGTCGGCGGCTCGGCGCCCAGGGGCGTGAGCCGCCCGGTGTCAAACCCCCGCATGGCCTTGCCGGTCGATCCCAGAACGGCTTCGGCGGCTTCGAACTCGTCCGCTGTGACGCCGATGAAATGTCCGATCGTCCGGTGGCGAAACCTTCGCACCGCCGCCTGCCCGTCCTCCGTCGCCGGCGCAACGGCGACATCGCATTCGGTGTCCATGCCCAAAGACCGGTTGTTCAGGTTCGTCGACCCGATCCGCAGCAGCCGATCATCCACGATCGTGACCTTGGCATGGACGATGATCCGCTGCCCCTTGGCCGTATTCGGGCTGAAGGCGAAGAACCGATCGTGCCGGTCCGCGCTCTCCAGTCGGAACAGGACCTCGGCGCGGGCGGTGTCCATGGTTATGCTGTCGAACCAGCTGGGGCTGCGGCCGGTCGAGACCAGCACCACCTCGGGCCCGTCGTCCTCGTCCAGCCGCTCGGCCAGGGCGGCCGCGATCACGGGCGAGGTGAAATACTGGTTCTCCATATAGATGAGCCGTTTCGCACGCCGGATCGCCTCGACGTGCAGACGTTCATTCTCGCGGACTTCGGCCCGGCCACCATGGCGCGGCTCGGTCCGGGCGATGCCGACGGGCACGTCGTGGAAGTCGGGCTCGACCCCGTCCGGCCACGGATCGAAACCTTCGGGATCGGGCAAGGTCCTCTCCCAGGTCGCCTTGAACCACCGCTCCCGCGCCAGATCGCCCAGGGCCCGGGCGGCAAGCCCGTCCATCACGCACATGGTCTCGTGCCGGGGTGGCGAGATGACGCCCGAGGGCTGGGCCCGGCGCAGGTCGTCGTCGCGGTGCGCCTCTGAATCCCAACGGTCGACCGAAATGTCCCCGCCGCCACAGAAGGCCACGGCGTCGTCGACGATGATCGCCTTCTGGTGATGGCAGGCACCGAGGGGACCCGGCTGATCGAGCCGGAACTCCACCATCCGCTTGCGGAACCAGGCTTGCGCCCGGTGCGGATAGAAGCCCTGAGACGCCGCGATCAGCAGGGGCGATTTCCAGATGAGCAGGCGCACGTCCAGCTCGGGCCGGGTCTTGACCATCATGCGCAGCTGATGGCCAATCTCCGCCTGACGGTCGCCGGGGCGGGTCTCGGGATCCAGACGGGTGCGGGGATCGAACTGCCACCCAAGAACCACGACCGATCGGCGAGCCTTCGATAACGCCGAGGCCAAGGCGTCGAAATAGGCCTCGTTTTCCATCAGCACGGCAAGGCGACCGGCGGTCTCCACCCGCCAGCAGGTGTGGCCTGGCACCAGCAACTCACGCGCATCGAGCGCCACGCCCGGTGCTCCCTCAGTGTCCATGGCTCGTCTGTCCCCGTCCGGTATCGTGGGTCGCGTTCCGGCTGAACCAAGACGCCCGGAACGACCATCCGTTCCACGCCCCCCGCCGGGGGTCAATCGAGCCTGCCACCCTGCATTGTCCGGTTCGTCGAAATCGGGCATAAGGCCCCTTCGATCGGGGGACGAAACAGTTGCAGGCGCTCATCCAACTGCTCGTCGGCTTCATCGTGATGTTGGCGACGGCCGCCCTGGCCCAGTTCGGCGTGTCCCTCGACCGTGCCGCTGAGCCTGAGCGCGAGGTTCATCGCGTCGTCGATTGCACGCCGAACGCCTCGATATCGATGACATCGGACACGCCGCCGGCCTGCTGAGTCTCCCCGGCTGAATCGCGCCTGCCGCCTTTCGGGACAGGGCCTTAGCCGTTAGGGTCGGATCACCTCGCGCACATGCGCGGCGTCAGTCCATCCGAGATACGCGTCACATGAAGTCCCGCCAACGGCCGCCTCTGACCCTGACCGACCCGGATGTCGCCGATACCTCGGCCCCGGCTCCGGTCGAAGGCGAGACACCGATCGCGCCGATCGAGACGGATGCCACGGATGAACCCAGGCCGATGTCAGAGCGCCGTCGTCGGCGGCTGGAAGAGCAACGCAAACGCGAGGCCGTGGCGGCGGACACGCCCTTGGTGGCGGTCGAACCCGCGCGCGCCCCGGCCGAGGACCGCGATCGAACGGACAACCACACCGGCGCCCTGACCTTCACGACCAGCGCGGACGCCCCGCCCGCCACGATCACCCCGACCCCGGCGCCCGTGGCCGCCACCTCGCAGCCGACGCCGAGCCCGCCGTCATCGGGCCGGACCTATCTGATCGCGGGGGCCGCGGCCTCTCTCTGGGTCGGCGGTGTCGCCGCCTGGGCGGCTTATGAGGTCGGGGCCGGCAACGTCGCCCTCGATCCGCTCCGCATCGCCCTCTACATCCTGATCGCGCTCGCTCCCGCGGGGCTCGCCGTCATGCTGGCTCATGCCGTGCGCCAGGGCGCGGGCCTGGCGCACGAGACCCGGCGCGCGCGCGATCTGGCCGAGGCCCTGGTCGCGCCGACCGCTCTGGCCGCCCAGCAGACCGGCGAGGTTCTGTCGACGCTACGCAACGACATCGACCAGGCGGCCTTGGCGGCCGAACGCGCGCGCAATGACATGGCCTTGCTGCGCGAAGCCCTGGCCCAGGAGACCCAGCGCCTGAACGAGGCCGCCGAGACCGCCGGCCGCACCGCCCGCCGTCTGGTCGAGCAACTGGGTGCCGAACGCACCGAGATGGCGACCCTGGGAGGCCGACTCGACACCCAGGCCGCCGGCGTGCTCGACGCGGTCGAGAAACAGTCCCGGCTGATCGTGGACGCCTCCGACCTGGCCCAGACCCAGCTGCGCGAGGCCGAAGCCGCGCTGGCCGCCCGGGCCGCCGATCTGGCCGCCGCCGCCGGTGAGGCCCAGGACGCCGCCCGTCTCGCCGCCGACGACCTGGCGCGCCAGACCCTGCGACTCGAGAACGCCGGGACCGGCGTGGCCGAACAGATCCAGTCCGTCGAGGAGGGTCTGGGCCAGCAGCGCGCGGCCCTGGTCACGGCGGCCTACGCCCTTCGCACCGATCAGGAGGATTTCTCGGCCCAGGTCGAGAGCCAGCGCGCCCAGCTGACCGAACAGCTGTCCGCCGCCCGCGCGGCCGCCAGCGACCTGGGGGCCACCTCCACCCGTGCGACCGAGGGCATGCGCGATCTGGTGGAAGCCGCCACGGATCAATTCCGCGCCCTGGTCGAGCTGTCCCAGCGCGAGGCCGACGGGTTCGACGCCGCGACCAAGCTGTCGCTGGACAAGTTCGAGTCTCTCGCCGCCGAGGCGCGCGACACCCTGATCGAAGAGACGCGGCGCGCGCTCGCCATGCTGATGGCCACCGCCGAGGAAAGCCGTCAGACCGCCGCCGAGGCGGCCGGACAGGCCCAGATCCGCGCCGACCGCCTGGGCGAGGCTCTGTTCGAAGCGGCACAGAAGGCCGACGAGGCCGCCGACGCCCGCGTCGACGAGGCTCGCAGGATCGTCACCGACACCGTCGAACTGGTCGAGGAGGCCGGTCAGCAGGCCATCCAGAAGCTGGAGACCACCCTGGGCCGCATGACCGAAGCCCTGGCCGAGGTCGATGCCGCCATCGCCGACCTGGACGAACGCGCCTCGCGGCTGCCCGAGGAGGCCCGCGCCCGCGCCGAGGCCGTGCGCACGACGGTCGAGGAAGGGCTGGCCGCCCTGGCCGCGGCGTCCAGAAAGGCGGCCGAGGACACCGAGGCCCTCGACGCCGGCTTCCAGGAGCGTGTGCGGCGCAACTACGACATGCTGACCGAGGCCGTGCGGCTGATGGGCGTCGTTTCGGGCGAGCCCGCCCCGATCCGGCGGCGCGAACCACCGGCTCAGGCCCCGGCTTCGTCGACCCCCACGACGCCGCCGCCTCCGGTCGCGCCGGAGCGCCCGGCCGCCGAGAAGGAGCGCGGCTTCGGTCTGCGGGGACGCCTCAGACTGGCCCCGGCCGGCGACGATCCGGGCACCCGATCCGCCCCCGCAGCCTCGGACCGTCTGGACTGGAGCGATCTGGTCGACGACGCCGGTCCGGAGATGCCGTTGGAGCTCGACACGCCCGTGATGCCCGATGACCCGGCCGCGCTGGCGGACCGGATCACGGCGGCCATCCGCCGGATGGGAGTCGATCCCAACGCCCTGCTGCCTCGCTCTCGCGTCGAAGAGGCCGCTCAGGCCTTCGCCGCGCGCGATCCGGACCGGGCACGGCAGATCGTGCGTCGCGTCGCCCCCGCCGCGGTCCGCAGCGTGTCGCGGCGGGTCATCAGCGATCCAGAGCTTCGCGGCGACGCCGAGCGTTTCGTGCGGGGGTTCGCCGCACGTCTGGCGCAGCAGGCCGGCGACGGCGAACCGGTCGTTCTCGCGGCACTGGCGACGGACAGCGGACGGTCCTTCATGCTGTTGGACGCGGCGATCGGCGACCTCGCCTGACAGGGGATTCCCGCGCCAAAGCTTCCGCTCGGGTCGGATTTGGCTTGACGCCACGGACCGCTTTCCGCAACCGTCTCCCCGCTGTCACGACCTTGTCACGGACAGCCAAGGGATCGCAGTCTCGGTTCCCGGTTCGTATCAACGGCTCTCGCAAGGCTTCATGCTCGACACCCTCGCCGAGGAAAAGCCCGATCGCAGGCCCGCGATGCTCGTGTGCGTCTATGATGAGGCGGACGGGCTCTGGCCGATGCCCGGCCTTGAGGATGCCGCGACCGGCCCTATCGCCGCCCGCGTGGTTCCCCTGGGTCCGGATGAACCCGCCGCGCTGGCGACCCGCATCACAGGTGCCCTGGCCGACACCGATTGCCGCGCCATCCTGCTGGTCGGTCGCACGCGAAAGGCCGACCGCTTCCGCATCCAGATGCGCGCTGAGAACCGCGTCCTCGGCGGCGGGCGCAAGCTGTCGGACACCGGTCCGGCCCTGGCCCGGGCGACGGCCCCGATCGCCGAGATGGTCCGCGCCCTGGGAGACGCCGGCTTCGCCGCGGACGCCACCTCCGACAGCGAGGACGACGCCGGGTCCTACCTTCTCTATCGCTTGCTGACGGCGCTGCCCGACAACGCCGACGCGGTCGCCGTGGGTCTGCTGCGCGCGCCTGATGGCCTCGATGCCCACGACGCCCGGCGCGGTGTCGAGACCGCCGCCATGGCCATGGCGCGCCACCTGACGCCTCTGCCACGCTCCCGCCTCAGCTGAGCCGGCCCCTCAGCCCGACGGAGGCGATGACGCCAACCAGGGCGAGACCGGTCATCGCCAGATATCCCAGGCTGTCGAAACGCGCATACAACGGACCGGCGGCCAGCGTCGCCAGGCCGATCAGCACCCCTGCCGCCATGACCGAGTTGAGGGTCTGGGCCACCGTGTGGTCACCCGACGGGGCCAGCCGCTCGATGATCTGGACGCCCGCCAGATATGTCGCGGCGAATGTCAGAGCGTGCAGGCCCTGAAGCGGCCAAAGCATCCACAACGGGGGCGCGAAGGCCAATGCCGTCCAGCGAACGACCGCAGCACCTCCGCCGATACCCAGCACCGTCAGCGCGCCGATCCCCCGGCTCCGTCGCCAAGGCTCGACCCACCACATGAAGCCGATCTCGACGATCACCGAGAAGGCCCACAACAGGCCCGTGGTCCGCTCATCGATGCCCTGGGCCTTCCAGGCGATGGCGGAGAACCCGTAGTAGAAGCCGTGCGTGGCCTGGATCGCTCCAATCGCCACAAGCGCGGTCATGAAGACCCGATCGCCGAGCAGTCGGCCCACGCCGGCGAACCGATCCCGTGCCCGACCGACGGGTTCGATCGCCTCGCCCGGCAGGAGGGTGGCCGCCGTCAGGCAGAGCAGGCCGGACACGACGGCCACGGTGATGATGACCCAGTCGAGCTCGCCCGTGCTGAGGACCGCGCCCATCAGCACATTGGCGGTGACGAAGGCCGCCGAGCCGAAACCCCTCGGACCGGCGAAGCTGAAGCCATCGCGACGGGCGACCCGAAGGTTCAAAACGTCCGTCAACGGGATCAACGCCGCCATGGCCGTCGCCGCCACGAACCAGCCCACAGCCTGAAGCCAAAGCGCCTGGCCCAGACCCGCGACCGCGTAGGCCAGGCAGGCGACGCCGCCCAGCAGGGCGATCGCGGTGCGCCGCCTGGTGAATCCATCGGCCCACACCGCGATCACCGGGCCGGTGACCAGTCGGGCCAGCATGGGCGCGGCCAGCAGGCCCCCGATCTGGGCCGCCGTGAACCCCTGCCCGCTCAGCCACAGCCCGGCGAACGGCAGGCTGACGCCGTTGGCGGCGAACAGAAGCACATACTGCAAGGCCATGCGGGGCGCGGACGTCATGCGGCGATCCGATAGCAGACGCCGGAGATTCCGTGGGCTACGGTCTGCGAATGAACGGGAATCGGATGCTCGTCGGCTTCGCTGCCCTGAACGGGGCCATGGCGGTGGCCGTCGGAGCCTTCGCCGCGCACGGCGCGGGTCCTCAGATCAAGACGCTGCTGACGACCGGGGCAAGCTATCAGCTGGCGCACGCCCTTCTTGGCCTGGTCTGCGCGATATGGCCGGGGTCTCCCCGGCTGGTCCGCATCGCCGGCTGGCTGGCGACGTTCGGGGGTCTGATCTTCTGTCTGTCCCTGTCGCTGATCGGGGTGCTGTCCCTGCCGACGCTGGGGGCCGTCGCGCCGATCGGCGGAGTGCTGATGATCTCCGCCTGGCTGACCCTCGTCCTGGCCGCGTTCCGGTCATCCTCCGTCAACGACTGATCTTCTAACTGGAAGTCCCGAACACCGCATGGCTTTTCCCGTGACCGAGACGCCCCGCCGCGAGCTCTATCCCGAGCTCGAACCCTTCGCGTCCGGCTGGATGCAGACCGACAGCGTCCACGAGATCTATTTCGAGGAGTGCGGCAATCCGCAGGGACAGCCGGTGCTGGTGTTGCACGGGGGCCCGGGCGGGGCGGTCAACCCGGCCATGCGCCGGTATTTCGACCCGGCCATCTATCGCATCATCCTGTTCGATCAGCGTGGCTGCGGCAAATCCCGGCCCAACGCCTCGCTCGAAGACAACACCACCTGGACCCTGATCGAGGACATCGAGCGCCTGCGTGAACGATGCGGCATCGACCGGTGGACAGTCTTCGGCGGGTCGTGGGGCTCCACCCTGTCGCTCGCCTATGCGATCACCCATCCCGAGCGGGTGAAAGCCCTGATCCTGCGCGGCATCTTCCTGCTGACCAAGAAGGAGCTCCACTGGTTCTACCAGGACGGAGCCTCGATGATCTTTCCGGACGCCTGGGAAAGGTTTATCGCCCCGATCCCCGAGGATGAGCGTCATGATCTGATGGGGGCCTATTACCGTCGCCTGATCGGCGAGGATGCGGCCGAGCGCGAGCGCTGCGCCGTGGCCTGGTCCAGCTGGGAGGGCGACACCGTCAGCGTCGAGGGCCCGGCCGGCCGACCCGAGAAGTTCGCGGAGCCCGAGTTCGCCCTCGCCTTCGCCCGGATCGAATGCTGGTATTTCACCAACGGCGGCTTCTTCCCCGAGGAGAACTGGCTGCTGAAGAACATCGGCCGCATCCGCCACATTCCGATCTGGATCGCTCAGGGGCGCTTCGACGTCGTGACCCCGATCGCCAGCGCCTGGGCCCTGCACCGCGCCCTGCCCGAAGCCAGGCTGGACGTGGTGCGCGACGCCGGCCACGCCTCGTCCGAACCTGGCATCGTCGACAGTCTGGTCAGAGCCACCGACTGGGCGGCCGACCTATAGGGAACGGTCAGATCAGGCCGTAGCCCTTTGGCAGTTCGGCATAACGGTGGACCCGCGTCGACAGCACGAGCGCGAAGCCCAGCATCACCGTCATCATCGACGACCCGCCATAGGACAGCAGCGGCATCGGCACGCCCACGACCGGCGCCAGACCCATGACCATGGCCCCGTTGATCAGCACGAACAGGGCGAAGAAGGCGGTCATGCCGGCCGCCGACACCCGCGCGAAATGGCTGTGCGCCGTCGAGGCGATCCTGAGCGAGATCAGGATGATGGCGACGTAGCAGGCCAGCAGGCCGAACGAGCCGACGAAGCCGAACTCCTCGGCCACGGTCGAGAAGATGAAGTCGGTCTGGCGCTCCGGCAGGAACTCCAGCTGGCTCTGGCTGCCGAGGCCATAGCCCCGCCCCAGCACGCCGCCCGATCCCAGGGCGATCTTGGACTGGATGATGTTGTAACCCGTGCCGGTCGGATCCGACTCGGGGCTCAGGAAGGTCAGCACGCGATTGCGCTGATAGTCATGCATGCCAAACATCACGAAGGGTGGAATGGTCACGACGGCGGCGATGCCCCCGGCGGCGATCACCTTCCAGCTGAGGCCCGCGACGAACATCACGGCCGCTCCCGTCAGCCCGATGATCATGGCCGAGCCGAGGTCGGGCTGTTTGGCCACGAGCAGAAAGGGCACCCCGATCATGGCGACAGGGATGATCAGCTTCCACGACCACCGGGCCTCCTGGGCGGTCTGGTTGTGGTACCAGCGGGCCAGGGCCAAGACGAGACCCAGCTTCATGAACTCCGCCGGCTGGATCCGGATGAAGCCCAGGTTCAGCCAGTTCCGGGCGCCCCCGGCCACATAGCCCAGCGGCGTGAACTCGATCATCAGGACCAGCAACAACAGCACGGCGTAAAGAGGATAGGCCGCCCTGAACCACCACTTGGGGTGCAGCATGGCCAGGCCCAGCATGACCACCAGCATGGCCCCGAAGCGCGTCAGGTGATCCATCGCCCAGGGCTGCCATTCGCCGCCCGCGATCGAATACAGCATGGCCGTGCCGGTGAAGGCGACGACGCACAGCAGGGCGACGAGACGCCAGTCCAGCTCGGTGATCTTGGTCGACAGGCGGTCGCGCTCGCCGGGACGGGTCAGGGCGGACGCGGTCATTCAGGCGGCTCCGACAGATAGGGGCGCGGTCCCGTGGACGCGGCGGGAGCAGGTCGAGCGTCCACCTGCGCAGGCTCGGCTGCCCCGAGGGCGTTGGCTTCGTGAGAGCCGGGATCTTCCGTCTCCGCGAAACCCGACTGCTCGATCCGCTGCCGGATTTCCGGATCCTTCAGCAGGGCCACACGCATCACCTCGCGAGCGCGCGGAGCACCGGCCGTGCCGCCGCCCAAGCCCCCATGCTGCACGATCACCGACACCGCGTAGCGAGGATTGTCGATCGGTGCGTAGGCGATGAACAGGTTATGGTCCTTCTGGGACCAGACGTTGGAGCGCCGGGCGCCCGACCCATAGTTGCGCGTCTGGGCCGTCCCGGTTTTGCCGGCCATGCGCACAGCGCCGAGGCCCAGCTGACTGTTACGGAAGCCGGTTCCGCCCACGTCGGTCACGCGGTTCATGCCGTCGCGCAGGACGGCCAGCATCTCGGGGGAATAAGGCAGGTCCCGATCACCGCCGGGAACCGATTGCTCCTCGCCGCCGATCGATTTGATCAGCCGGGGTTGAACCGCCTTTCGCCCGTTGGCGAGGCGCGAGGTGTAGACCGCCAGCTGAAGCGCGTTCACCGTCAGCGCCCCCTGACCGATGCCGTAGCTGGGAGTCTCGCCCGGGTACCAGCGTCCGTCGCCCCGAACGGGATTTTGGCGACGCCACTCCCGATCCGGCACCAGGCCCGCGTTCTGGTTTCCGATGCCCAGATCGAACGTCTGACCGAACCCCATGGTGCGCGCGACATCGGCGATCGCGTCGGGCCCGACCTCGACCGCCAGGGTCATGAAGTAGACGTTGCACGAGTTCTTGATGGCCTCGCGCATGTCCTGGGAGCCGTGGGTGGCGTGACAGGCGAAGCGGCGGCCGAGATAGAAGGCCCCCCCGCAATGAATGCGTCGGTCCGGGTTCGCGCCCCGGATCAAGGCCGCCAGACCTGTGACCGGCTTGAATGTGGAGCCCGGCGCGAACACGCCGTTGATCGCCTTGTCGGTCAGCGGGCGCCGCTCGTAATCGGCCCAGGCGCGATAGATCGGTCCCGGCACCCCGGAGACGAACAGATTCGGATCGAACGACGGGGCAGACACCATGGCCAGGATGTCGCCGTTCCGAACGTCCATGACCACGCAGCTGCCGGCTTCCTCGCCGAACACCTCCAGCGCCCGGTTCTGGATGTCGGCGTCCAGCGTCAGGACGACGTCCTTTCCGGGCGTCGCCGGGCGCGAGCCACCGACGTCCTCGGCCACGACCCGCCCGCGCGCGTCCACCTCGACACGGTTGCCGCCCTCCACCCCGCGCAGATCTTCGTCCAACGCCCTTTCGACGCCGGAGCGGCCGATGCGGAAACCGGGATTGTAAAGCAGCTGGGGGACCTCTTCCCCGCGATCCCGGACCGCCGCGATGTCCCGGTCAGACACCTTGGCGACATAGCCGATGACGTGGGCGAACGATCCGCCATAGGGATAGAAGCGCGCCTCGTTCATGTCCGCCATCACGCCCGGCAGTTCGTTGGCGTAGATGTTGACCTTGGCGAACTCTTCCCAGGTCAGGTCGCTCTTGACCGGAACGGGGGCGAAGCGCGGGGCCGCGTTGACATCGCGGATGATGGCGCGACGCCGGTCCACGGTGTCAGGCAGCAGCTGTCCGAGCAGGTCCAGCGTCTGGTCCAGATCCTTGGTCTCGTCGCGCACGACCAGGACCCGGAAGCTGGGCCGGTTGCCCGCGATGACCACGCCGTTCCGGTCCAGGATACGCCCGCGCGGCGGGGGCACGAGGCGAAAGTTGAACTGGTTCTGGCTGGCGAGGGTCGCGTATTCCTGGGCCTGGACGACCTGCAGCTGCGCCAGACGCACCGTCAGGGCCGTGACGCCCAGGGCCGTCAGACCGCCCACCACGAAGGTTCGCCGCAGGAACGATCCCTGCCGCTCGTTGACATCGGAGAAGAAGATCGAAGGTTCGCTCATCCTGCTTCGCTCCCTTCAGGAGCTCCGCAGGACGGGGTCCTGCAGGAGATGTGTCCTGCGAAGCCTTGGCGGAGCAGGAAGCCTTGGCGGAGTAGGATCATCGGAACCGCACATCGCCGTCATCGAACCGCTGGACCATCCAGTCGGCCGCAGGAAAGAACAGAAGGGTCGGCACGATCTGCAGCAGGAGCGCGATCAGGCTGGGGGCCTGGCCCGCGTCCAGGCTGACCACCAGATAGACGAGGAAAAAGGCGATGGCGCAGCAGATGGCGTACCAGACGAACAGCACCTGGGTCTCCTGCCCCGCCAGCAGATTGCGGGATCCCAGGACCACCGCATAGACCGCGATCAGCGCCAGCGGCCAGGTCCCCAAGGTTCCGCCCCAGAAGATATCCAGGAACAGGCCCAGGGCGAACAGCACCCCGGGGGCCAGCATCGACGGCCGGATCAGCGGCCAGGCAAAGGCCAGCACCAGCGGCAGGACCGGCTCGGGCAAGGTCAGGCCGAACAGTTCGACCGGCGTGGCCAGCACGATGGTCAGGGCGATGGCGATCAGCGCCGGCCGGAACACCAGCTCGAACGAGCCGACGACCCTGACCGCCACGGGCCGTCTCATTGCGTCGCCCCGGGCGCAGGCGTGGCGGTCGCGCCGGCGCGCCGGGCGGCGGCGTCGCGAATGGACGCGGCCTGGGTCGCGTCCGGGGCCGGGGCCGTCGAGAGCCCCGCCAGAGGCGGCGCGTCCAACGCGGCCGGCTCCGCCAGCTGCCCGAAGTCCTCGAACAGCATGACGCGGACATAGTCGATGGCACCCCGGTCACTGAACAGCTTGACCCGCCAGCTGCCGTCGATCCCTCGGGCCACGACGCCGATCGGCACGCCGCGCGGCAGGCCCCCGCCATCGCCGGAGGTCAGGACGCGGTCGCCGGCCTGAACGGCTCCGGCACCCCGAACGAACTCCAGCCGGGGATTGCCCGAGCCGTCGCCGGTCAGCAGGGCCCGCGCGTCGGTCCGGTCGACCAGCACGGGAATGCGGCTGGCGACGTCGGTGACCAGCAGCATCCGGCTGACCCCGCCGGTGACGCCGACCACGCGGCCAACCAGACCGTGCTCGTTGATGACAGGATTACCGATCCGGATACCCTTGCCGGTGCCCGCGTCCAGCAGGCGGGCGTGAACGAAGGGCCCTCGCGATTCCGACACCGAACGCGCCGTGGCCATCGCGACCGGCGGCTCGGTGCGAAGCCCCAGCAGAGACTCGTATCGGGCGTTGACGTTCTTCAGCGCGATCGCCTGGTCGCGCCAAGGCTCCAGCTCGGCGACCTGCGCTCGCAAACGCCGGTTCTCGGACACGGCGAAGAAATATCCCTTGATGTAGTCCGTCGCCCCGCCGGTCCAGCGGACAGGTGCGGCCAGCACGCCGCTGGCGGGCGCGACGACAGCATCGAAGCCGGCCCGCACAGGACCATAGGAGTGCCCCTCGCCGTCGATGCGGCGGTCGGCCAGGATCATCAGGATCGAAGCGATCAGGGCGACCACGACCGCGACCGCGGCCGTCCAGGCCAGCGGCACCTTCAACTGATCGAACGGTCCGTCGCGGAACGCCACGGCCTTGCCTTCCAAAAGAGGTCAGAATCGGCGGGACGCCCCCCGCCGCTATGCGCAGCCTATCGCAAAAAGCAGGCCAGATTGGAACCGGCGAATTCGCTGCAATCACGGGGATTTGCAGTAATCCTCCCCCCTTGGGGGAGGTGGATCATCGCGACCAGCGATGAGACGGAGGGGGCAAGTCCTAGCGAACGCATTCGCGGCTGTCCCCCTCCACCGCTTCGCGGTCCCCCTCCCCCTACGGGTGAGGATTTAGAGCGCCGAGTCGAGGACGCCCTTCATCCAGCGCGGATGCTCCAGCACACGGCCGCAGCCGATGGCCACGCAAGACAGCGGATCGTCCGCCACCGAGACCGGCAGGCCGGTGTGATCGCGAATCTCGGCGTCCAGGCCGCGCAGCAGGGCGCCGCCGCCCGTCAGCATGATGCCCTTGTCGGCGATGTCGGCGGCCAGCTCCGGCGGGGTGGCTTCCAGCGCCACCTTCACGGCGTCGATGATCTGGCTGACGGGCTCGGCCAGGGCCTCGGCGGCCTGGCGTTCCGAAATACGGACCTCGCGCGGCACGCCCTGCATCAGGTCGCGGCCCTTGACCTCGATCGACAGGCCTTCGCCGTCGGCGGGGATGCGGGCGGTACCGATGTCCTTCTTGATGCGCTCGGCGGTGGTCTCGCCGATCAGCAGGTTATGGTTTCGACGCATGTAGCTGATGATCGAGTCGTCCATCTTGTCGCCGCCGACCCGGACGGAGCGCGAATAGACGATGCCCGACAGCGACAGCACGGCCACCTCGGTGGTGCCGCCGCCGATATCGACGACCATGGAGCCGGTCGGTTCATGGATGGGCAGGCCCGCACCGATCGCGGCGGCCATCGGCTCGTCGATCAGGCCCACACGGCGGGCCGAGGCGTTCAGGCAGGAGTCGTTGATGGCGCGACGCTCGACCGCCGTGGCGCCCGAGGGCACGCAGACGATGATCTTGGGGTTCACGAAGCCCTTGCGATTGTGAACCTTGCGGATGAAGTGCTTGATCATTTCTTCAGCGACTTCGAAGTCGGCGATAACCCCGTCGCGCATCGGACGGATGGCCTCCATGTGGCCCGGCGTGCGGCCCAACATCTGCTTGGCCTCGATGCCCACGGCATGGACGATCTTCCGTCCACCGACGTTCCGCAGCGCCACGACGGACGGTTCGTTCAGGACGATGCCCTTGCCCTTCATGTAGATCAGGGTGTTGGCGGTGCCCAGGTCCATCGCGATGTCGTTGGAGATCGCGCCGAAGAGGGAGAAGCTCATGGGGGTCGGTTACCGTTCGGGTTGGGGCCGTCTGAGGCGATGCTGATCCAGCCCGTTTCGGCGATGCCCAGACCGAGGCGCATCCCCATACGCGCTCGGCCTCCTGATCGTCCTCGCCTGACGGACTGAGCGCCCGTTTGCCCGCTGCTACAGGCGATTACAAGCCCTGATCCCACCCGTGTCGCAGGCCGCGATCACGAGGTAGTTACGGCTCCGCTTCGCCTCGCGGTCAGGCAGCGCGCCCTGCGTCGAGGGCGATCGGCACCATCTGGTCCACCAGAGGATAGAGCTCGGTGTTCTCGCGCTCGACCCGGAGCGCGAGGGCCCCGATGATGCCGTCCGTCGCCCGGGCGAAAACGGCCGGAGAGACAAGTATGGCTTCGATCGACCACTGATCGCGGTAGGCGACCCACGCCCCGAGGATGCCGCCCATATCCGCAAAGCACTCCGATGCGATCCGTCGGACACCCTCGTCGGCAGAGGAAATCAGCAGCGGGTACATCCACCCGTCCTCCGCCTCCAGGTGCTCAACCAGAAGGCGATCCAGGCCGCTGATCGCAGCCCTGGCAACTGTGGCCACATCACGCGTCATGCGGGTTCTGGCGAGTCCGGCAAGGGTGCTCGCCTGTCGCAGAATACGATCGTGTTCCGAGCGAAGTTTGCGCGTGGCCATCACAGTCTCCTGACTATGACAGCTTTACTTCGCGCCCGGTAACGAGGTGCTAACGTCACCCTACGTTGAAGTACCTACTCGGAGACCTTGCTCGTGCCCGCGTCGATCTCCCGCCTCCGGACGAGTTCGCGCACGCCCAGCATGGCGGCCAGCCAGACGACGGCGACCGCGACCAGGATCAGGGAGGTCCAGACGCCGTCTCCGCTGACGGCGGACACGACCGCTCCGCCGAAGAAGGCGACCAGGGCGGTCTTGGGCAGGACGCCCAGCGCGCAGCCCAGCAGGAAGGCCGGATAGGACGCCCGAGTCGCGCCGAACGCCATGTTGACGACGATGAAGGGCGCGGACGGAACATTCCGGATCATGAAGCTGGCGTAGAAGGCGTTCTTGCCGACGAACCGCTTGAGCCGCGCCAGAGTGCGGCTGTCCAGCCGGTCGATGAGACGCGCGGTTGGGCCACGGCCCAGCCAGTAGGTCACGCCCGCCGACACCACCGTCGCCGCCCAGCTGTAGAAGAAACCCAGCGACGGGCCGAAGGCGACCACGCAGGCCGCGATCAGGATGAACTGGGGCGCGCCAATGAAGGCGGCCGCCACGAACAGAGCCACCGTGGCGGCGAAGGCCCACGGGCTTCCGCGATAGCCCTGGAGCCAGCCCTCCAGATTTTCTTCGGCGTTGAGGGCGAACTGGGTCTTGCCGAGCGCGAGCAGGCCGAGCGTGGCCCCGATCAGCAGAACGGCCGCCAGGGCCGTGCGCCAGCGGCGGCCTTCCATGTTCAGGATGAAATCGAGGATGCGCCTCATGGCGAGGCGTTTGATCCGACTTTCGCATCTGCGTAAAGACGGTGACCTTCCCGGGGAATCGACGATGTCCGACCTGCAGTCCTCCGCCCTCGCCCGCGTGGCGCCGTCCGCGACCCTCGCCGCAACCGCCAAGGCCCGCGCGCTGAAGGCTGAGGGACGGAACATCATAAGCCTGGGCGCCGGAGAGCCGGACTTCGACACGCCGGAGACCATCAAGGCCGCCGCCATCGCGGCGATCCAGCGCGGCGAGACCAAGTACACGGACGTGGACGGCCTGCCGGAACTGAAGGCGGCCATTGTGGCCAAGTTCGCGCGCGAGAATGGACTGAGCTATACGGCGGCGCAGATCCACGTCGCGCCGGGCGGCAAGCCGGTGATCTACAACGCCCTGGTGGCGACGCTGAACGCGGGTGACGAGGTCATCGTGCCGGCCCCCTACTGGGTCAGCTATCCGGACATGGTGCTGCTGGCCGGCGGCGATCCGGTGTTCGTGACGGGCGAGGAAGCCGATGGGTTCAAGCTGCGGCCAGAGGTGCTGGAGGCCGCGATCACGCCCCGGACCAAGTGGCTGATCCTGAACAGTCCGTCCAACCCGACCGGCGCGGCCTATACGCGGGCCGAGCTGGAGGCCCTGGCCGAGGTGCTGCGGCGGCATCCCCATGTCTGGGTGCTGACCGACGACATGTACGAGCACCTGATCTACGGCGACTTCCAGTATACGACGATCGCCCAGGTCGCGCCGGATCTGTACGACCGCACCCTGACCGTGAACGGCGTGTCCAAGGCCTATGCGATGACGGGCTGGCGCATCGGCTATGCAGGGGGCCCGAAGCCCCTGATCGACCTGATGCGCAAGGTCGCCAGCCAGACCACCTCCAACCCCGCGTCGATCAGCCAGTGGGCGGCGGTCGAGGCTCTGAACGGACCGCAGGACTTCCTGCCCGAGCGGGGCGCAGCCTTCGAGCGGCGGCGTGACCTGGTGGTGTCGATGCTGAACCAGGCGACGGGCATCCGCTGTCCGACGCCGGAGGGGGCGTTCTACGTCTATCCGTCCATCCACGGCCTGATCGGCAAGACCGCGCCGGACGGGACCGTCATCGACGGCGACGAGGCCTTCGCGACCGCCCTGCTGGAAGCCGAAGGCGTGTCGGTGGTCCATGGAGCCGCGTTCGGGCTGAGCCCCTATTTCCGCATCAGCTATGCGACGTCGGAAGCCGTTCTGGAGGACGCCTGCGCGCGCATCCAGCGGTTCGCTGCGTCCTTGCGCTAGCTCGCCCGGCTGACGGCGAAGTCGGCGAGGCTTTCCAGGGCCGAGCGCCAGTCGCCGCGCGGCAGAACCTTGAGCGCCGCCTTGGCCGCGTCGGCGTAGTCGCCGGCGGCGTCGAGGGTGGCGGAGACCGCGCCGGTGCCGATGATCAGTTCGCGGGCGCGGCGGAAGTCGTCCTCGGTCCGCTGGTTGCCGTTGATGGTGCGGTCCCAGAAGGCGTCCTCGCGGCCGCGCGTGCGGGCGACGGCCAGCAGCAGCGGCAGGGTGACCTTGCCTTCGCGGAAGTCGTCGCCGGCGTTCTTGCCGAGGGCCTCGGAGGAACCGCCGTAGTCGAGGGCGTCGTCGGCAAGCTGGAAAGCCAGGCCCAGGTTGAGGCCATAGGAGCGCAGGGCCGCGGTGGTCCGCTCGTCGGCGCCGACGCCCACGGCGCCGGCCTCGGCGGCGGCGGCGAACAGTTCGGCGGTCTTGGCCGAGATGATCCGCAGATAGGTTTCCTGATCCAGGTTCAGGTCGTGAGCGCGGGTCAGTTGCAGCACCTCGCCCTGCGCGATCACCCCCGACGCCTGGGCCAGGATGCCGAGGGCGCGGATCGCGCCGGTCTCGACCATCAGCTCAAAGGCGCGGGCGAACAGGAAATCGCCGACCAGCACGCTGGTGGCCGAACCCCAGATCAGATGGGCCGCGACCTTGCCCCGGCGGCGCTCGGACCCGTCGACGACGTCGTCGTGCAAGAGGGTGGCGGTGTGGATGAACTCCACAGACGCGGCGAGCTTGAGCGCGTTCTCGACCTCGGTCGCGCCGACGGCGCGGGCCGCGGCGATGGTCAGGAGGGGACGCAGTCGCTTGCCGCCCGCCGAGACGATGTGTTCGGCCAGCAGGGGAATGACCGGCACCTGGGACTGCATCCGGTCCAGGATCAGGGCGTCGACCGCCGCCATATCGCCCTTGGCCAGCCGGGCCAGGGTCTCGACGTCGCCTCTCGGGCGGGCTGCGGTGAGAACGGCGGCGTCCAATGAATGCTCTTTCAAACCTCGCGGCGCGAGGGGAGTTCGCGTCGCCCGATCGTCCGTCCCTTGCGGCGCGGCGACACGCCGGACAATGGTGACCCCGCCATGAAGGGTCAAGCCGCGTGACCGTCGCATCCCCACCCCCGGAAGGGGCCGAGCCGAAGACCGAACCGACCGAGAACGCCCTGCTGGGCGGAAGGGTCCGTCTGCTGCAACCCGCGCGGGGCTATCGCGCGGGGATGGACGCGGCCCTGCTGGCGGCCACGGTCGCCGCAAAGCCCGGCGAGACGGTGCTGGAAGCGGGCTGCGGGGCCGGCGCGGTCCTGACCCAGATCGCAGCACGGCGGGCGGGGGTGGCCCTGACCGGGATCGAGCGGGACGCCGTCGCCGCCGAACTGGCGCGCCGCAACGCCGTCCTGAACGGCTGGGCCGAGCGGATGACGGTGATCGAGGGGGACGTGGGGCGCGGCTTCAAGGCGCTGGGCCTGCCGCGCGCCGACTGGGGGGTGTCCAACCCGCCCTATTTCGATGACGCAGGGGCGCTTCGGGCCCCCTCCCCGGCCAGGCGCGGGGCGTGGATCGCCGACGACGGGCTGGCGGCCTGGGTCGGGTTCCTGACGGACGGGGTCAAGGACGGGGGGCGGGTCGTCGTGATCCACCGGGCGGACCGGCTGGCCGACCTGCTGGCGCTGTTCGGAGGACGCTGCGGGTCCTTCGCCATCCGGCCGGTCCAGCCCTTCGCCGACGAACCGGCCAAGCGGGTGCTGGTCCAGGCGGTCCGGGGCGGTCGGGCGCCGCTGAGGCTGCTGCCCGCCCTGATCCTGCACGACCGGTCGGGGGCCAAGCATACCGCCGAGGCCGAGGCGATCCTGACGGGTGAGGCGGGACTGGACTCGTGAGACACCGAGTCCAACGAGTGCAAAAGCTAATAAATCTTGTGAAGAGTAACAACATTAAGTTCTGATAACATTGGCTTTCTCTCTCTCCTTTCGGGAGGTGGTCGAAACGGAGCGGAGACCGGGTGGGGGCGGCAAGGTGAGGTCGCACAGGTCCGGGTCTGAATCGCCCTGCCCTCCCCACCCGATCGCTTCGCGATCTGCCCTCCCCCGAGGGGGAGGGAGAGCGTATGGAGACACCCATGTCCCTGCGCCCCCTGTTCGTCACCCAGGTCTATGAGGCCAGCCTGGCCGATGCCCCCGGGTTCTCCGGCTTCAACGACGGCCTGGCCGAGGCCTGCCGAATGCTGGCGGTCGAGGACGGGGCTGGGCGGGCCTGGTGCCGCGAGCACGGCTATCGCGGCTATACCTCCTATGGCTCGCTGAACGACCTGCCGCAGCGGCTGCCGGAGTTCGCGGAGCTGAAGCGGCATCTGGACCGTCACGCCACGGCCTATGCCAGGGCGCTGAACTTCGATCTGGCGAGGAAGCCCCGGCTGGACACCATGTGGGTCAATATACTCAAGCCCGGCGGCTCGCACAGCGGCCACATCCACCCCCACGCCTTCCTGTCGGGCACGGTGTATGTCGAGGTGCCGGACGGGGCCTCGGCCCTGAAGCTGGAAGATCCACGCCTGGCGATGATGATGGCGCGACCGTCGGTGAGCGTGGACGCGCCCGAGGCGGAGCGGCCTTTCGTCTATCTGGCACCCCGCTCCGGCACGGTCCTGATGTGGGAAAGCTGGCTGCGGCACGAGGTGCCGGTGAACGCGGCGAAGGCCGAGCGGATTTCGGTGAGCTTCAACTATGCCTGAGACATCCGCACGTCGCGTCGCCCTCGTAACGGGAGCGGCCTCAGGCATCGGTCGTGCGGTGAGCCGGCTGCTGTCCAGAGAAGGGTGGGCCCTTGCTCTGGTGGATCGGAATGCGGCGGCGCTCGATGCTCTGGCGCGAACACTGACCACCGCAGAGGCCGTCGCCTTCGCGCAGGACGTTTCCGACGATGCCGCCTGGGCCGACACCGAAAGCGCTCTGCGCGAGCGGTTCGGAGGGCTGGACGGTGTCGTGGTCAACGCCGGGATTTCCGAGAGCGGGACCATCGCCGATCTGTCGTTCGAGGCATGGCGGCGGGTGCTGTCGGTCAATCTGGACGGGACCTTCCTGACGCTGCGGACCGGAATGCGACTGCTGCGGGACGGGGGCGCAGCCGTGGTCGTATCCTCGGCATCCGCCGTCAAGGCCGAGCCCGGCGTCGGGGCGTATGGAGCCTCCAAGGCGGCGGTGCTTCAACTGGCGAAGGTCGCGGCTCGGGAAGGCGCGGCACGGGGGGTGAGAGTCAACGCCATCCTGCCCGGCGGCGTCGAGACGCCGATCTGGCGGGGTATGGCCTTCTTCGACGATCTGGTCGCCGAGACAGGCTCGGAGCAGGCCGCCTTCGACCGGATGGCCGGGTTCGCGACGCCGTTGGGCCACTATGCCAAGGCCGAGGAGATCGCGGGGCAGATCGCCTTCCTGCTGTCGCCCGGGGCCCGGACGATGACCGGCGCGAGCCTGGTCGTGGACGGCGGCTATACGCTTTAGGTCGGTCGTGTAACCTTCCCCGTCCCCCACCGTAACCGGGCCCAAGTGACCGACCGCGAAGCCCAACTGAAAGCCTTGATGCTCCGTGGTCTGGATGGCGATGCCGCCGCCTGGCGCCTGCTGCTGTCCGATCTGGGGGCGCACCTGCGTCCCTTCTTCCGCCGGCGACTGTTCAATGGCGGGGAGGACGCGGAGGACCTGGTGCAGGAAACCCTGATCGCCATCCACGCCAAGCGGGCCACCTGGGACCGCGCCCAGCCCTTCACCGCCTGGGCCTTCGCCATCGCGCGGCACAAGCTGATCGATCATCTGCGCCGCCAGGGCCGGCGGCCGACCCATCCGCTGGACGAAGCCGCCGAACTGTTCGCCGACCACACCGTCGAGGACGGGGCGACGCGGGCCGACCTGACCCGCATCCTGGCCCTGCTGCCGGCTCGCCAGCGTCGGCTGATCGAGGACGTGCGGTTGAAGGGCCTGACGGTCGCCGAGGCCGCCGCCAACCACGGCTACACCCTGACGGCCGCAAAGGTGTCCATCCACCGCAGTATGAAATCATTGAACGCCCGCTTCGCGCCCGCGTCCGAGGGAGCCGAAGATGAAGACGGATGACCTGATCGAGGCCTTGGCCGCCGACCTGCCCGCGTCCGGGGCGCGCCAGGTGGAGCGGCGTCTGCTGCTGGCGCTGGTCGCCGGGGGCCTCCTGGTGCTGCTCGGCGTCGGGCTGTGGCTCGGCTTCCGCGAGGATCTGGGGTCGGCGATGATGGGGCCGACCTTCTGGATCAAGGCGGCCTATACCGGGACCCTGGGGGTGATCGGCTTCTGGCTGCTGGATCGGCTGGGGCGGCCCGGGTCCGCCATCCGGGCGCCCTTGGTGGCCTTGGCGCTGATTCTCGTCGCCGCTGCCGGCTTCACCGCCTGGGAGTTCCTGACCATGGCCGAGGCCGAGCGCATGCCCGCCGTCATGGGCGAGAGCGCCCGCGAATGCGCGCCCCTGATCCTGATCCTCAGCCTGATCGCGGCGCCGTTCGTGTTCGGCGCGGCCCGGGGGTTCGCGCCGATGCGGCCGGGCGCGGCGGGGGCGGCCGCGGGCCTGCTGACGGCGGGCCTGGCGACGACCCTCTATGGCCTGCACTGCCCCGAGCAGACGGCCAGCTTCGTCATGGTCTGGTATTCGCTGGGGATCGGACTGGCGGCGGCGGCGGGCGCGGTGATCGGGCGGGTGCTGTTTCGTTGGTGACCTGAATTGCCGCTCATCCCCGCGAAAGCGGGGACCCAGTTCTTTGGGCGATGGCTTTGTCCATAACACGAAGACTCTGGTCCAGGCCGCTGGGCCTCATGAAAGCACTGGGTCCCCGCTTTCGCGGGGATGAGCGGCAGGGAGAAACGGCAGAGCGTTTGCCCTTCCCGCCCCCAATCGCTACATCCCGCCCCAACCTCCGACAAACCAGAACGACAAGGGCGCGACGCACTCCATGGCGCAGCAATACATCTTCCAGATGCAGGGTCTGACCAAGACCTTCCCAGGCGGCAAGAAGATCTTCGAGAACATCTGGCTGAGCTTCTACAACGACGCCAAGATCGGCGTGGTCGGCGTCAACGGCTCCGGCAAGTCGACACTGCTCAAGATCATGGCCGGCATCGACCCCGAGTTCTCCGGCGAGGCCAAGGCCGCCGACGGCATCAAGCGCGGATACCTGGAGCAGGAACCGCACCTGGATGAAACCCTGAACGTCCGCGAGAACGTCGAGGCCTGGTGCGAGGAAAAGCAGTGGGTCAACCGCTTCAACGAGGTGGCCGGCGAACTCGGCGAAAACTACACCGACGAACTGATGGAGGAGATGACCGCCCTTCAGGAGAAGATCGACGCGGGCGACGTCTGGGACATCGACAGCCGCATCGAGATGGCGATGGACGCCCTGCGCTGTCCGCCCGACGACTGGATGACGACCAACCTGTCCGGCGGCGAGAAGCGTCGCGTGGCGCTGGCGCGGCTGCTGCTGTCCAAGCCCGACATGCTGCTGCTGGACGAACCGACCAACCACCTGGACGCCGAGAGCGTGGCCTGGCTGCAGCATCACCTGGAGGCGTTTCCGGGCTGCGTCATCCTGGTGACCCACGACCGCTACTTCCTGGACCTCGTGACCAAGTGGACGCTGGAGCTGGATCGCGGCAAGGGCATCCCCTACGAGGGCAACTACTCCGGGTGGCTGGAGCAGAAACAGAAGCGGGTCGTGCAGGAGAACTCGGAATCCGAGGCCCGTCAGCGCGCCCTGACCCGCGAACTGGAATGGGTGCGGTCCGGTGCCAAGGCCCGCCAGGCCAAGTCCAAGGCCCGTCTGGCCGCCTATGAGAAGATGGTCGCCGAGCAGGAAAGCATGCGCGGCGCCCAGACCCACGCCCACATCCAGATCCCGCCCGGGCCGCGCCTGGGCAATGTGGTGCTGGAGGTCGAGGGGCTGCAGAAGTCGTATGGCGACAAGCTGCTGTTCGACAACCTGACCTTCAAGCTGCCGCCCAACGGCATCGTCGGCGTGATCGGACCGAACGGCGCGGGCAAGTCGACCATGTTCAAGCTGATCACCGGCCAGGAGACGCCGGACGGCGGCACCATCAAGGTCGGCGAGACGGTGAAGCTGGCCTATGTCGACCAGTCGCGCGATGCGCTCGATCCCAACAAGACCATCTGGGAAGAGATCAGCGGCGGCACCGACGTGATGATGGTGGGCAAGCGCGAGATCAACACGCGGGCCTATGTCGGCAGCTTCAACTTCAAGGGCGGCGACCAGCAGAAGAAGGTCGGACAGCTGTCGGGCGGTGAGCGCAACCGCGTCCACCTGGCCAAGACCCTGGCGACGGGCGGCAACCTGATCCTGCTGGACGAACCGACCAACGACCTGGACATCGAGACCCTGCAGAACCTGGAGGAGGCGCTGGAGGAGTTCGCGGGCTGCGCCGTGGTCATCTCCCACGACCGCTGGTTCCTGGACCGCCTGGCGACCCACATCCTGGCCTTCGAGGGCGACAGCCACGTCGAATGGTTCGAGGGCAACTTCGAAGCCTATGAAGAGGACAAGAAGCGGCGCCTGGGCACGGACGCCCTGATCCCGCACCGGATCAAGTTCCAGAAGTTCGGGCGGTGATGTAGGGTGCGGGCCATGAGCGACGAACTCCTGGCCCGCATCACCATCGAAAACGACAAGCGCAGCGGCCGGCCCTGCATTCGGGGCATGCGGATCGCGGTGCACGACGTGCTGGGCTGGCTGGCGGCGGGCATGACTGAAGCGGAAATCCTGAGCGATTACGATGAGCTGGAGGAGGCGGACATCCGCGCCGCCTTGACCTATGCCGCACGAGAGATCGACCATCCGGTGGTCGTCGCGGCTTGAGGTTCCTGATCGATCAGAACTTGCCGACCCGTCTGATCGGCGTCCTGCATGAGCTCGGCCACGACGCGGACCACGTCAAGCTGTTGAAGCTCGACATGGCGAGCGACGGGCACATCTGGACTTTGGCGGCCTCCCTTCCCGCCGTGGTCATCAGCAAGGACCGAGATTTTCTGAGCCTGGTTCGGAGAGAGACGTCCACGGGGTTCGTTCATCTGGATGTTGGCAACCTGTCGAACGATCAGCTCTTCGCCATTGTTCGACGCACCTGGCCGATGGTGACGGCTCGCCTTCAGGCCGGCGAACGTCTGGTCGAAATCAGGGCATGACCCGCCCAGCCCTTCTGATCGCCTCGCGCGCGCTCGGGCCCGTCGCACCGTTCCTGGAGTCCGCCTACCGGGTGTTTCGTCTGTGGGAGGGGCCGCCGGGAGATGCCACCGATGACATCACCGCCGTGGTCGTGGCCGGTGAGGACGTCCTGGACATGGGCGTGCTGGAGCACCTGCCGAACTTGCGCCACGTCGCCTGCTTCACCTCGGGCTACGACGGGCTGGACCTGGACTGGTGCCGGGCGCGCGGGCTGATCGTCACCCATGCGCCAGCGGTGAACCACGAGGACGTGGCCGATCATGCCCTGGGTCTGATCCTGGCGGCGCGGCGCCGGATCGTGGACGGCGACCGGATGGTCCGCGCGGGCCAGTGGGTCATCGAGCAGCGGCTGATCACCCCCGCCATGCGCGGATGCCGCGTGGGCATCGTCGGGCTGGGGGCGATCGGCGAGGCGTTGGCCCTGCGGGTCGAGGCCATGGGCTGTGTCGTCGAGTGGTGGGGGCCGAGGGACAAGCCGGGCGCGGCCTGGCCCCGCGCGGGGTCTCTGGTCGAGATGGCTGCCGGTTCTGACATCCTGGTCGTGGCGTGCCGCGCGGACGAGACGAACCGGGGCCTGGTGTCGGCCGAGGTGATCGAGGCGCTGGGGCCAGGCGGCCTGCTGGTCAATGTGGCGCGCGGGTCGCTGATCGACGAGGACGCCCTGATCGCCGCGCTGAAGGCCGGACGGCTGGGCGGGGCCGCGCTGGACGTGTTCGAGACCGAGCCGACGCCGGCGGATCGCTGGGCCGAGGTGCCGAACGTGGTGCTGACCCCGCACACGGCCGGGGCCACAATGGCTGCGGTCCAGGGCATGCTGGCGCTTCTGATCCAGAACCTTCAGGCTGTCGCGGCGGGCGATCCACCCGTGACACCCATTCCCTGAGTTGGCCCGTGACCGATTCCGCCGAGACCCAAGCGCCGCTGACGCTGGAATGCTTTCCGATGACGCCGTCGCCGCCGCGCATGGTGTCGGGGCGGCCCGAGCGGGACTGGATGGACGATTTCGCGGGGCGACATCCCTATCGCTGCCTGCCGCTGACCATGGCCAACACCACGGGATGGGAGTTGTTGTGCCCGTTCGGGTTCGAAGCCGAATGGGACGGGCGGCTGGGCGCCGACGCCATCCAGCTCCGGCCCGACGCGGACGCCCTGCATTTCGACCATTTCGCCCAGTCGCACTTCACCGAGGGGGTGCTGACCTTCCACACCGGCTGGATGTTCCGGACGCCCGAGGGATGGGGCATGCGGGCGTCTGGGCCACCGAACCGGGCCAAGCACGGGATCGCGCCGCTGGAGGGCGTGACGGAGACCGACTGGCTGCCCTACCCTTTCACCATGAATTGGCGCTTCACCGCGCCCGGGGTGATCCGGTTCGAGAAGGACGAGCCGTTCTGCTTCCTGCAACCGATCCCGCATCACCGGATCGAGCGGTTCCAGCCCGTGCGGCGGTCGATCGACGACGACGGCGACCTGGCCCGGCAGTATCGGAAGTGGTCCGAAGTCCGCACGGACTTCAACACCCGCATGGCGGCGGGCGACCCCGAGGCGGTCAAGGAGGCATGGCAGAAGTTCTATTTCCGGGGCGAGTTCCCCGACCGCATCGCCCAGGCCCCGGACACCCACGTCAACAAGCGGCGGATGAGCCCCCTGCCCGACGCGCCTGAGCCCGCGGCGCCTGCGCGCGCTCACGTCGGTTTCACCACCTGGTCGGCCCAGGGCGCCGCCAAGGGCGCGTTCGACAGGGACAAGACCTAGCCCGCGTCGCCGCCCCGGGTGGCCTGACGCTCGGCGACACTGACCACGCCATCTCCGTCTGCGTCCATGCGCTGGAACCGCCAGGCGACGACCGAGCGGAACTCGTCCCGGGTCAGGCGACCGTCGGCGTCGCGGTCGGCCCGCGTCCAGTTCCGGGCCCCCGGCAGGGTCTGGGCCACGATCTCCAGTTCGGCCGTGGTGACGACGTCGTCCGAATCGGTGTCGGCGCGATCGAAGCCGCGCTCGGCCCGGGCCAGCATCTGGTCCAGCGTCATGGGGCCCGTCTCGGTTTGACGCCGCTGTCCGGCGGGGGGCCGATAGGGCCGGGGCGGCAGGGCCTCAACCGCCAGGGCCGCCTCCTGGAGCAAGGTCTCTTCCGGCGCATCCGCGGGCTCGGCGATGGCCGCGGGATCCACTGTCTCGGCGGCGGCGTCCTCGTCCCTTGAACAGGCGGCGAGAGACAGGATGACGATCGAGAGCAGGCTGAGGGCGACACGCATCGACGACTCCATGGGACGCAAGCCTGACTGTAACACCGCTCGCGCGCCGTGCCGTCGCTGTTTTCCGTCTTCACATCATATAAGGATATCCTTATATGATTATGTCATGGCCCTGACCGCCGACCAGATCGTGGATGCGCTGCGCGCCGCCGGAGAGCCGACGCGGCTGCGCGTGCTGTCGCTGCTGGCCGGCGAGGAGCTGTCGGTGATGGAACTCAGCCGCGTGCT
The DNA here is from genome assembly GCF_040195595.1 of Brevundimonas aurifodinae. Lineage (NCBI taxonomy): Bacteria > Pseudomonadati > Pseudomonadota > Alphaproteobacteria > Caulobacterales > Caulobacteraceae > Brevundimonas > Brevundimonas aurifodinae. The sequence goes on from NZ_JBEGDD010000009.1 coordinate 54,349, forward strand.
GGACCAAAGCCAGCCGCGGGTCTCGCGTCACCTGAAGCTGATGGCGGACGCCGGACTGATCGAGCGGTTTCCGGACGGGGCCCGCGTTTTCTACCGCATCAGCCACGAGCCTGACGTGCGCCGGCTGATCGACACCGTGCTGGATCTGCTGGACGACGGCGAGGGCCTGGCCGACCACCGGCGGCTGGACGAGGTGCGCGACGAGCGGGCGACGGCGGCGGCGGCCTATTTCGAACAGGTGGCCCCCAGCTGGGACCGCATCCGCTCGCTCTATGTCTCCGAGACGGCGGTCGAGAGCGCCATCGAGCGGGCGGCGGGACCCGGGCCGTTCGAGCGGGTCGTCGATCTGGGCACCGGGTCGGGTCGGATGCTGACCCTGTTGGGCAAGAAGGCGCGGATGTCGATCGGGCTCGATCTGAGCCAGAACATGCTGAACATCGCACGGGCGAATGTCACCAAGGCCGGGCTGGACAAGGTCGAGCTGAGGCACGGCGACATCTTCGCCACCCGCCTGCCGGCGCAGTCGGCGGACCTGGTTCTGGTGCATCAGGTGCTGCATTACCTGGCCGATCCGGCATCGGCCGTGGCCGAGGCCGCGCGGCTGGTCATGCCAGGTGGAAAACTGCTGATCGTTGATTTCGCTCCCCATGAGCTGGAGCGACTGAGGGACGAGCACCAGCATCGCCGCCTGGGCTTCGCCGACGAAGAGATCGGGCGCTGGCTCGGCGAGGCGGGGCTGACTGCGTCGGCGACCATCGCCCTGCCGCCTGACACGGCGGGCCTGACCGTCACCATCTGGACCGCCGAGCGGCCCACCATCGCCAACCGGCCCAACTCTGAAAGGCAGGTCGCCTGATGGCCGCCACATCCCTCGCCCCCACCCTGGCCCAGGCCCGCGCGCTGCTGCTGTCGCCGCTGGGCCCCGTCGCACGAGCGGGCGGGAATGCGAACCCGGTCCGTGTGTCGTTCGAGTTCTTTCCGCCCAAGTCGGACGAGGCCGAGGCCAATCTGTGGAAGGCCGTACGCCGGCTGGAGCCCCTGAACCCCGCCTTCGTCTCGGTGACCTACGGCGCGGGCGGATCGACGCGCGAGCGGACGCACCGGACGGTCCAGCGCATCCTGACCGAGACGACGATGAAGCCGGCCGCTCACCTGACCTGCGTCGAGGCCAGCCGCGACGAGGTCGATCAGGTCATCGGCGAATACAAGGCAATCGGCGTGGATCACATCGTGGCCCTGCGCGGCGACCCGCCCGGGTCGGCGGTCAGCGGTGGATCGGGCATCGGCGGGGTCTATGAGCCGCGCGCGGACGGATACGCCAACGCGACCGAACTGGCCCAGGCGATCCAGCGCGTCGGGGGCTTCCAGACCAGCGTCGGGGTCTATCCGGAGAAGCATCCGGAGAGCCCCTCGATCGAACACGACATCGATGTGCTGAAGGCCAAGGTCGATGCGGGCGCGACGCGGGCGCTGAGCCAGTTCTTCTTCGACATCGACGCCTTCCTGCGGTTCCGCGACCGGGTGCGGGCGGCCGGCGTGACCATCCCCTTGATCCCCGGGATCATGCCGGTGTCGAACTTCGCAGGACTGCAGCGGATGAGCGCGTCGTGCGGGGCGTCGGTGCCGGCCTGGCTGGCGGCCCATTTCGAGGGGCTGGACGACGATCCGGAGACGCGGAAACTGCTGGCCGCCTCGGTCGCGGCTGAGACCTGCGCGCGACTGCAGGAAGAAGGCTTTTCGGACTTCCATTTCTACACGCTGAACCGGGCGGACCTGGTCTATGCCATCTGCCGGGTGCTGGGTGTGCGCGAACAAACGGCCGCCGCATGAGCCGCGCAGAACGCATCACCCAGCTTCACGCCGCCGCGAAGGACCGCATCCTCGTGCTCGACGGGTCGTGGGGCGTGATGATCCAGCGGCGCGAGCTGTCGGAGGAGGATTTTCGGGGCGATCGCTTCACAAGCCACAATGGCCAGATGAAGGGGAACAACGACATCCTCTGCATCACCCGGCCGGACGTCATCGCCGATCTCCACGACCAGTATTTCGCGGCCGGAGCGGACATCTCCGAAACCAACACCTTCTCGGCCACGACGATCGCCCAGGACGACTATCACCTGGACGCTGACGCGGTCCGGGACATCAATCTGGAGGGGGCCAAACTGGCCCGCGCCGCCGCCGACCGCTGGACCGAGAAGGAGCCCGGCAAGCCGCGCTTCGCCGCCGGGTCGATCGGGCCGCTGAACAAGATGCTGTCGATGTCGTCGGACGTGAACGATCCGGGCGCGCGGCTGGTGACCTTCGACCAGGTCTATGAGGCCTATCGCCATCAGGTGAAGGCGCTGAACGAAGGCGGCGTGCACCTTTATCTGATCGAGACCATCACCGACACGCTGAACGCCAAGGCCGCGATCAAGGCGATCAAGGACCTGGAGGACGAGGGGCTGGAGCCCCTGCCGATCTGGATTTCGGGCACCATCACCGACCGTTCGGGGCGGACCCTGTCGGGCCAGACCGCCGAGGCGTTCTGGAACAGCGTGCGCCACGCCAAACCGTTCGCCGTCGGCTTCAACTGCGCCCTGGGCGCCGATCTGATGCGGCCTTTCATCGCCGAACTGAGCCGGGTCGCCGACACCTTGGTCGCCGCCTATCCCAACGCCGGCCTGCCCAACGCCATGGGCCAGTATGACGAGGAGCCGCACGAGACGGCCCACTTCATAGAGGAATGGGCGCGCAGTGGCCTGGTCAACATCGTCGGCGGCTGCTGCGGCACGACACCGGACCACATCCGCCATGTGGCCGAGGAAGTGGCGGGCGTGGCACCGCGAGCGATTCCGGAGCGCCCGGTGGCGCTGAGGCTGTCGGGGCTGGAACCGTTCGAGATGGTGGCGTGATGTCCTTTGATTTCCGCTCATCCCCGCGAAAGCGGGGACCCAGTTCTCTGGGCGACCGGTCCCTCCGAGTGCGCTCTGACATCAATCCCGGACACCGTGCCTCGCAAAAGGACTGGATCCCGGCTTTCGCCGGGATGAGCGGAGTTTTTGAGTGAGACCCACCTTCATCAACGTCGGCGAGCGGACCAACGTCACCGGTTCTGCCAAGTTCAGGAAGCTGGTCGTCGAGGGCGACTACGGTGCCGCGCTGGACGTCGCCCGTCAGCAGGTCGAGGCCGGCGCCCAGATCATCGACGTCAACATGGACGAGGGGCTGCTGGACGGCGCCGTGGCCATGCGGACCTTCCTCAACCTGATCGCGGCCGAGCCCGACATCGCCCGCGTGCCGGTGATGATCGACAGTTCCAAGTGGGAGGTGATCGAGGCGGGGCTGAAGTGCGTCCAGGGCAAGCCGATCGTCAACTCCATCTCGATGAAGGCGGGCGAGGCGGAGTTCCGCGAGCAGGCGGTCAAATGCCTGCGCTACGGGGCCGCCGTCGTGGTCATGGCCTTCGACGAGGTGGGTCAGGCCGACACGGCGGCGCGCAAGATCGAGATCTGCACGCGGGCTTACCGGATCCTGGTGGACGAGGTCGGCTTTCCGCCCGAGGACATCATCTTCGACCCCAACATCTTCGCCGTGGCGACGGGGATCGAGGAGCACGACAACTATGCCGTCGACTTCATCGAGGCCACGCGGGCGATCAAGGCCACTCTGCCCTATGCCCGCGTGTCCGGCGGGGTGTCGAACGTGTCGTTCAGCTTCCGCGGCAATGAGCCGGTGCGGCGGGCGATCCACTCGGTGTTCCTGTACCACGCCATCCAGGCGGGCATGGACATGGGCATCGTCAACGCCGGCGACCTGCCCGTCTATGACGACATCGAGCCCACGCTGAAGGAAGCCGTCGAGGACGTGATTCTGAACCGGCCGCAGCGGACCAATGTGTCCAACACCGAGCGGCTGGTCGACATCGCCCCCAACTACAAGGGCGACAAGGGCGCGGGCCGGGTCGTCGACCTGACCTGGCGAGAGGCCCCGGTCGGCAAGCGGATCGAGCACGCCCTGGTCAACGGCATCACCGAGTTCATCGAGGCCGACACCGAGGAAGCCCGCCTGTCGGTCGAGCGGCCCCTGCACGTCATCGAGGGTCCGCTGATGGACGGGATGAACGTGGTCGGCGACCTGTTCGGCGCGGGCAAGATGTTCCTGCCGCAGGTGGTGAAGTCCGCGCGCGTGATGAAGCAGGCGGTGGCCTGGCTGGAGCCCTTCATGGAGGCCGAGAAGGCCGGAAAGCCACGCGAGCAGGCGGGCCGCATCCTGATGGCGACCGTCAAGGGCGACGTCCACGACATCGGCAAGAACATCGTCGGCGTCGTCCTGCAATGTAACAACTACGAGGTGATCGACCTGGGCGTCATGGTGCCGGCCGACCGCATCCTGGACGCCGCAAAAGAGCACAACGTCGACATCGTCGGCCTGTCCGGCCTGATCACGCCGAGCCTGGACGAAATGGTGTTCGTGGCGCGCGAGATGGAGCGGCGGGGGTTCGACATTCCCCTGCTGATCGGCGGGGCGACGACCAGCCGGACCCATACGGCGGTGAAGATCGAGCCGGCCTATCACCGGGGCTCAACCACCTATGTCGTGGACGCCAGCCGGGCCGTCGGCGTGGTGTCGGGGCTCCTGTCCAAGACCGACAGGGACCGCAACGAGGCGGCGACGCGCGACGAATACATCCGCATTCGCGAACAATATGCCCGTGGCCAGGAGGTCAAGGCGCGCACATCGATCGCCGATGCGCGAAAGAACCCCGTCGCCATCGACTGGACCGCGCCCAAGCCCGCCGCGCCGAGCTTCACAGGAGTGCGCGCCTATGAAGCCTGGGACCTGGCCGACCTGGCCGATCATATCGACTGGACGCCCTTCTTCGCCAGCTGGGAGCTGATCGGCCGCTATCCCCTGATCCTGGACGATGAGATCGTCGGCGAGGCGGCCAAGGACCTGTTCAAGGACGCCCAGGCGATGCTGAAGCGCATCGTCGACGAGCGATGGTTCACGGCCAAGGGCGTCGTCGGCTTCTGGCCCGCGAATGCTGAGGGCGACGACATCGTGGTGTTCGAGGACGAGGGCCGGACCACCGAGATCGCCCGCTTCCACACCCTGCGCCAGCAGATCGCCAAGTCGAACGGCAAGCCCAACGCGGCCCTGTCGGACTTCGTGTCACCCACGGGCGAGGACTGGATCGGCGCCTTTGCCGTGACGGCCGGCCATGGCGAGCTGGAGGCGTCCAAACGCTTCAAGGACGCGGGCGACGACTATTCCGCCATCATGGCCTCGGCCCTGGCCGACCGCCTGGCCGAGGCCTTCGCCGAGCGGCTGCACAAGGAAGTGCGGACGACGCTGTGGGGCTATGCGCCCGACGAGGCGGCGACGATCCAGGATCTGATCGAGGAGAAGTACCAGGGCATCCGCCCCGCCCCCGGCTATCCGGCCCAGCCGGATCATACGGAAAAGGCGACGCTGTTCCGCCTGTTGCAGGCGGAAGCCAACGCCGGGATGGCCCTGACCGAGAGCTATGCCATGACGCCGCCCGCGTCCGTCAGCGGCCTCTACTTCGGGCATCCCCAGAGCCACTATTTCGGCGTCGGCAAGATCGACCGCGACCAGGTCGAGGATTATGCGCGAAGGAAGGGCTGGGACGTGGAAACGGCCGAGCGCTGGCTGGCCCCGATCCTGAACTATGAGCCGGGCGCGGAGGCCCGGGTGAAGGCGGCGTAGTTATCCTTCTCCCCTTGCGGGAGAAGGTGGCAGCCGAAGGCTGACGGATGAGGGGTGAAACTCGGTTTCACCGGCGCGCGTCCGATACGTCAGCGCATCCGCATCTCCGTACCCCTCATCCGGCCCTCCGGGCCACCTTCTCCCGCAAGGGGAGAAGGGTCACGGAACGGGCACGCCCATCTCATCCAGCCCCGCCGCTTCCAGGGTCACCGGCGCGGTGGTGATGTTCTCGCGCACGCGCCGCGCCGCGTGTTCGCACCGCCCGGGCAGGCCGAAGAACAGGCCGAAGGCCTGGCTGCGCGCGGCCTCGTCGGGCAGCGCCATCAGCTCGGTCCAGCGCGCGGTGGCCTCGGCCTCGGCGGTCTCGGCGGCCGTGCGGGTAGCGGGCGTCTGGCGTGCGGCACCGGCACGCAGGGCCTCGCGGAAGTCGGTGGCCTCCAGGGCACCCAGACGCATGATGTCCTGGTCCAGGGCGTCGGGGGCCGTCAGGGTGCGGCCGAGCGCGATGTGACCCTCGACCAGGGCGGCGCACCACGCGACCAGCGGATAGTCCTGGTCCGGCGCACCGCGCGGCAGGGGCGTCTCATACGCGATGGCTTCGCGGGCGTTGCGCGCTTCGACGCTCTCGGTCGCCCCGGTCGCCGTGGCGATCGGGCCGTCCTGGGCCAGGGCGGCAGGGGCGGTCAGGGCGAGGGCAAGTAGCGAGGCGGCGAGGCGAAGGCGCATGGGACGTCCGTGAGGCTGTTTCAGAAAGAGGTGATCCGCCACAACGCGTGAAGCGACGCAATGGTTTTTCCATGGCGACGTGTTAGCCAGTCGCGATTGCCGAAGGAGCCGACCTTGACCGATTTCCGCGTCCTCAGCGACACCGTCCGCGTCGCGCCCCAGATCGCCCTGTCCGACATGGCCGAGGCGGCCGCGCTGGGCGTCAGGACCGTCGTCTCGAACCGGCCCGACGGCGAAGACCCGGGTCAGCCGACGGCGGCCGAGGTCGCGGCGGCGGCGCAGGCGGTCGGCATCGCGTTCGTTCACGCCCCGGTGTCGGGCTTTCCGGACGAGGCGGCGGTGGCGGCGGTCGGCGAGGTTCTGGCGGCCCGCGAGCCGGTGCTGATGTTCTGCCGGTCGGGCACGCGCTCGGCCATGGTCTGGGCCCTGGCGATGCGTCAGGCGGGGGCGGAGCCCGAGGGATTGCGCGAGGCGGCGGCCGGAGCGGGGTACGATCTCAGCCGTCTGCCACTTTAGTTTTTTCCGCTCATCCCCGCGAAAGCGGGGACCCAGCGCTTAAGTGAGGCAAGGCAGTCTGGATCAACAGCGAGAGACGCTCATCTCAGCCAGCGCAGAAAGAACTGGGTCCCCGCTTTCGCGGGGATGAGCGGAGAGGAAGACCTAGCGGGTGACCGCCACGCGGGCGGCGAAGGGCACGGGCTCGGGATCCCCGCACGAGGCCAGGACCAGCTGCGCCGCCATGAGACACAGGATCGCCGCCGCGACGGGCTGGAGCCGATTTGAGACAGAATAGGCTATGGCGCGGGCCATTTCGGACGCTCCTGAACGGTTTACGATCCGTTAAGGCAAGGACCGCGCCGGGCGAGATGGAGCCGAGATGATTCCCTTCGTGCGTGACTTCGACTTCGCCTACGGACGGTGCGACAGGGTCTCGCCGCTGATCCAGCGCGTGATCTGCAACAACCCTGGGCCGTTCACCTTCACCGGGACGGGGACCTATATCGTCGGGCGGGACGCGCCCGGGGCGAGCGTCGCCGTGCTCGATCCGGGGCCGATGGATCAGGACCATCTGGAGGCCCTGTTGGCGGCGGTCGAGGGGCGGACGGTGAGCCATGTGCTGGTCACCCACACCCACCGCGACCACGCCCCCCTCGCCCGCTCCTTCGCCGAGCGGACGGACGCGCCGATCCTGGCGATGCGGCCGCCCCGAGCCGACACTCATGCCTCAGGTGCCCTCGACGAAGAGGAGGACGAGGCCTTCGCGCCCGACGTCGTCCTGATGGGCGGCGAGCGGATCGACGGCGACGGCTGGACGATGCGTGCCATGGCGACACCGGGTCATGCGTCCAACCACATGGCCTTCGTCCTGGAGGAGGAGAACGCCCTGTTCTGCGGCGACCACGTCATGGGCTGGTCGACGACCGTCGTCGCGCCGCCTGACGGGGACATGGCGGACTACATGGCCAGCCTCGACGCGGTGATCGACGGCCGGTTCGAGACCCTGTGGCCGACCCATGGGGCCCCGGTGAACGACCCCGCGCCTTTCCTCGCCGCCTATCGCGATCACAGGCTGGCGCGCGAAGCCCAGGTGCTGGCGCGGCTGGCGGCGGGCGACCGGACGATCGCCGAGATGGTGCCGAACCTCTATGCCACGGTCGATCCACGCCTGTGGCCGGCGGCCGGCCTGTCGGTGTGGGCCCACCTGATCAAACTGGTGCGCGAGGGTCGGGCGACGGTTGAGGGCGAGGCGATGCTGAACGCGGTTTACGCCTCGGGCTGAAGTCCGGCGACGATGGCCTGGAGCAGACGGCAAGTCTCGCCTCCGTCGGGGCGAGCCTCGCGCGCGGCGACGCGGACGTCGGTCCGACCGGGGCGGATGCGGATCACCGCGTCATGGGTGAAGCCGAACCAGAAGCCGCTGCGGGTCCCGTCCGCCCGGCCGACGCCGAAGCCCAGGACGTCGAACCCGGCCTCACGCAGGGCATAGGCGGCGGCACCGGGGGCGACCTGGGTCGGGATGGAGGCGGCGTCGCACGCGTCCACCGCGGGCGGCATGGCCGTGGCCCCGGCGGCGACGCGTCGATCGGCGAGCGCGCCTGAGAAGCCCGGCGGTCCGGTCCGGTCCGTGGTGGCCTCGGCGATCCCGGCGACCGGCGCCCCGTTGATGACACCCAGGCCGTGGGACGACAGGTGCAGGGCGAAGATCGCCGCCGTCGCCCCGCCGAAGACGAGGCCGGTCAGCGCCAGAGGCCAGGCCTTGCGCTCGCCCAGGGCCACGATGATTCCGCCGACCGCCGCCACGGCCCCCAGGGCGGCCAGGGCGAAGCCCAGCCGCATGGTCAGCAGCGAATAGCCGACCCGCCAGTCCCAGACGCCGGTCTTGGTTCCCGCCACGGCGACGAAAACCACCAGCGGCGCGAGCGCCGTCAGCACCAGCAGCACCCGCGCCCAGCGGATTGCGCGGGAAGGCCGGGTCATGCGTCAGACCCGCTCGGGCGTGTTCGCGGCGGCGGGCAGGCGATAGTCCTTGAGCCGCTCGCGCAGCAGCTTCTTGTCGATCTTGCCGGTCGCGCCCAGCGGGATGTCGTCGACGAAGACGACGTCGTCGGGCATCCACCATTTGGCGATCTTGCCGACCAGGAAGTCCAAGTGCTCCTGCTTGTCCTGGGTCTCGCCGGGCTTCAGCTTGATGACCAGCACGGGTCGCTCGTCCCACTTGGGGTGGGCCGCGCCGATGACGGCGGCCAGCTCGACCTTGGGATGACCGACGGCGATGTTCTCGATCTCGATCGAGCTGATCCACTCGCCCCCGGACTTGATCACATCCTTGGCGCGGTCGGTGATCTGCATGAAGCCGTGCTCGTCGATGGTCGAGACGTCGCCGGTATCGAAGAAGCCCTCATGGTCCAGGATATCGCCGCCCTCGTCCTTGAAATAGGCCCCGGCGATGGTCGGGCCGCGCACCATCAGACGGCCATAGGTCGAGCCGTCGTGCGGCATCTCCTGGCCGGCGTAATTCTTGAGCTTCAGCTCGACGCCCAGCGGCGGCACGCCCTGCTTGATGCGCCACTTCATCTGCTCGTCGTAGGGCAGGGCCAGCAGCTCGGGCGTCAGGGTCGACAGGGTGCCGATGGGCGAGGTTTCGGTCATGCCCCAGCCCTGCAGCACCTCGACGTCGAACTCGTCGTTGAAGGCGCGGATCAGGCTCTCGGGCACGGCCGAGCCGCCGATCAGCACGCGCTTGACGGTCGGGATCTTCAGATTGTGCTCGCGCAAGTGGGCCAGCAGCAGCTGCCACACCGTGGGCACGGCGGCCGAGAAGGTGACGCCCTCGGTCTCGATCAGCTCATAGATGGCGGCGCCGTCCATGCGCGCGCCCGGCATCACCAGCTTGGCCCCGGACGCCGGGCCCGCGAAGGCGATACCCCAGGCGTTGGCGTGGAACATCGGCACGACCGGCAGGATCACTTCCTTTGGCGACGGCCCCAGGACCGTCGATTGCATGCCCAGCAGGGTGTGGATGAAGTTCGACCGGTGCGAATACAGGACGCCCTTCGGGTTTCCAGTCGTGCCCGAGGTGTAGCAAAGGCCACAGGCGGTCTGTTCATCGAACCCGCCCCAGACGCAGTCCTCGGACGCGCCTTCCAGTAGGGCCTCGTAGCAGTCGGCCTTGGGCAGCTTGGTCGCCGGCATGGTCACGGCATCCGTCATGACCACCACCCGCTCGACCGTCGGACAGTGAGGCAGGATCGCCTCGAGCAGCGGCACGAAGGTCAGGTCGACGAAGATGATGCGGTCTTCGGCGTGGTTGATGATGTAGATCAGCTGTTCGGGAAACAGTCGCGGGTTCAGGGTATGGCAGACCGCCCCGATGCCCATGATGCCGTACCAGGCCTCGATGTGGCGGCCGGTGTTCCAGGCCAGGGTGGCGACGCGGTCGCCGACCTTGACGTCCCAGCCCTTGAGCACATTCGAGACGCGCTTGGCCCGGCCGTGGATCTCGGCATAGGTGGTGCGCACGATCGGCCCCTCGACCGAGCGGGTCACGACCTCGCGGCGCGGGTGCCAGTTCTTCGAATGGTCCAGAATCCGGTCGACCGTCAGCGGCCAGTCCTGCATCAAACCCAGCATCGCACTTCCTCGGTAATGCCCCGGCTCAAGGCGAGGCTTGATCTTTACGCTAGCCGAGGTGGCGGGGGCGAAGCAACGTGACGTAGGGGCAGGCTGCGGCCTCCGATCAGCTTCGCCGTTGCCTCCCGCGCCGATTTGGCCTTCTCTCCCCCACCTTGAACCCAGACAAAGGAAGCCCGGTCATGCGTTTGATCGCCCGCACCGCCCTCACCTTCGGCGTGATCGCAGCCCTCGCCGCCTGCGACCGCTCCATCGAGCCGGCCGCCGAGACACCGGCACCGACGGAGACCCTGGCCGCGGCGACGCCGGCCGCGCCGGCTCAGACCGCGGGAGGTCTGGCCATCGAGGGCGAGGGCTTACGCATCTTCGACGCCGAGGGGGCTGCGCGCGCCCTGCCCTTCGGCACGCCCCAGGAGACGGTCATCGCGGCGGTGACCGCCTCGACCGGCGGCGTCGCCCCCGAACAGAGCACCGGCGAGGAGTGCGGCCAGGGCCCGACGCAGTTCGCCATCTACACCACTGGCCTGCAGCTTCTGTTCCAGAACGGCGAGTTCAACGGCTGGTATGTGGACAAGGCGGGCCTGACCACGGTCGACGGGATCGGTGTCGGCTCGACTCGCGCGGCCCTGGCCGAAGCCCGGACCATCGAGATGCAGCCCGACTCGACCCTGGGCGCCGAGTTCATCGCCGGCGATGTGTTCGGCTTCCTGACCTCGACGGCCGCCGATGCCACGGTCCAGTCCCTGTGGGCGGGGGGCAACTGCTTCTTCCGCTAGGCCTTGGCGGGGGCTAGACCCCGGTCATGACCATCCTCATCGCCATCACCGGGGGCTCCGGCTCGGGCAAGTCGACGCTGGCCGAGACCGTGGCCGCCGTGCTGCCTGCGGGCTCGGCCGTCCTGCTTCGCGAGGATTCCTACTATCGGGACGCGGCATCCCTGCCGGGGTTCGACGCGGCGACGTTCGACTTCGACGACGTGGCCGCCCGCGACCACGAGCGGCTGGAACAGGACCTGGCCGCGCTGAAATCCGGCCGCGATATCGTGGCCCCGATCTATTCCTTCATCACCCATGGTCGCGAGCCGGGCGGAGAACGGGTGACGGCCGCGCCGGTCGTGATCGTCGAGGGCACGCACCTGCTTTGCACTTCCACCCTGGCGGATCTGTTCGACATCCGCGTTTTCGTCGACACGCCGTCCGACATCCGCTTCATCCGCCGCCTGTTGCGCGACCAGGCCGAGCGCGGACGGACCGCGTCCTCTGTCATCGACCAGTATCTGAAGACCGTGCGACCGGGCCACGAGCGGCTGACCGAGCCGTCCCGGACCCGGGCCGACTTCATCGTCGCGGACGCCACGGCGGCGGTGCGCCTGGACGACCCCCAGGCCGTCGTGCGGCTCGCCGCGCCCCTGCTGGCCCACCCCCTGCTCAGCCGGTTGTTGAACGCAGAACCGTAACGGTGTTCGTCCGTATTCCGGTTCGGGGCGAGATGGTCTAGCAGTCCGTCGATGGATTCACACGCTACGGGTATTCTGCCCGACCTCTCTCCCGGCCAGGACGCCCGTCGCGACGGCATCGTCCGCGAAGCCCGCCGGTTCTTCATGGCCCAGGGTTATGCCGCCACCCGGATCGAGCCGATCGCGCGGGCGGCGGCCGTGTCCACCGCGACCCTCTATGCCTATTTCCCGTCCAAGGAGCACCTGTTCGGCGCGGTCATCGAGGACGCCGCAGAGGATTTCTCGCGCCAGATGGAGGGCGTGCGGATGGCGGACGGGCCGGCGCGCGACCTGCTGACCGGGTTTGCCCTGGCCTACGCGCGGTTCATGGGCGATCCCTTCGTCCGATCGGTCTTTCGCCTGGTGATGGCCGAACGGCCCCGGTTCCGCGAGGTCGCATTGCGCTTCTTCGACAAGGGCCGCGCCGACTTCGGAAGGCCCCTGATCGTCGCCCTGGCGACCCTGGCGGACCGCGGCGAAATCCGGTTCGACAAGGCATCCTGGGCCGCCGGACAGCTGATGGGGATGATCGAGCACCCCGTCTTCTTCATGCCCCTGGTCACCGGCGACGAGGTCCAGGCGACGCGCGATCCTGAGCACATCGCCGCCGACGCGGTCGAGACCTTCCTGGCGCGCTACGGCACCTGATCGGTCAAGGCTGAAGGCGGGTGCGAGCCCAGCCCTCTCGGTCCCGGTCGAAGCGCAACCGGTCGTGCAGGCGGAACGGCCGATCGCGCCAGAACTCGACCGAGCGGGGCACGACACGCCAGCCCGTCCAATGCTCGGGACGGGGGACCTCCGTGCCCTCGAACCGTGCCGCCGCGCGCGCCACGGCAGCCTCCAACGCAGACCGGTCAGAGAGGGACCGCGACTGGTCCGAGGCCCAGGCCCCGATCCGGCTCTCGCGCGCCCGGCTGGCGAAATAAGCGTCGGCCTCGGCCGCCGTGACGGGCTCGACGACGCCGCGAACGCGGACCTGGCGACGCAGGGTCTTCCAGTGCAACAGCAGGGCCGCGACCGGCCGGGCCGACAGCTGCAGGCCCTTGGCGCTCTCGGCGTTGGAATAAAAGGTCAGGCCGCGCGCATCGATGTCCTTGAGCAGGACCATGCGGCTGTCCGGCGCGCCGTCGGCGTCCACCGTGGCCAGGGCCATGGCGTTTGGATCGTTCGGCTCGTGCGCCCGAGCATCGGCCAGCCAGTCGACGATCAGTCCGATCGGCTCGGCCCGGTCGAAGATCGTTTCGTCGCCGTTCGCGGCCAAGGCGGCGGCATAGTCGCGGGCATATTCGTCGCGGGTCGGGCTGGGCGGGATCACGGCGCTGCTCATGGCCGGTCCTATAACAAGCGACCGGCGTGACCGCACGGTTAACCCGCTCTTGACCATGATCCTGGCCTATTCGCCGCATGAGCGCGTCCGGCCCCTCTCTGTCCCAAGCCTTCGCCGTCCTGGGCCTGCACGGTCCCGCGGACACGGTGGTGGTGGCGCGCGCCTTCCGCCTGGCGGTCAAGGCGGCGCGACCCGACCTGCCGGGAGGCGACGACGCGCGCTTTCGGCGGGTCATCGCCGCCTATCGCCTGATCCAGAGCCGGGGCGGGGCACGCGCCGCACTGGCCGCCCCCGTCCGACGACCCGCCGCCCTGCCGGTCGTCGGCCTGACGCCCCATCAGGCCCTGAAAGGCGGACAGGCCACCCTGCGGTTCTGCGGCCGCACGCTGAAAGTCACCGTTCCCCCCGGTATGCGGACCGGCGAACACCTGAGGCTGAAGGGCGCGGGGGCAGGCGGTGGCGACCTGTACCTGCCGATCCTCATTCGCGCCTGCGAGGGTTTGACCGTGGTCGGGGACGACCTGCACATGACGTGGCCGACCTCGCGTCGCCTGCTGGCGGACGGTGGGCGGGTCGAGATCCACACCCCCGCAGGGACGCGGCCGGCGTGGATCACGCCGGGCCTGACCGACCCGGTTCGCTTGCGCCTGCGAGGCCTGGGCCTGCCGGCACGCGGCAAACACGGTCAGGGCCACCTCTTCGTGCATCTGACACCCGCCGAGGATCCGCCCTCGGCGGCCGAGGACCTGCTGGCCCGCTTCACCCGCGTCTGGACGCCGGAGAGGTTGGCGGCCTAAGCGTCGCTGGTCATGTCCCATAACACCTTCGGCCATCTGTTTCGCGTGACGACCTGGGGCGAGAGCCATGGGCCGGCGATCGGCTGCGTCATCGACGGCTGCCCGCCGCTGATCCCCCTGACCGAGGCGGATCTTCAGCCCTGGCTGGACCGCAGGAAGCCCGGTGGAAGTCGCTTCGTCACCCAGAGGAAGGAGAGCGACACGGCGCGCATCCTGTCGGGCGTGTTCGACGACGGGGCGGGTCCGGTCACGACCGGCACGCCCGTCGCCATCCAGATCGAGAATGAGGACGCCCGCTCCAAGGACTATGGCGAGATCGCGCGCGCCTATCGCCCCGGTCACGCCGACATGACCTATCAGGTCAAATACGGGGTGCGCGACCATCGCGGCGGCGGCCGGTCATCGGCGCGCGAGACCGCCAGCCGGGTCGCGGCGGGCGCGGTCGCCAGGAAGGTGCTGGGCGATGGCGTCGTCATCCGCGCGGGCGTGGTGCAACTGGGCCCGCACAGGATCGCGCCCGACGCCATCGATTTCGGCGCGGTCTACGACAACCCCCTGTTCGCCGCCTCGGCAGAGATGGTGCCGGCCTGGGAGGCCTATCTGGACGGGGTGCGCAAGGCGGGCTCGTCGATCGGTGCCGTGGTCGCGCTGGAGGTCACGGGCGTCCCGGCTGGCTGGGGCGCGCCGCTGTATGGCAAGCTGGACGCCGAACTTGCCGCCGCCCTGATGAGCATCAATGCGGTCAAGGGCGTCGAGATCGGCGCGGGCTTCGGATCGGCCGAGCTGTCGGGCGAGGACAACGCCGACGAAATGCGACTGGGGCCGGACGGCGGCATCGAGTTCCTGTCCAACCACGCGGGTGGGGTCCTGGGCGGCCTTTCGACGGGCCAGCCGATCACGGCGCGGGTGGCCTTCAAGCCGACCTCGTCCATCCTGACGCCGCGCCGGACGGTCACTCGCGACGGCACCGACACCGATCTTCGCACCAAGGGCCGCCACGACCCCTGCGTCGCCCTGCGCGGCGTGCCGGTGGTCGAGGCCATGGCCGCCTGCGTCCTGGCCGACGCGATGCTGAGACACCGCGCGCAGATCGGTTGAGCCAGCGGGTCAGATCGTATATACGATGATCGAGTTCGACCCACGAAAGGACGCCGCCAACCTGGCCAAGCACGGCATCTCTCTGAGCCGTGCGGACGATATGTCGATCGAGGTCGTCTGGCCGGATCCCTATCGCGCGGAGGCCCGTTGGCGGGCGTTCGGCCGGATTCAGGGGAAGACGTTCTGCCTGATCTTTACGCTGCGGGACGGCCGACGACGAGCGATCAGCCTGCGGCGGGCGCACAAGAAGGAGTTTCGGCGTCATGTCCTTCCTGAAGAATAAGCCGGACGTTTTCGACGACGATTTCGAACCCGACCTGACCGACCCCGACAATCCTGAATGGACGGAAGAGGACTTCGCGCGCGCGCTGCGGCCCCACGAGTTCCCCGAGTGGATCTTCGAAGCGTTTCCAAACACGCCGCGCCCCGTGCGCGGGACCCAGAAGGGACCGACCAAGACGCCGATCTCTCTTCGCGTCGATACGGACATCCTGGAACGCTACCGCGCCACCGGCCCCGGTTGGCAAAGCCGCATGAACGACGCCTTGCGCAAGGCCATGCCGGGCTGACACGGCGAAGGTCATCTTTGGTTCACCCTGTTCGTGCCAGATGCGGAGCATGACCCAGCCGCTCCGCCGCGCCGCCGCACTGTCCGCCTTGCTGGCGGGATCGTTGATGCTTCAGGGGTGCCTGGTCGGGGCCGTGGTCGGCACCGCCGGGGCCGTGGTCGGGGGCGCGGCCAAGGCGACCGGGGCTGTGGTGGGCGCGGGCGTGGACGCCGTCACCACCTCGGATGAGGAGACCCGCGCCCGTCGCGAGCGCGAGCAGCGCGACTACGAACGCGAGCAACGCCGCTGCGAAGAGCGACAGCGCCAGGGTCGACCCTGCTAGAGCCGCTTCTCCACGGCGTTGTTGTGGATCGCCACGCCGCCGACCTCGAAATCCCGGCGATACAGAACGTCGAGGCCCCGTCGTTGGAAGAAGCGTCGCGCCGCCTCGCTGGCCTCTGAGTACAGTCGCTCGATGCCGTCTGCCTGGGCACCGACTTCGACCACGTCCAGCAGCCGATCGGCGACCCCTGTGCCCTTGGCCTCCGGCGCGGCGTAGAGAAAGTCGATGTGGCCGTCCGGTTCCAGATCGACGAAACCGACCAGGGTCCCTCCATCGGCCTCGGCCATGAAGGCACGGCGGCCATCAGCCATCCGTTCGGCGAAACGCGCCGCCGTCGGTCCGGCGACCGCCCAGGCCTCGACCTGCGCCGGCGTGTAATCGGCCGGTCCCAGCACCCGCACCGATCTCTGATACAGCGCCGCCATCGCGACCTCGTCGCCCGGCGCATAAGGGCGAAGGCGCATCACCGCACCCCGATATACTTGTGTGTCTGGACGCTGAGCCGCCATTTCGGGTGGGCCAGGCAATAGGCGATGGCCGCCGCCGTGTTGGCCGTCTGGTCGGGCCCGTCCATGGGCTGCAGCCAGAAGCGGTCGAAGGACAGGTCCTCGAACCGGTCCGGCATGGCCAGGGCCTGCGGATAGACCAGCTTCAGCTCCTGGCCCCTCGTCTGCACCACGGGGGCGGCCGCCTTGGGGCTGACGCAGACCCAGTCGATGCCGTCAGGGGCCGGGAGCGTGCCGTTGGTCTCCACCGCGATCTCGAAGCTCCGCGTCTTCAGGGCCGCGATCAGGGCGGCGTCGAGTTGCAGCAGGGGCTCGCCGCCCGTGCAGACGACCAGCCGAGGGTCACCGATCCGACCGATCCAGAACGAGGCGACGTGATCGGCCAGGGCGTCGGCGTCGGCGAACTTGCCGCCCCCGTCGCCGTCGGTGCCGACGAAGTCGGTGTCGCAGAAGGCGCAGACGGCCGTGGCCCGATCCTGTTCGCGCCCGGTCCACAGATTGCAGCCCGCGAAGCGGAGGAAGACGGCCGGACGCCCGGCCTGCCCGCCCTCGCCCTGGATCGTCAGAAAGGTCTCCTTGACCGAATAGGTCATGCGGACGCCGTCCATTCGGCCCAACCGGCGGCGCGCAGATCGCAGGCCGGGCATTCGCCGCAGCCGTAGCCCCAGGCGTGACGGTGCGCGCGGTCGCCCCGATAGCAGGTGTGGCTGTCCTCGACGATCAAATCGACCAGGGCCGCCCCGCCGACGCGGTCCGCCAGCGCCCAGGTCTGGGCCTTCGTCAGGGCCATCAGCGGCGTCTCGATCGGCACCGGCTTGTCGAGGCCCAGGCTCAGCGCCCGGCCCATGGCCTCTATCGTGTCGCGACGGCAGTCGGGATAGCCCGAGAAGTCCGTCTCGCACATGCCGCCGACCAGGACGTCCAGCCCGCGCCGGTCGGCCAGGGCCGCCGCCACGCTGAGAAACACCAGGTTGCGCCCCGGCACGAAGGTGGTGGGCAGGCCCCGCGCGCCGATCTCGATGGCGCGGTCGGTCGTCATCGCCGTCTCGCCGATCGCGCCGAACCCGGTGAGGTCGACGACTTGATCGGACCCCAGCCGCCCGGCGAGACGGGGCAGGGCCCGCAGCATGGCGTCGCGGACGTTCAGTCGGGCCCGCATCTCGACCGCATGGCGCTGGCCATAGTCGAAGCCGACCGTCTCGACCCGCTCGTACCGCTCCAGCGCCCAGGCGAGGCAGGTCGCGCTGTCCTGCCCGCCCGAGAAGAGGACGAGGGCGGAGGTCGGGTTCGGCGGGGTTTCGGTCATGACGGCCCTGCGGTCGGCCGGTCGGCCGCGCGCATCGACAAGGGAATGATGAAGGCGTGTGTTTTCCTCCTACATCACTCGTCCTGCCGTCGCAAAACGACCGGCGTGGACAGTCATTTTCCGCGCAAACGGACGGCCACCCACACGGTGAAGCTGAAACTCACCACGTCGCGACGGAATCCGTTCACGGTTCGCGTCCAACAGTCGTAGCGTCATCGAAAGACGTCGCGTGGGTCGGGGGACAGGCGTGGATACAAGACCATTCATCGACAGGGCCCGCCGGCTGGCGCTTCCCATCGCGCTCATCGTCGGCCTGGCGTCGTGCGGGGGTAGCGGCGGAGGCGGAGGCGGAGGAAACGGCGGCGGTGGAGGCGGCACGCCGCCCACGCCCCCGCCGGCCGCGTCGATCTCCGACGCGGGGGCCGCCAAACTCCTGACGCAGGCCACATTCGGCCCGACCGACGCCGAGATCGACGCGGTCAAGACCCAGGGCTACGCCGCCTGGATCAACGCCCAGATCGCCCTGCCCTCGTCGTCGCACCAGACCTATGTCGAGAACCGGCTGGCGCAGATCCGGTTGACCAACCCGACGGCGAACCTGAGCCCCAACCAGTTCTACGAAAGCTTCTGGCTCTATTCCGCGACCGGTCAGGCCCAGCTCCGCGAACGGATGAAGCTGGCCCTGTCGGAGATCTTCGTCATCTCGCTGACGGACGCCAACATCGATGTGCGGGGCGCGGCGTCATACTACGACATGCTGGGGGCCAACGCGTTCGGCAATTACCGGACCCTGCTGGAGCAGGTCTCGCTGCATCCGATGATGGGAATCTATCTGACCCATCTGGCCAACCAGCGCGAGGATCCCGCGACGGGACGGACGCCGGACGAGAACTATGCCCGCGAGGTGATGCAGCTGATGTCGTTGGGCGTGCAGGAGCTGAATCCGGACGGCACGGTGCGGCGCGACGCCCAGGGCAATCCGATCCCGACCTATACGCCCGGTGACATCTCCAACCTGGCCAAGGTCTTCACGGGCTTCAGCTATTTCCACCCGACGCCGACGAACCAGACCTTCTTCGGCCGCAACCGCGATCCCGACGCCTTCGTGCGGCCCATGATCGTCTATCCGCAGTACCATTCCATCACGGCCAAGACCTTCCTGGGGGTCACCATTCCGGCGGGGACCAACGACGCGGCGGGGGATCTGAGGATCGCGCTCGACACCATCTTCAACAACGTGAATGTGCCGCCGTTCATCTGTCGCCAGCTGATCCAGCGGCTGGTGACGTCCAATCCTTCGGGCGGCTATGTCAGCCGTTGCGCCAACACCTTCATCAACAACGGCTCGGGCGTGCGGGGCGACCTGGCGGCCGTGGTTCGGAGCATCCTGCTGGATTCCGAGGCCCGGGACATCAACTCGGCCAACAGCGCGACCTTCGGCAAGATCCGCGAGCCTGTCATCCGGATGACCAACTGGATGCGCGCCTTCGGGGCGACCTCGGTCAGCGGCAACTATCTGCTGAACTCCACCAGCGGGAACACGTCGCTGGGCCAGTCGGCGCTGGCCAGCCCCTCGGTCTTCAACTTCTTCCGACCCGGATATGTGCCGCCCAACACCCGCGCGGGAGCCCAGAACCTGACCGTGCCGGAGTTCCAGATCGTCGACGAGGTCACCGTCGCCGGCTACGCCAACACCATGCAGGCCGCCATTGGCAACGGCATCGGGACCGGCTCGGACGTTCGCTCGGCCTATGCGCGCGAGGTCGCTCTGGCCAACGACGCCAACGCCCTGGCCGACCGGATGAACCGGATGCTGCTTTACGGCCAGATGTCGTCGACGCTGAGGGCCCGGATCGTCGAGAGCGTCAACTCGGTCGCCGTCCCGGCCGCGACGGGCGCGAACCAGGCCGCGATCAATACGGCCCTGCTCAACCGGTCCAGGCTCGCCGTCTATATGACGATGGTCTCGCCCGAATATCTGGTCCAGCGGTGAGGGCGGGACGATGACCCATGGAAGATACACCCGCCGCCAGCTGCTGCGGATCACCGGCGGCATGTCGATGCTGGGGGCCGCCGCGCCCTTCGCCGCCCAGCTGGCCGCCGCCGGCAATGCCGCCAGCCAGAGCGCGCCGGACTACCGGGCCCTGGTCTGCGTCTTCCTGTTCGGCGGCAACGACAGCCACAACATGGTGCTGGCCACCGACAACGACAGCTGGGGACGCTATTTCGCGGCCCGCAACACCGGCAACGACCCCATCGCCCTGATGCCGGTCGGCACGCCACCCACGCCGGTCGGAGCGACCAACGCGGTCACCGGGCGAGTGTCCGCGGCCGATTCTCCCGAGGCCTGGGGCGGCGTCCTGCCGATCGTGCCGCGCACCCTGAACCCCATACCCGCCGGCACCAACGCCTCGGTGCGGACCTTCGCGCTGCATCCCTTCATGCAGCCGGTGAAGGACCTTTTCGATGCCGACCGCCTGGCCGTCGTGGCCAATGTCGGCACCCTGATCCAGCCGATCACCAAGGCCCAGTACGAGGCCCGGACCGTCCCCTTCCCGGCCAATCTGTTCTCGCACAACGACCAGCAGTCGACCTGGCAGGCGGGCCAGACCGAGGGCGCCCGGACCGGCTGGGGCGGACGTTTCGGCGACCTGTTGTCCAGTCAGAACGGCACCTCGTCGCTGTTCACCGCCGTCTCGACCGCCGGCAACGCGGTCTTCCTGTCGGGACAGAGCGTGGTCCAGTATCAGATGAGCACCGGGGCCCAGCCCGCCGTGGTCATCACCGGTCAGTCGGGCACCAGCCTGTTCGGCTCGACCGTCGCGCCCGGGCGGGTGCGAGAGATCATCACCGACACCAACTCGGCCAGCGTGTTCGCGGCAGACTACGCGACCACCACGGGCCGGTCGATCGGGGCCTCGACGACGCTGAACACCGTGTTCGGATCGTCGGCCGTGACCGGCGTCGCCGCCGCGCCCGCCTATCGCAACCCGATCACCGGCGCGATCGAGAACAATACCCTGGCGACCCAGCTCCAGACCGTGGCGCGCATGATCGCGGCGGCGCCGGCGCTGGGCATCCGGCGCCAGGTCTTCTTCGTCAGCCTGGGCGGCTGGGACACCCACGACTTCCAGAACGCCGCCCAGGGCAACAACCTGGCCAGGGTCGCGCACGCCCTGTCCTATTTCGACGGTGCTTTGGGCAATCTCGGTGGCGTGAACATGCGCGAGGCGGTGACCACCTTCACGGCCTCGGACTTCTCGCGGACCTTCACCACAAACGGCGACGGGACCGACCACGCCTGGGGCGGCCACCACCTGGTGATGGGCGGCTCGGTGCGGGGGGGCGACATCTACGGCCAGTACCCGACGCTGGGAGTCGATCTAGGGGCCTTCCGCAACCCGGACATGAGCCGGTCCTACCTGGTGCCCACCACATCGGTGGATCAGTACGGGGCGACCATGGGGCGTTGGCTGGGAGTGTCCGAGAGCAATCTGGACGTCATCTTCCCGAACCTGAGGAACATGGCCTCGCGCGGTCTCGGTTTCCTCTGAGATCAGCGGTCCGTACACGATCCAAGCGTCACGCAAGCGCCGCCGTACCGTCGTAAGGGCGATGCCAACCCCCGTTAGGTGCCGAACGCATCACTCGGGGGATTGTCATGCTGAACCGCTTCACCACGCGCGCCGTGCTCATGGGCGCCGTCGCCACCTGCGCCATCGCCGGAGCCGCCCACGCCCAGGTCGGCCAGGATTCGACCCAGCTGGAGGAGGTGATCGTCACCGCCCAGCTGCGCGCCCAGGACCCGATCGAGGTTCCTTTCGCCCTGACCGCCTATAACGGAGAGTTCCTGGACGGACTCGGCGTCCAGGACTTCGAAGAACTGTCGGCCTTCGTGCCCGGCCTGATCGTCCAGAACCAGTCGCCCAACAACCCCGGCTTCGTGATCCGGGGCATCACGTCGGACTCGACCGGCGCCGCCGACGAGCCGCGCGTGTCCATCTATCAGGACGGCGTGTCGATCTCGCGCGCGCCGGGCGCCTTCGTCGAGCTGTTCGACATCGAGCGGGTCGAGGTCGCCAAGGGCCCGCAATCGACCCTGTACGGCCGGGGCGCCCTGATCGGAGCGGTCAACGTCATCCAGAACAAGGCCGACATCGACGCCGCATACGGCGAGGTGCGGCTGGGCCTGGGCAATCTCGACTATCTGATGGGCGAGCTGATGGTGAACCTGCCGCTCGGCGACACCACCGCCCTGCGTCTGGCCGGACGGGTGAAGACGCGCGGGGGCTATATCGACAACCTGCTGGGTGGCCGCGACTACAACAGCGTCGATACCCAGGCCTATCGCGCCCTGTTCGCCTGGCAGCCGTCGGACGCCTTCCGCTTCGACCTGATCGGCAACTTCCAGGTCGACAACCCCTCGGGCGTCAGCTTCCGCTCGGTCTTCTACGACGCGCAGAACCCCGACACCGGCGCGGTCCTCGGCGGTCGCGAGCCGTCCGACGGCGCGGCCCTGACGCCCTCGACCAACATCGACGGCAGCAGGCTGGGCATCACTCGCGAGGTCTGGGGCGTGACGGGCCTGGCCCGCTATGATCTGTCCGACAGCCTGACCTTGACCTCCACCACCGCCATCCGCAGCTTCGAGACCTCCGAGACTTTCGACCCGGACGGCATCTCCCTGCCCATCCTGACCGGTATCGGCATCTCGAACGGCGACCAGTTCAGCCAGGAACTGCGCCTCAATTGGGACAACGGCGGCCAGTTCTCGGGCTTCGTCGGCGCCGGCTATTTCCGCGAGGACAACGACTCGGAATCGCCGATCGAGATCGACGAACGGATCGCCCTGGCCCAGCTGGCCGGCATCCTGGACGGTAATCCTGCGGCGGTCGGCACCACCTTCCTGCCGCGCTCGGTCTATGCGTCGCAGGCCTTCCTGCAGCCGCTGCTCGGCGGGTTCGGCATTCCGGCGCCGGCCCGCGCCGGCATCGCCGCGAACCTGAAGGCCAGCCACATCGAGAACGCCTACACCGAGACCGAGCTGGATAGCTTCGACGTCTTCGCCGACCTGACCTGGAAGCCGACCGACCGCTGGGAGTTCGCTGCCGGCGTCCGCTATACCACCGACGACAAGACCACGTCCTTCGGTTCCCAGGTCGTCAACGGTCGGTCCATCGCGGGCGGTTTGCTGGCCGTCGCCCAGCTGCAGGGCCAGATCAACGCCCTGATCGCGCAGGGCACGCCGACGTCGCTGGCTCAGGCGGCCGCCCTGGGTGCCTTCACCGGCGGACTGGTGACCCAACTTGCCACGCCGGGCGCCGCCAACGCCCCCGCCAGCGCCGCCTTCCCCCTGTTCGGCCTGACCTTCCAGCCCACAGCCGGCAACGGCAGCGTCAGCGAGCGCAGCCTGGAGGACGACGGCTTCACCTATCGCCTGACCGGCCGCTACGCGATCAGCCCGGACGCCAGTCTCTACGCCACCTATGCCCGGGGCCGTCGCCCGGCGGTGCTGGCTGCGGGCGTGCCGACCACGCCGTTCGGCGCGCCGGTGTTCAACGAGGTCGAGGAGGAGACGGTCGACAGCTACGAGGCCGGCTTCAAGACCGTGACGATGGACGGGGCCCTGCGTCTGGACGGCGCGGTCTTCTTCTACGACTACCAGAACTTCCAGACGACGGTTCAGGTCGGCACCCAGTTCATCACCACGAACGCCGGCGAGGCCGAAAGCTACGGCTTCGAGACTCAGGCGGTGTGGTCGGCAACCGACACCTTCGACCTGTATGCCACCTACGGCTACAACCACTCGCGCTTCCAGGCCGGCATCTTCGACGGAAACCGGTTCCGCCTCTCGCCCGACCACAAGTTCAGCCTGGGCGCCCTGTGGTCGGTGCCGGTCGCCGGCGGCGCTGTCGAGGTTCAGCCGACCTACACCTGGCAGTCGGAGATTTTCTTCGACAACGACAACGACCGGACGAACCTGCAGACCAACAACTTCGTGCCGGACGTCGCCGTCGACGAATTCCAGGACAGCTATGGTCTATTGAACCTGCGGGTCCGCTATACCCCGAACGCCGGCAACTGGTCGGTCGAGGCGTTCGGTGACAACCTGCTCGACGAGGACTTCCTGAAGGACGCGGGCAACACCGGCGACGGCCTCGGCCTGCCCACCTTCATCGCCGGCGAGCCGCGCACCTATGGCGTCAATCTGACCGTGAGCTACTAGCCGAAAATTCTCCGCTCATCCCCGCGAAAGCGGGGACCCAGTCCTGAAACGAGGCGCGATGTGCGGGATTGAGAGCGGCGAGGAATGTGAAACAGTCATCGTCCAAAGCACTCGGTCCCCGCTTTCGCGGGGATGAGCGGAAGTAAGGTAGGCGGGCATGCCGGAACTCAACATCGACCGTCGCGGCCTCCTGACCGGCCTCGGCGTCGGCGCCGTCGCCGGTCCGGTCGTCGCGGCCCCCGGCCAGGCCCCGACGGTCGCCTTCTTGCACGGTGTCGCGTCCGGCGATCCCCATGCCGACAGCGTGGTCCTGTGGACCCGGGTCACACCGGGGGCCGCAACCTCGCGCGCCGTCCCGGTCGCGTGGCGGGCGCTCAGCGGCGAGACGGTTGTCGCCTCAGGCACCACCGAGGCGTCGCCCGACCGCGACTTCACGGTCAAGGTGATCGCGGGGGGCCTGCGTCCGGGCGTCGACTACACCTATGACTTCCGCGTCGGCGACGTCGCCTCCCCGGTCGGGCGGGTCCGCACCCTCCCACAGGGCCCCACCGCCGACGTCGTGCTGGGCGTGGCCTCGTGCCAGCTCTATCCGGGTGGCCTGTTCAATGCCTGGGAGGCCATGGCGGCCGAGCCTCGCCTCGACGCCGTCCTCCACCTCGGCGACTACATCTATGAATACGGCGCGCGCGAGAACGACTACGGCGGCGCGACGGGGGCCCAGCTCAGCCGCCTGCACCAGCCGCCGCGCGAGATCCTGACCCTCGCGGACTACCGGCTGCGTCACGCCCAGTACAAGTCCGACCCCGACCTGCAG
Organism: Brevundimonas aurifodinae; assembly: GCF_040195595.1. Taxonomy (NCBI): domain Bacteria; kingdom Pseudomonadati; phylum Pseudomonadota; class Alphaproteobacteria; order Caulobacterales; family Caulobacteraceae; genus Brevundimonas; species Brevundimonas aurifodinae. The sequence goes on from NZ_JBEGDD010000009.1 coordinate 79,378, forward strand.
GCCGCCCACGCTCGCGCCGCCTTCATCTGCGTCTGGGACGACCACGAGGTGTCCAACGACGCCTGGATGCACGGGGCCGAGAACCACCAGCCGGAGACCGAGGGCGACTTCGCCGTCAAGAAGGCCACGGCGCTTCGCGCCTATTACGAATGGATGCCGATCCGCGAGCCTCAGGGTGGCCTGTCGCTGGACCACGTCAACCGCAGCTTCGAGTTCGGCGATCTGGCGACCCTGGCCATGGTCGAGACCCGGCTGCTGAACCGCGACAAGCCACTCGACTACGAGACCGACATGCCGGTCGTGGACGGCCGTCCCGACGTCGAGACCTTTCGCCGGGCGCTGGCCGCCCCCGATCGCGACCTGCTGGGTCAGACGCAGCGCGACTGGCTGAAGGGGGTGCTGACGGCCTCGAAGGCCGCCGGGAAGCCCTGGCAGGTGCTGGGCAACCAGGTGGTCATGGCCCGCGTCAACGGCCCCGACATCACACGCATGGCGTCCGAGGCCCAGATCGAGGGCCTGATCTCGGGCCTGCCCGAGGCGGTCCAGCCCGGCATCCGTCAGGTGATCCAGCTCTACAAGCTGGGCGTGCCCTTCAGCCTGGACAGCTGGGACGGCTATCCGGCGGGGCGCGAGCGCCTGTATGCCGCCTTCGCCGAGGCTGGCGTCCAGCCCATCGTCCTGGCCGGTGACAGCCACGCCTATTGGGTCAATGACCTGAAGGACGCGGCCGGGGCCCGGCGCGCGGTCGAGTTCGGCACCAGCGCCATCTCCAGCCCCTCCGTCGGCGACGCCGTCGCCCCCCTGCCGATCGGCCCGCTGCTCAGCGCCAACAACGACGAAGTCGTGTTCTGCGACCAGTCGGCCAAGGGCTACCTTCTGCTGACCCTGACGCCGGAGCGGGCCGAGGCGAAGCTACGGAGCGTCTCGACCATTCTGGCCAAGCCCTTCGAGACACGGACGGTGGCGACGTTCGTTGTGACGCGAGACGAGGGCGGGATCACGGCTCCGGCGAGGCGCTGAGTTCCTTCTCCCCTTGCGGGAGAAGGTGGCCGAGCAACGCGAGGTCGGATGAGGGGTGAGACCCGGCATCACCGACGAGCCAATCATCCGATCATCGCGTCTGTGTCTCCGTACCGCTCATCCGGCCCTCCGGGCCACCTTCTCCCGCAAGGGGAGAAGCAGACCATCTCGCCTCCCGCGCGCGCTCATACCCCTCGCGAACCGTTTCCCTCGGCCGGTCGGCCCCGAGCGACGCCATCTGCTCGCTCCAGACCTCGGCCAGTCGATCGACCGTGGTCGTCACCCACCCCGGAGCCTGTTGCCGGGTCCAGTTCTGGACCGAGGCGATGTTGAAGATCAGCAGGAACACCGTCGCGACCACGATGACGCGGCTGGTCCAGCGGCGGTCGCGGGCGGCCAGGCCCTCCTCGTCCGGCGGCTCGCCCGGCGGAAAGGCGAACCGGCCCAGCGCCAGCAGCGGATTGGCGGGCACAGGCTCAGGCGCGGTCGGCAGGTCGTGGGCATCGGCGGTCTCGATCCAGTCGCCGACCTCCTCGGCAACGACGGCCTCGGCAGGCGGGGCCTCGATTTCCTGTTGTTCCAGATAGGGCGCGGTCTCGCCGTCCAGCGGCGGGAACGGCGACTGCGGCAGGGCCGTCGGGAACGGGGCCAGCGGGGTATCCGGATCGTCGGGGCGGTCGGTCATCGCATCGCCCTCAGAACTGGAAATAGATGAAGGGGGCGACGCCGTCGGGGCGCACGGCCTCGACCAGCAGGAGGGCGGCCCCGACCAGCAGCCCCATGGTCAGCGACGGCGCGGGCTTCAGCCAGGTGGCGATCCCCTCGACCGCGCGCGGCGGCAGCCAGTGCATGAGGAGGCCGCCGACGATCAGCGTCAGCAGGAAGGGCGTCACCATCGTCGCCGCCTCGAAGCGCCCCAGCCCCGCCAGCACCTCCATCGCCATGGGGAAGCTCTCGGACCGGAACAGGATCCAGCCCAGGCAGACGATGTGGAAGGTCACGATCACGCCGATCCAGGTCGGGATCACCTTGCGGTCGCCGAAGGCGGCGCGACCCAGGCGCTCGATCACCTGGACCCCGCCGTGCAGCGCGCCCCAGGCCACGAAGGTCCAGGCCGCGCCGTGCCACAGCCCGCCGAGCAGCATGGTAATGAAGACGTTCAGGCAGCTGCGGACCAGCCCCTTTCGTCCCCCGCCCAGCGGCACATACAGATAGTCGCGCAGCCAGCTGGACAGGCTGATGTGCCAGCGCCGCCAGAAGTCCTGCATCGACTTCGCCCGGTACGGCTGATCGAAGTTGCGCGGGAAGGAGTATCCCAGCAGCGCCGCCGTCCCGATGGCCATGTCGGAATAGGCCGAGAAGTCGCAGTAGATCTGGACCGCATAGGCATAGACCGCCGCCGTCAGGTCCAACGCTCCGTATGCGGACGGATCGAAGAAGACAGGATCGACCAGACGCACCGACAGCTCCGACGCGATCACCGTTTTCTTGAACAGGCCCCAGCCGATCAGCAGAAATCCGTGCGCCGCCATCTCTCGTGTAAGGCGGGGCACGCGATCGAACTGGGGCAAGAGGTCCGAAGCCCGCACGATGGGCCCCGCCACCAGATGCGGGAAGAAGCTCATCAGCAGCATGACGTCGAGCAGGGACTTCGCCGGCGGCGTCCTGCCCCGATAGACGTCGACGACGTAGCTGATGCCCTGGAAGGTGAAGAAGGAAATCCCGACCGGCAGGACGATCTCCAGCAGCGGCAGGTCCCGCTCCCAGCCGACACGGGCCAACAGTTCGCCCGCCTGTTCGACGAAGAAGCCGTAGTATTTGAACACGCCCAGGATCAGCAGGTTGGCGGCCACCCCCAGGCCGACCCACAGCTTCCTGCGCCCCGCCTGATCGGCCCTGGCGATGACGGCCGCGACGCCCCAGTTCAGCACCGCCGACGCGATCAGCAGCCCGACGAAGCGCCAGTCCCACTGGGCATAGAAGACCCAGCTGGCCAAAAGCAGGAACAGCTTCCTGCGCCCGTTTTCGCGATCCAGCGACCAGGCGGTGAAATAGACGAACAGGAAGAAGACGCCGAAGGCGAGCGTCGGGAACAGCACCTAGCGCCCTCCCCGGCCATGGGCCGCTGCGATGTCGTCGAACAGCAGCCCGCCGATCCAGTCGCCGCCCGCGCCGGTGAAATGGACATGATCCGGACGCATCATCGGGGCCTCCCCGAGCGTCAGGGCGTGGGCCGAACACTCTCCTCCCATCCGGCCCCTCCAGTCCCAGAACGCGACGCCCGCCTCGGCGGCGACCCGGTGCTGCAGGTCTCGCACCACGGAAAGCATGGCCGGGGCCCTCCAGCGCCTGTCGCGGTCCGAAGCGCAGGTGCCGCCCCCCTCACCGCGCATGGCCTCGGGCGGACCGAGGATCAACAGGGAGGCCCGGGGAAACAGGCTCCGCAGCCGTGCGAGCTGGTCGCGCAGGCGGCGTTCGTAGATCGCCGGGTCCAGAAGGTCGTCGAACCCCTCGTTTGTCCCATAGGCCAGGATGACCAGATCCGGCGTCGGCGTGCCGGGCGTCAGCACCGGCTCGCGCGCCTCAAGGCCTCGCAGGGTGTCGCCCACCACACCGTGAGGCGTCAGCTGGATGTCCCGACCCGGATAACGCGCCCGCAGCCTCCAGTGCAGGGAGCCGGTGATGTCGCCACCCGCCGTGTGGCTGTCCCCGAACTGGACGATGCTGACCCTCCCGCCCCGGTCCAGAGCGTCGAAGAAGGCCCCGAGGCCCTGTGGCTGACATAGACCCCCCGGGCAGGTCGCGCTGACGGGACTGGGCAAAGGCGTCCAGGGTCGCTCCTGGACGACGGCCGGGCCGGTCGCCGTCAGACCCGCCAGCACGGCCAGGGCCCGGATCACGCCCCGGCGGGCTCCGCCGTCGCCTCGGTCGGCGTCTCCAGACCGGCGTCGCGCTTCAGCCGCGCGGCCACCGGCTCGGCGATCCGGATATAGCCGGCCATGGTCATATGGATGCCGTCGCTGGCCCGCATCAGCCGCCGCCGTCCGGTCCCGGTCTCGGGCAGATAGGCGTCGTATTCGCCCGCCGCGTCGCGGGTCAGGGTCTCGGTCTCGATGAAGGGCACGCCCAGAGCCTCCATGCGCTCGGAGACCACTCCGTTGATCAGATCCATCCGCCCGTCGAAGCCGACGCGCTTCATCTCCGGCAGCCCGACCCAGTAGACCGCGATCCCCTGCCCGCGCAGCATGGCGACCAGATCGTCGATCCGGCGGGCATAGGCGGCCTTCCAGCCGTCCGTGCCGAAGTCATGGATCACGCCGTCCAGACTGATGCCCTGGGCGTCGTTGGTGCCGAACAGGATCACCGCCGCGTCGATCGGCTCTTCGGCGATCTGGCGTTGGGTCTTGGCCTGGATATCGACGTAGTCATAGCGGGACAGGCCGGTCGAGACCTCACTGAACTTGGTGACGGTGACGCCTGGATGGTCGCGCATGTCGCGATAGAGCGCGGTCCACAGGCCGTCGGCCATGGAGTCGCCGAACACGCCGATCCGCAGGCGTCCCTGCGCCGCCTTGTTCCGCAGAGGGTTCGTCGGAGGCGCGACCACGGGCGCGACCACCGGGTCGGCCGGAACCGCCGCGCGCGTGACCACGGGCGGCGACGCCGAGGCATTGGCGCTGTCGCCCAGCATCAGGGTCGGACGCCGCAGCCAGGCGCGCCCGTCCGGCGTCAGGGCCAGCCCGCCGAGAAGGCCCACCACCAGGGCGGCCGTGACTGCATTGACCCCGGCGCGCACCCGCTGCCCCCATACGAAAACGACCCGGCCATCATAGCCGGGTCGTCGCGTGTCTCGCCATGGCGCACGCGCCACGCGGGAGGAAAATGGTTAAGGCGCGTTGCCTGCCAGTTCGGTGACATACAGCGTCGCGGGCGAGTTGCCGGACGAATAGGTGCCGACCCAGACGCGGTACTCCCCACTGCGCGGGTTGGTGATGTGAACCCGGGGGTTCAGCGCCTGGTCGCCGCCGTCGTCGTCGCACCAGTAGCGATCGTTTTCGTCGGCCACGATCAGGGTCGTGTCGCGGTCGGCATCCACGCCGAACACCAAGGGGAAGCTCCCGGACCGGTAGCTGACGACATAGTCGGGATCATCGGCGACCATGCCGACACACCCGCTGCCCAGCCGCGAGGCGTCGTAACCGCCGCCCGCCGTCAGATAGACGGTGTGCGGGTCGGGGGTGAAACCGGAGTTCAGCGAAATGCCGCCGAACGTCCCGGTCGACCCCGAGTAGCCGCCGCCCCCACCGCCGCCGCCGTCACCTCCGGAATAGAGTTCGCTGATGCGGAGCTCGGCCGGCGCGCTGTCGCCGCCATAGGCCCCGACCCAGATGTCGTAGACGCCCGATCCGGGGTTGCTCCAGCTGATCTCGGCGTTGGTGCCCCCGCCCGAGTCGTCGTCGCAGTACCAGCGGCCGTCCGGCCCGTTGATCAGCAACGTCGTGTCGTTGGACGAGCTGGTGCGAATGATCAGGGGCAGGTTGCCCGCCGAATAGGTCAACTGAGCGTCGGGGGCCTGGGCCACCATGCCGACGCAACCGTCGGCGACGTCCGACGCGTCGATCTGACCGCCGGAGGTCAGGTAGATCACATAGGGGTCATCCGGAAAGCCCGCGTTGAGCCGATAGTCGCCATAGGTGGCGCGCGCCATTGTATCGACGGTCTGATACGCCTGCTTCTGGGCCAGGGCCGGTGTCGCGAGCAACAGCCCCGCAGCCATGGCCAATCCCACCGCAAAGATCGATCTCGTCATGTCACCCCTCCGTTTCTGGACGGAGGAGATATCAACGCTCGCTGAAAGACAACTGCCTGACAGAAATCGTCAGGCCGGGCGGCCTCCGGCCGCGCTGGCCGCGAAATAGCCGGCGGTCGCGGCCGCCATGGTCAGGACCGTGCCCCAGATCAGGTCCACCACCGTCAGCTTGACCTGCCAGACTGCCAGCGTCGCCTGGTTGGTCAGATCATAGGTCGCATAGGCCACGAACCCCAGGGCCGCCCCGTTCAGCGCCGCGCGGGTCCAGGCCCCTTCCTTCAGGGCTGGCGCCACGGCGAAGAAGACGATGCCGCCGATGTAGATGACATAGAACAGCACCGCCGCGACCATGTCGGGCTTGGGTGCCATGATCGGCCCGATCACCGGCTTGTAGAACCGCTCGGTCATCGTGCTCAGCCACACGAAGTCGATCGCCGCGAAGGCGGCCGCAGTGCCGATGTAGGCGGCGATCCATTTCAGCATGTCGGGTCCTTCAGGCGGGCTTGAGGCGATAGTGGCTGACGGCCCAGGTCCGGCCGCCGTCGTTTCCGAATAGGCCCGCCGTCGCCAGATAGAAGCGTCGCCAGCGCCGCACCCACAGCTTGGCGTTCGCCGGGCCATAGGTCTCACTCATCAACTCAAAGACCCGGTCCTTGTTCAGATCCATGTTGGTCAGCCAGTCCTCGGCGGTGCGGGCATAGTTCACGCCGTTCCAGGTCCATTCCTGCTCGACCTCGAACAGGTCGGGGAACTGATGGATCAGGTCGTGGCTGGGCATGACCCCGCCGGTGAAGAAATGCTGGGCGATGAAGTCGCCGTTGTCGGTGTGATCGAACCGGTAGGGCGCGTCGCGGTGGGTGAAGACGTGGATGAACATCCGCCCCTCGGGCTTCAACCATCCCTTGGCCCGGGTCAGCAGGGCGCGCCAGTTGGCCATGTGCTCGAACATCTCGACCGAGACGATACGGTCATAGGCGCCGGGCTCGGGCGGCTCGAACGCGTTCATGTCGCAGGTGATGACGGTCAGGTTGGTCAGGCCCCGTGCCCGGGCCTCGGCCTCGATGTGACCGCGCTGGCCATGGCTGTTGGATACCGCGGTGATCCGGCTGCGCGGATATCGCTCGGCCATCCACAGGCTCAGCGAGCCCCAGCCACAGCCCATCTCCAGCACCGCCTGCCCGTCGGCCAGACCGGCGTGGCGACAGGTCTCGGCCAGGGCGGCCTCCTCGGCCTCGTCCAGGGTCTCGGTCCAGGTCGGATAGAGGCAGCAGGAATATTTCAGCCGCTTGCCCAGGCACAGGCGGAAGAACTCGGGCGGCAGTTCGTAATGCTGGTCGTTGGCGGCGTCGGTGTGCTCGGCGATGGCGCGGGTCGCCATCTCGCGGGCGAAGGCGGCGGCGTCGTGCGGTCCCTCGCGGTCCAGCTTCTTGCGCGCCTCGGTCACCAGGCTGCGGATCGCGGGACGGGTGACGAAGTCGGGAAAGGGCGCGTCCTGCAGCTGGCGAATGGCGACATTGGTGAAGTTCATGCGACGATCCTGACATTGCGACCGGGCCTTGCGAAGCCTAACCGTTGACGCACGCAACGGCCGCGCTTCATGGGGCGACCCGGCAGTTACGCACGACCGTGACGCTCGGATGAAAGCTCATCCGCCTCAGGCCCACGGCCGTAGTTGATCTGGTCGTCCCTCGCCGTCCGGAGACCCCATGAGCGCCCATCTCGTTTCGTCGAACCCCACGCCGGGCGCGCCGCGCCGCCGGATCGCCGTGGTCGGCTCGGGCATATCGGGCCTGTCGTCCGCCTGGCTGCTGTCCCAGGTCCACGATGTGACCCTGTTCGAGGCCGAGGACCGGATCGGCGGACATTCCAACACGGTGGAGGCCCCGACCCCGTCCGCGCCCGTCGCGGTTGATACCGGCTTCATCGTCTACAACGCCGACAACTATCCGAACCTGGTCGCGATGTTCGACCACCTGTCGGTGCCGACCAAGCCGGCCCACATGTCTTTCGCCGTGTCGATCGACGACGGAGCTTTTGAATACTCGAGCCACGGCATCCCGGCCCTGTTCGCTCAGAAGCGGAACTGGGTCAGCCCGAAGTTCTGGCGGATGATCTCCGACCTGCTGCGGTTCCAGAAGCAGGCCCCCAGGGACCTGGCCGAGATGGAACGGACCGGCGAGACGCTGGACGCCTATCTAAGCCGCAACGGCTATGGCGACCTGTTCAAGGAGGCGCACTTGCTGCCTCAGGCCGCGGCGATCTGGTCCTGCTCCATGGGCCAGATGTCGGCCTATCCGGCGGCGTCCTTCGTGCGGTTCTATATGAACCACAATCTGCTGACCTATGACCTCAAGCCGACCTGGCGCACGGTCGACGGCGGCAGCCGGGAGTATGTCAGCCGCCTACACGCGGCCTTCCAGGGTCGCACGGTGCTGGACGCGGGCGTCGTCGGCGTGTCGCGCGACCCTTCCGGCGCCACGCTGCGGTTCGCCGACGGTCGGACCGAGCGGTTCGACGCCGTGGTCCTGGCCACCCATTCGGATCAGGCCCTGCATCTGCTGGATCAGCCCACGGCCGAGGAGCGCCGGCTGCTCGGCGCGATCGCCTATCGCCCCAACCGCGCGATCCTGCACCGCGACACCGCCGCCATGCCGAAACGCCGCCACGCCTGGGCCGCATGGACGCACAAGGGCTATTCCGACCGCTCGGGCGAGGGTGGCGTGACCTACTGGATGAACGAGCTCCAGTCCCTGCCCGGCCCGCCCCTGTTCGTCAGCCTGAACCCGGCGCGGGAGCCCGATCCGGCCCTGGTGATCGGCGAATGGGACTATGAGCATCCCGTCTTCGATCAGGCCGCCGTGGCCGCGCAATCCGAGCTCTGGTCGCTTCAGGGTCAAGGCGGCGTCTGGTTCGCCGGGGCCTGGTTCGGCTCGGGCTTCCACGAGGACGGTCTGCAGGCGGGTCTCGCCGTGGCCGAGCAGCTGGGCGGCGTGCGCCGGCCCTGGTTGGTCGCGAACGAGAGCGGGCGGATCGTGCTGGGCGCGGCGACCAGCCCCGTGGCCGAGGCGGCGTGAGGTCGACAATTCAGCAATCCTCCCCCGCGTCTTCGCGGGGGAGGGGGACCAGCCGAAGGCTGGTGGAGGGGGCGGACGCGCGCGCCGTGTCTGGAGCCGCCCCCTCCACCGCTTCGCGGTCCCCCTCCCCCGTTCGCTTCGCTCCGGGTGAGGATCATGGCTCCCTCTACGTCGGCGAGGTCGTGCATCAGCGCGTCGCCAACTTCGAGCACCGCTTGAGCTACGGCCTCTACATGCTGCTGCTCGACATCGACGCGATCGAGGCCACCACCCGGCGTCTCCGCCTGCTGTCCCACGGCCGGTTCGGCCTGATGAGTGTCAGCGCCCGTGACCACGGCGACCGCTCCGACACACCACTTCGCGCCCAGATCGAGACCCACCTGTCGGCTGCGGGTATCGACCTTCGGGGCGGAGTGATCCGGCTGCTGACCATGCCCCGCATCCTGGGCTACGGCTTCAATCCGATCAGCGTCTACTTCTGCCACTCGCCCGACGGATCGATCGCGGCCCTGGTCTATGAAGTCACCAACACCTTCCACGAGCGCCACAGCTACGTCGTCGCCCTGCCGGAGGATCAGCCGTCCGGCCCGATCCGCCAGACGACCGAAAAACGCTTCTTCGTCTCGCCCTATATGGACATGGCCCTGACCTACGACTTCACCGTCCAGCCGCCAGGCGAGGCGGTGTCGGTCGTGGTCGCGGTTCGACGGGGCGACACGCCGATCCTCACGGCGTCGTTCGCCGGGCATCGCCGTCCGCTGACGGACGCCGAACTGCTGCGCGCCTTCGTCACCCATCCGCTCCTGACCTGGAAGGTCACGGCCGGCATCCACTGGGAGGCGCTGAAGATGATGCTGAAGGGCGCGCGCTATCGCGACCGCCCCGCGCCGCCCGAGCCATTGACGGTGGGATCGCCCCACACGTCCTGACCTTGCTCCGCCTTGCTCGCGCCCCCATCTCCACCGACAGGCCGAGAGGGGATTTTCAGACCATTCAGACGGTTCGCACCATCATTCGCAGGTCGAGGTCTCGCAGCTTGCCGCCGCACGTCACTCGCCGTAAGGACAACGATCAAGGGCCATATTCACCGTAGAGTGAAAAAGGGAGAGCGATGCGCAAGATCTACGCTGACGCCGAATCCGCGCTGGAGGGGCTGACCTTCGACGGCATGACCGTCATGTCCGGCGGTTTCGGCCTGTGCGGCATCCCCGAAAACCTGATCGCGGCGCTGCGCGACACGGGGGTCAAGGCCCTGACCGTCATCTCCAACAACGCGGGCGTCGACGGCTTCGGCCTGGGTCAGCTGCTGGAGACGCGTCAGATCGCCAAGATGATCTCGTCCTACGTCGGCGAAAACAAGGAGTTCGAACGCCAGTATCTGGCCGGCGAGTTGCAGCTTGAGTTCAATCCGCAGGGTACCTTGGCCGAACGCATTCGGGCGGGCGGCGCGGGCATCCCGGCCTTCTTCACCGCCACCGGCGTCGGCACCCTTGTCGCCGAGGGCAAGGAAGTCCGGACCTTCGATGGCCGCGACTATGTGATGGAGACCGGCCTCGTCGCCGACCTGTCGATCGTCAAGGCCTGGAAGGCCGACGAGCGCGGCAACCTGGTCTTCCGAAAGACAGCCCGCAACTTCAACCCGATGATGGCCACGGCGGGCAAGGTCACGGTCGTCGAGGTCGAGGAGATCGTGCCGACCGGCTCCCTCGACCCCGACGCGATCCATACGCCCGGCGTCTACGTCGATCGCATCATCAAGGGCACGTTCGAGAAGCGCATCGAGCAGCGCACAATTCGCATCCGGGAGACCGCATAATGCCCCGCACCCGCGAACAGCTCGCCGAACGCGCCGCCCAGGAACTGCAGGACGGCTTCTATGTGAACCTCGGCATCGGCATCCCGACCCTGGTGGCCAACTACATCCCGGCCGGGATGGAGGTCACCCTGCAGTCCGAGAACGGCATGCTGGGCATGGGGCCCTTCCCCTATGACGAAGACGTCGATCCTGACCTGATCAACGCTGGCAAGCAGACGATCACCGAAATCCCCGAGAGCGCCTATTTCAGTTCGGCCGACAGCTTCGCCATGATCCGCGGCGGCCACATCAACCTGTCGATCCTGGGCGCCATGGAGGTGGCCGAGAACGGCGACATCGCCAACTGGATGATCCCGGGCAAGCTGGTGAAGGGCATGGGCGGCGCCATGGACCTGGTCGCGGGCGTCAAGCGCGTGGTCGTCGTCATGGAGCACGCCAACAAGCACGGCCAGTCCAAGGTCTTGAAGGCCTGCACCCTGCCCCTGACCGGCACAGGCGTGGTCAGCCGGATCATCACCGACCTGTGCGTTTTCGACGTCAAACCGGGCGGCGCAGGGCTGGAGCTGATCGAGCTGGCCGAGGGCGTGACGCTGGACGAGGTCGCGGCCAGGACCGAGGCGGCCTACTCGATTTCACAAACCCTCAAGGCTGCGGCATAGTTAATCCGAAATCGGCCCCGTCAGAGAGCCGGGCGATGGAGGGTGACATGACCGATGGCTCGCCGCCGACCGCTTCGGACCGGATCGTCGCGATCCGGGCCGCCATGGCCGACGACGCCGAAGCCGGTGCGGCCTTCGCCGAGTCTGTCCTTGTCCCTGTCGAGGCCGCTCTGGAACGTCTGGACGCGATCAGCGGCTCCGCCCCCCACGCCGAGGCCGCCGCCCTGCTGACCCATGTACGGGATCGCGTCACGGGGCTGGACGCCGCCCGGCTGGAGCCCCGACGGGGCCTGGCGGGCCTGTTCGACAGTCGGGGCAAGCGGTTGAAAGCCTTCCGCGCCGCCTACCTTGCGGCGGCCGAGACGGCGGCGTCCGGCGCGGCCGATCTGGCGGATCGCGGCGGGGCCATCGTCCGTCGCGGCAACGATCTGGAGGCGCTCTGGACCCAACTCCGGGCCGGGCTGACCGATCTCGACGACCACGTCGCCGCCGGCCGCGGCTGGCTGGCCGACCGCGCGGTGCAGCAGCAAGCCAGTCCTGTGCCGCCCGAAGCGGCAGCCGCCTTCGAGGACGCCAGCGACACGCCAGCGGGCGCGGAAACAGCGCCGGCCGAGGCCGAGATGGACCCCGTCGAAGCCCAGGCGGACGCGGAAGCGCGGTTCCAGCCGCCCTCCCGCGACATGGAAACCCAGGCCGCGCCTGGCGATATCCACGCCCCGGGCGCCGAGAAGGAGCAACCGCCAGTCTCGGTCAGCGAGGCGGCTGAGGCTCACCCTGAGAGCGACCCCGCCGCGGTCGCCGCCCTGCCTCACCCGCTCGAAGGACGCCTGGAGACGCTCGCCCGGCTTCGCGCGCGAACGATCGCCGCCCTGCCCCGCATCCGCGCGCTCCAGAACGCCGACCACACGGTCCCGGCCGCCCTCGCCGCCGCGCGTGAAGGTATCGAGGCCTGGAGCGCGGATTGGCGAGAGGCCCTGGGCCTGGCCGGCAAGCGGCCGCGAAAGGTCCGGCCGGACGGAACACGCCTGGTCGAAAGCCGCGACGCCCTGGTCGCGGATCTCTCGACAGCCGAACGCGCGGTCGCCGCCGCTCAGGCGCGTCTGGCGGAACTCACGCCGCGCGCCCGGGAGCCGATGGTGGAGACCCGCGCGGCCGCCTGAGTCCGACGGTCTCGAATTCCGCCGCCATCGCCTCTATATGCGCGCGATGACGCCCTCTTCGTCGATCCTGGCCGAGCCCTTGTGCCCGATCCCCGATATCGCCGCGCCCGACATGGACGCGGCGATCGAGAGAGCGCGCGCGGCCGTCGGCCTGCCGACCGGGACGCGGATCGTGGCCGCCATGTCCGGCGGGGTGGACTCCACCGTGGTGGCGGCCCTGCTGCACAGGGCGGGTTATGACGTCGTCGGCGTGACGCTGCAGCTCTACGACCACGGCGCGGCGCTGAAGAAGAAGGGGGCCTGCTGCGCGGGACAGGACATCCACGACGCCCGCCTGGCCGCAGAGACCCTCGGCATTCCCCACTATGTGCTGGACTATGAGAGCCGGTTCCGCGACGCCGTCATCGACCAGTTCGCCGACGATTATCTGGCGGGGCGCACGCCCGTGCCCTGCATCCGCTGCAACCAGACGGTCAAGTTCCGCGACCTGCTGGACGTGGCCCGCGATCTGGGGGCCGAGGCCATGGCGACGGGCCACTATGTCGGCCGCGCCGTCGGTCCGGATGGTCGGCCGCAGATGAGGAAGGCCATCGACCCGTCGCGCGACCAGTCCTATTTCCTGTTCGCCACGACGCGGGATCAGCTCGACTATCTGCGCTTTCCACTGGCGGGACTGGAGAAGCCCGCCGTGCGGGGCGTGGCGGTCGAACTGGGCCTGCGGATCGCCGCCAAGCCCGACAGTCAGGACATCTGTTTCGTCCCGTCCGGCGATTACCGGACCCTGATCGACCGGCTACGCCCGCAGGGGCGCGAAGCGGGCGAGATCGTGCACATGGACGGCCGCGTCCTGGGTGCACACGGCGGAATCACCGACTTCACCATCGGCCAGCGCCGGGGGCTGAACGTCGCCGTGGGCGAGCCGCTGTTCGTAACGAAGCTGGAGCCGGAGACGCGGCGCGTCGTCGTCGGCCCGCGCGAGGCCTTGCTGACCGGATCCCTGACGCTGGACGAGACCAACTGGCTGGGCGACGCGACCTCGATCGAACACGCCGCCGAGGCCGGGACGACCGTCCTGGCCCGCGTCCGCTCGACCCGGCCGCCCTCCCCGGCCCGGCTGGACATGCGCGACGGCGCGGTGGCCCTGGTGTTCGACACCGGCGAGGAAGGCGTGGCTCCCGGCCAGGCCTGCGCCCTCTATGACCCCGCCGATCCCGACCGTCTGCTGGGCGGTGGCTTCATCGCCACGACGACGGCCGTCGATCTTGTCTGACGCGCTGGATGTTCGGCAGGCCCTGCCCGAGGCCCACCGCTGGCTCCTGGAAACCTATCCCCGGCTGCGCTGGCATGACGCCGAACTGGGCGAGGTCGCGCGCTTCTGGCTGCAGATGCACGGCGGCTTTCGCCAAAAGCAGGCTGCGATGGCCGGTCAGGTGGCGGCTTGGCACGCGGGCGGTGATCTGGTCTCGCTGCATCGTGGGCTGATCCCGACGCTCCAGGCCTACCTCCAGCATCTGGATGGGCACCACCGGGTCGAGACCGGCCACTACTTCCCGGTCATGCGCCGGGTCGAGCCCAGGATCACGGCGGGTATCGACCTGCTGGACGCCGACCACGACGCCATCCACGGCCAGCTGGAGGCCCTGTTCAAGGCCGGGCTGGGCTTCCATCAAGCGCTGGCGAGCGGCGCGCCCGACGCCGCCGACCACGCCGCCCATCTGGCCGACGCGCTGGAGCGCGCTTCGCGCCAGACCGACCGGCACCTGGAAGACGAGGAGGACATCGTCATCCCCCTGATCACCCGCCACGCCGACGCCTTCGCCCACTGAGACGCCACTCTGTCGCAGACAAAGCGGTTCGCGCGTGCTCCTATTCGCGCGGAGATCGTGATCACACCGAAGGGGCTCGTCCAATGCGTACCATTCACCTCGTTTCCGTCCTGGCGCTTCTGGCCGCCGCACCCGCCCTCGCCGCGCCGCCCAGCGAGCCGGTTGCCCTGGCCCAGGCCTCAGCCCACCCGACCTATTCCGCCGCCCAGTTCTTCGAGAACCGCAGCTATCAGCTGAACGGCGGCTCGCGCGTCGGCGCCTTCTCGCCGGACGGCCGGTCGATCCTGATCTCGTCGGACCAGACGGGGGTGTTCAACGCCTATGCCCTGCCCGTGGCGGGCGGCGAGCCTGTGCCGCTGACCAATTCGACCACCACGGCGACCTTCGGCATCAGCTACTTCCCGACCGACGGACGGGTTCTGGTCACCACCGACGGCGGCGGCGACGAGTTGAACCACGTCTATGTGCGCGAACTGGACGGCACCCTGCGCGACCTGACGCCGGGCGAGAACCTGAAGGCTGGCTTCCTGGACTGGAGCGACGACGGCAAGACCTTCTACCTGACCTCCAATGCCCGCGACCCGGCCTCGTTCGACGTCATCGCCTATGACGCCGAGACCTATGAATCGCGGATGGTGTTCCAGAACGACGGCTTCTTCCCCGACGCCATCTCGGGAGACGGCCGCTGGCTGGCGTTGACGAAGAACGTCTCCAGCGCCCGCTCCGACATCTATCTGGTGGACCTGCAAGCGCGAACGCCGCCGCGTCTGGTGACGCCCGAGCAGAACATCTCGCACGGCGTCTATGATTTCACGCCCGACAACGCCTCGCTGATCTACGGCACCGACCAGTTCGGAGAGTTCACCCAGGCCCGCCGCATGGTCCTGGCGACCGGCGACACCGCCCCCCTGATCGAGGCGGAGTGGGACGTCTCCAACGTCGCCTTCTCGCCGTCGGGCCGCTACCGCGTCTCGTCCTTGAACGCCGACGGCTCGACCGAGGTGACCATCACCGACACCACGACGGGCCGGCCGGTGGCGGTCACGGGAATTCCCGGCGGCGACGTCGGGGCCGTGCGTTTCAACCCGACCGAGGACCGGATCGCCTTCACCGTGCTGTCGGACACCTCGCCGTCCGACATCTTCACCGCCAGCCTCTCCGACGGTGCGGCGAACCGCCTGACGACGGCGCTGAACCCGGCGATCGATGAGGACGTGCTGGTCGAGGCCACCGTCGTCCGCTACCCGGCCGAGGGCGGGGTGATGATCCCGTCGATCCTGTACCGCCCGCACGGGGCCTCGGCCGAGAACCCGGTTCCGGCCATCGTCCTGGTCCACGGCGGACCCGGCGGCCAGACGCGGCGCGGCTACAGCGCCATGGTCCAGCATCTGGTGAACCACGGCTATGCGGTGCTGGGGGCCAACAACCGGGGCAGCTCGGGCTACGGCAAGACCTTCTTCCACATGGACGACAAGCGTCATGGCGAGGAAGACCTGCGCGACATCGTCGCCGGCGGACAATGGCTGCGGGATCAGGACTGGGTCGCCGACGACCAGGTCGCGGTGATGGGCGGGTCCTACGGGGGCTATATGACGGCCGCCGCCCTGGCGTTTCATCCGACCGCCTTCGAGGCGGGGGTCAACATCTTCGGCGTCACCAACTGGGAGCGTACGCTGGAATCGATCCCGGCCTGGTGGGGGGCCAACCGCGTGGCCCTGTATGACGAGATGGGCGACCCGGCCACCGACGCCGAACGCCACCGCGCCATCTCGCCGCTGTTCCACACCGAGAACATCCAGCGGCCAATGCTGGTGGTCCAGGGGGCCAACGATCCGCGCGTGCTGCAGGCCGAAAGCGACGACCTGGTCGCCGCCATCCGCGCCAACGGCGTGCCGGTCGAATATGTCCTGTTCCCCAACGAGGGCCACGGATTCCAGCGTCGGGACAACCGCATCACCGCCCAGGAGGCCTATCTGACCTTCCTGAACCAGTACGTCCGCGACGCGGACTAAGCCCTTTGCCTAGGCCGCCTCTTCGGAGGCGGCCTCCTTGGGCAGGACATCACCGACGGTCGGCCGGTTGGCGTGGAAGTGGATGTCGGTGTCGCGCCGCCGGACGATCTCGCCGCAGCAGGAGCAGGCCACGCGCGGCTTCAGCTCGGCCCCGCAGGTCTTGTGGGTGAAGGTCACGCCAGAATCGACCTCGCCGTAAAGGTGCTGGGAACCCCAGCCGTGCATGACGATCAGGACGTCTGACAGGGCCCGGCCCTTGGCGGTCAGCACATACTCGTTCCTCGGCGGCCGTTCGGAATAGAGCCGGGGCTCCAGGATCCCGTGCTGGACGAGTGTCTTGAGCCGCGCGGCGAGGACATTGCGCGCCACGCCCAGCCGCTCTTGCCACTGCTCGAACCGCTTGATGCCCTGGAAGGCGTCGCGGATGACCAGCAGCGTCCAGGGATCGCCGATGACCTCCAGCGTCGCGGCGATCGAGCAGCTCTGGCGTGAATAGTCGGCGGTGCGTCCCATGGCCTGAAAGTGACCCTGCGTCAGCGGTTTGGCAAGAGGGTTGCCAAAAACGACGCGGTCAGTCAGTCTCGTTTGGCAACGAACATTGCGTCTGGCACGCGGCGTTTCCTGCATTCCCATGACTGACGGGCGGAGGCAGGCTTCCGCCCGTCTCCTTTTCCAAGACAAGGCCGCGTCCATGCAGACTCTGACCGAGGCTTTGACGCTGACGCCTTCGGGCGACGGGCGTCTGACGACGAACCTGACACGGGATTTCTCGAACGCGGCCCTGGCCATGGACCCCGACAAGGGGGCACCCTTCGGCGGCCTGATGGCGGCGTTGGCCGCGCGCGCCGCGAGCGAAGGCCTCGGATTGACGGTGCCTCTGCAAACTCTGACGATCCAGTATCTGGCCGCGGCCCGGTTCGAGGCGTGCGACTTTACCCCGACCCTGCTGCGCGGCGGCCGCTCCGTCGCCTACGCCAGGATCGAGGCGGGTCAGCCGGGTCGCCCGGCGCTGTCTGCGCTCGCGACCTTCGGCAAGGTCTCGCCCAGCCCCTCCATCAAACCGCTGACGCCGCCCACGACCCCGTTCCAGGCTCTGGACGACACTGCCGTAGACCCGACCCTGGCTCCCTCGTTCACCCGATACATCGAGCGCCGCTTCGACGGCGGGCCCCGGCTCGCGGGCGGCAACGACGTCTCCGATCCCACGCTGCGCCTGTGGATGCGTACAGCCGAACACAAGCCTCTGGACGTATGGGACCTTTGCTTCCTGCTGGACGGCATCTTCCCCGCCTACATGACGGTTCTGCGCGGCCCCCCCGTCATCTCGGCCAGCGTCGACCTGCGCTATGACTTCATCGAGCCCCTGACCCCGGAGACGTCGCCGGAGGGATGGGCAGTATTTCAGTTCACGGTGCGCGACGTGGGCGGTGGTTGGGCGCTGGACGACGGCGTCGCCTTTTCCCCGTCCGGCCTACCCCTCGCGCTCGCCCGGCAACGACGCAAGCTGGTGCCCACCCGTCCGCCTCGAAGCGACTGAACGCCGGACAGCGAAACGGCCGCTCCCGTCACCGGGCGCGGCCGTCCTGCATTCGGGGAGGCGGGACTAGGAGCGGTAGTTCTGGATCCGCGTGGTGCGCAGGCCCTGCATGCCCCATTTGTCGATCGCCTTCTGCCAGGCCAGGAACTCCTCGGCCGTCAGACGATAGCGGGTCAGGGCGTCCTCCAGCGGGATCAAACCCCCGCGGACGGCGGCCACGACCTCGGCCTTGCGACGGATGACCCAGCGATCCGTGTTGGGCGGCGGCAGGTCGCGCATCGTCAGGGGCGTGCCCGTCGGACCGACCACATATTGTTCGCCGTCCTTGTTGACGCGACGCTCTTGCAACATGGGCTTATGCCTCATTCACCACCACCAATGAACGAGACTTGTAGCGCGCCGCCGCTAAGGCCCGGTTTAGCGTCGTGGTGAAGGAAGACATAACATCCAGCCCCGCCGTACCGGCCCCGTTCAGCGATTTTTGAGTAATGATTCATTCAGTCTAACGACGCGTTACCTGAATATCAGCGTTTGATGCTGATGAGCTCAGCCAGCATTTCGTCGGCTGTGGTGATGATCTTGGAGGAGGCGGAATAGGCCCGCTGGGTGGTGATCAGGCCGGTGAACTCCGCCGACAGATCGACAGTCGAGGCTTCCAGCTGCGACGCCCCGATCAGCCCCGCACCACCTGTGCCCGGTGCTTTCAGATTATAGGTGCCCGAGCCCTGGCTGACCCGGTAGGCGTTGCCGTTGGCGGTCGTCAGGCTGTCGGCGCTGGTGAAGGTGGCCAGGGCGACCTGGGCGATCCGGCGCGTCACGCCGTTATCGAAGATGGCGGTGACGAAGCCCTCGTCGTCGATCTCGATGTTCGACAGATTGCCGAAAGCCGTACCGTTGGTGACCACGGCCTGGACGATGGAGTCCGAGTCGTACTGCGTCAGCCCGCCCGCCGAGGCGGTCAGATCGAAGGTGACCGCCTGATCGTCGATACCGAGGGTGGTGGCCCACTTGGGAGCGGTCAAGCTGGGCACCACGGCCGAGTCGGAGGCGTTCAGCGAGACGACGGCGGCGGCGGGATCGGCGAACAGCATCGAGCCCGGCGTCGCCGTTTCCGCGGCGATCATGCCGTCCACGTCCAGCCGGCCGTCTTGGGTAAACAGGACCCGGCCCGACCTCAGTATGCCCGTTTCCGGCGTCGTCGTGCCGTTGTCGATGTCCGTCGCGGGAATGACGTGCACCTCGGCCAGCCATTCGTTGGAGTTCGCGGTCTTCAGGAATGAATAGGCCAGAGTCCTCTGGCCACCCTTGGAGTCCGAGATCGGCACCGTGATGCGGAAGTCGGGCCTGAACCCGGTGCCCGCCTCGGCATCGTAGATCGACATCGGATTGGTCGTGGCGTTGTAGGTCGCGAAGTCCGGCGAGACCGCCTGGCTGGACTGCAGGTTGGCGTTCAGCTGCGCGCGGGTCGAGGCCTCGGCCGTGCCGCCGACGGAGCCGACATTGATCGAGCGCAGCCGGTTCAGGTCCGACGGGTCGGTCGCGATATTGCCGTCAGAATCCACGGGCCAGCCCTGCAGATACAGGCCAGAGGTGTTCTTCAGATACCCGAAGCTATCGACCCGGAAGGCGCCCGCCCTCGTGAACAGGCGGGCGTCACCGGCGTCCAGGTTCTCTGCCTTCTCGGTAGTGACGAAGAAGCCCTGACCGGCGATCCCGAGGTCCGTCGAGGACGTGGTCCGCTGCAACTGTCCGGGCTGGGAGATGAAGTTGCGCTGGTTGGCCAGCACGCCGCCGGCCGAATAGCCGGTGCCCGCGCTCTGGGAGTTCACGACCGTCGAGAACTCGGCCGAGGTGCGCTTGTAGCCAACCGTGTTCACGTTGGCGATGTTCTGCGAGATCGCGGCGAGGGCGGCCGAGTTGGCCGTCAGCCCGGATACGCCGGCGAGAAGGGCGGAGTTGATGCTCATGGCGGGAGTTCCTTAGGAAAGCAACTTGAGGGGATTGAGAGCAGAGGCGATCGAGGACATCAGGCCGGGGTCGTCCTCGGCCGGCGGTTCGGTGGTTTCGGCCGTCCGCTCCTCGACGCCGATCACGGCGCTGAGGGGCACGATGGATGTGCCGATCGTCAGGTAGGGTTGACCGTCGTACATCTCGACGCCGGTGACCCGGCCGCGGGTCAGGACCTGGGCGTCGACGTCCGCGGTCCCGTTCTTGGCGACAACCTTCAGGGTGTAGACCCCGCCGTCGGTCAGCTGTCCGCCGGCGGTGGTCTTGCCGTCCCAGACGAAGTCATGGGTGCCCTCGGTCCGTTCGGGGGCCGGGCCAGTCCAGACCACCTTGCCGGTCGAATCGAGGACCTGCAGTTCGGCCGACGAGGCGGACGCGCCCAGCTCATAACTCCAGGCCGCCTCACCGCCCTCGAGCCGCGCCGCCGACCAGACGGCCGTGGCGTCCTTGCCGATATAGGTCGTGGCCCCCGACAAGCCCCCGCCCTGCTGGGCCGCGAGCAGACTGGTCAGAAGGTCGTTGGTCAGCAGTTGCTGCTCGACGCCCGTCATCTGGGTCAGCTGAGCCGTGAACTCATTGGAATCGAGCGGCGACAACGGGTCCTGGTTCTTCAGCTGGGCGGTCAGCAGGCTCAGAAAGGTCTCGAAGTTCGAGACCAGGCTGGTCCGGCTGGCGTTCGTCCGGCTGGCAGCCTCGGTCGTGGTGGTGAGGGCGTCGATCATGGATCAGACCTTCATATCGACGCCGCTCGGCGTCGGGCTGAGTTGAATCCAGCTCGGGGCCTGGGCCAACGCGTCAGCCTCGACCGACAGGCGCGAGGCGGCCCCGAAGGCGCGGGCGTTGTGGCGGTCCGAGGGGCGGTCGAAACCACCGCCCTGCCCCGCCGACGGATCGCGATCGGCGAACGACAGGGCGTCGTCGGCCAGGGTGAAGCCGGCGTCGGTCAGCTGGCGGCGCAGTTCGTCGGCGCGACCCCGCAGGTCGGTCGCCGCGACCGGGTTGTCGAACGCCAATGTCGCCCGCAGCGACCCGTCGGCTTCGATGTCCAGACTGATGTCGACGCGGCCCAGCCCCTCGGGCGTCAGGGCCATTTCAAAGCGGGTCGAGCGACCCTCCAGCCTGCGGACGATCTGGGCGGCGATCTGGGCGGTGGTCTCGACCGCTGTCCGGGACAGGGTGGACAGGCCCGGTGCCTGAGCGGCCTCGGCGGCTTGAGCCTCCGGGACGGGCTGGGGGGCGGCGCCCGATTGCGTCGTCGGGGGCTCCTCGGCCACCAGAGTCGAGGCGACCGGCGGTGGTGCGATCTCGCTCGCGGGTGCGGGCTTCGGCGGGACGGCGGCGGTCGACGACGACCCCGTCGACTCGGTCGACTTGGCGGCACCAGAGGCGGAGGCGTTGGAATCGGCGGAGGGCGCGTCGCTCGTGGCGCGCGTGGTCGCCCGGTCGATGACGTCGCGCACGCGGCCCGGCTCGGCCGGCAGCGGCGGGGCCAGCGGAGCGGCGGGCTCCACTTCACCCTCAGGCGAAGCCGCGCCCTCGACCGGCACAGGCGAGGTTGCGACGGACGCCCCCCCGGCACCCTTGGCGGGCCGAACAGGAGGCTGAAGGGAGTTCTGAACGGCGGAGCGCGCGGCCGCCACCTCGCGGGCCCGGTCCGAGGCGGGTGGCGCGACGACCCTGGGCTCGGTCGGTGCGGCGGTGGGTTCGGCGGCCTCGACTGGAAGCGGCTTTCGCTGCGATGGGTCGGCTACAGCGGACTTGGCCTGAGCGGCTTCGACGACGGCACTGGCTTGCGCAGGCCGTTTGAGGTCCACCACCGGGAGCGAGGACGCCTGAGCGGGCTCATCGTCGGGGCTCGGGGCGACCCCCGCGAGAGCGTCGGCGTCACCCTGGTCTTCCACCAGGGCCGGGGCGGCCGGAGCGACACCGACGGCTACATCAGCCTGGGGCGCTTCCGGGATAAGCACCGGAGGCGGGACAGCGGCCGTCGCGACCGTCGCAGGGACGTCCACGAGCGGCGCGACGGCGGGCGCGGCCTCGGCGATCTCGGTCGCGGCGACCTCTTCGCGGCCCTTCCCGGCGCGGACCGGCGTCGGTTCAGCCGCGACGTCGCTCGCAGGCGAAACCCTCAGCGCCGTCGCGAAATCCCCGTCGTCGCTCGTCGGGCGCGCATCGGCCTTCACCCCCCGGGCGGGGGCGGTGGACCCGGTGATCGGGCCGAGGACGGCGGCGAAGGCGGATGTCGACATGGGGCGCAGGCGGTTCTGTCTGGAGGGCGTGGCGCCTGCTGCGCCGGAACTTTCGGAACCGCCGTCGCAAACGCCGGGCCAGATCCCGACCGGGGCGTCAACCCACTGTCATAGCGAGGAAATTTCCGTGTACGCGCCGCTCCTGAACCGTCGGGCGACGGACGCTTCTTGCCGCGCCGGTGACGTTTTTTGCCCGGTGGCGGTGCCAACCGAGCGACTGGCCCGCCACTTGCGCGTCAACTGGATCATGAAACGCCGTCGCGATTCTTTATCTAGTCAAAACAACGGGATGTCCGATCGCCGATCCATGGCGGCTGGGCAAACTTCGCAACGTTCCGGGCAGGGCTTGCCGGGCGGAGGGTTAACCGGATGAGCCTGAACTCCATCCTGAACATCGCCAACTCCGGCCTGCAGACGGCCCAGACCCAGCTACGCGTGGTCTCGGACAACGTCTCCAACGTCAACACGCCGGGATATGTCCGCAAGATCGCCGACCAGGTCTCGCTGACCACCCAGGGCGTGGGCTCGGGCGTCGAAGTCGCGCGCATCCGCCTGGCGACGGATCGGTTCCTCCAGGCGGCCTCCCTGTCGGCCGGGGCCGAGGCCAGCCGTCAGGGCGTGCGCTACGAACTGTACGACCGCATCCAGTCCCTGTTTGGCGACCCGGGCGGCGACACCGGCTTCTTCTCGCAGATCGACGACATATTCTCGTCCTTCGCCGTGGCCGCCGAAGACCCGACCAGCGGCCCGCGCCGCCAGGACGCCCTGTTCAAGTCGCAGAGCGTCCTGGACGAGGCCTCGCGCATCTCCAGCCAGATCCAGGCCGTGCGCGAAGACGCCGACGGCCGGCTGAAGAGCGCGGTCGAGAAGGCCAACAGCCTGCTGCAGCAGATCGAGACCCTGAACCTGGATATCGCCCGGGCGGTGGTCCTGGACGGCGACGCCTCCGGGGCCCAGACCCAGCAGGCCCGACTGGTCGGCGAGTTGTCGTCGATCCTGGACGTGCAGGTGACCCAGCGGGCGGTCGGTGGCGTGTCGATCCGCACGGGCGCGGGCGTCCTGCTGGCGGGCAACGGCGCGGCGACGCTGGAGTACAACAGGGCCGGCACCGTCAACGCCGAGACCAGCTTCAACGAGATCTGGGTCACGGAGCCCGGCGCGACCAAGCGTCCGCTGGCCGAGGGTCTGAAGTCGGGCGAGATCAAGGGCCTGCTGGAACTACGCGACGTCGACGCGCCCCAGACCGCCGAGCGGCTGGCCGAACTGGTCGCCCATGTCGCTGACGAACTGAACCGGGCCCACAACGCCAACTCGGCCGTGCCGCCGCCGACCACCCTGACCGGCAAGAACGTCGGCCAGTCGCTTCAGACCGCCCTGACCGGCTTCACCGGCGGGACCAGCATCGCCGTGGTCAATCCCACGACCGGCGCGATCACGACGCGGGCCGACATCGTCTTCTCGGGCGGAACCCTGACCATCAACGGCGCGGCCTCGACGCCCGCCAGCTTCCTGGCCGACCTGAACACCGCCCTGGGCGGGGCGGCGACGGCCAGCTTCACCAACGGACGGCTCAGTCTGACGGCGGCGGGCACCAACGGCATCGCCATCGCCGACGATGCGGCCAATCCCAGCACCAAGGCCGGGCGCGGCTTTTCGCACTATTTCGGCCTGAACGACCTGATCACCAGCGACCGTCCGTCTTTCTACGACCTGGGCCTGACGGCGACTTCGCCTCACGGCTTCACAGCGGGCGAGACCCTGACCTTCCGCTTCACCGGAGCCGACGGCGCGCGCATCCGCGACATCCAGGTGGCCATCCCGGCGGGCGGCACCGTCGCCGACCTGGTCACCGCCCTGAACAGCACCGCCACCGGGATCGGCCGCTATGGCGCCTACGCGCTGGACACGACGACGGGCGAGCTGAAGTTCACCGCCTCCGGAGATCCCGCGCCCCGCCTCAGCGTCCTGGCCGACACGACGACCCAGGTTCCGTCGGGGGTCTCGGCGACCGAGCTGTTCGGCCTGGGCGGCGGCGTTCGCGCCTCGCGCGCGGACGGCTTCAAGGTGCGCACCGACATCCAGCAGAGCCCGTCGAAGCTGGCGCTGGCCCAACTGAACCTTTCGGCCGCGCCCGGCACCGCCGCCCTGTCGACAGGCGACGGCCGGGGTGCCCTGGGCCTGGCGGACGCCGGACAGGTCACCGCGCGCTTCTCCGCCGCCGGCGACAGCCCGGGCGGCAGCCTGTCAGTCTCGCGCTACGCGTCCGAACTGTCCGGTGAGATCGGCGGCAAGGCCCAGTCCGCCAAGACCCGCCGCGACAGCGCCGTCGCCCTGGCCACCGAGGCCCAGGCTCGCCAGTCGAACCACGAGGGCGTCAACCTGGACGAGGAACTGGTGCTGATGACCGTCTATCAGCAGGCTTTCAACGCCTCCGCCCGGCTGATCCAGGCGGCCAGTGAAATGTACGACACGCTTCTGAGGATGGTCTGATGAGCCGCGTCTCCACCACCGGGAACTATCAATCCGCCCTACTGGACCTGATGGCCTCGCAGCAGCGTCAGGCCGACGCCTCCCAGCGCGTTTCGACCCAGAAGGTCGCCACCGACCTGACCGGCTTCGGGCGCGGCTCCGAGACCCTGACCGCGCTGAAGGGCGCGGTCAGCCGGGTGCAGGGCTTCCTCGACACCGGCGAGGTCGTCGCCGCCCGCCTGGGGGCCCAGGACCTGGCGTTGAACCAGATCATCGACGGGGTCGGCGGCGCGCGCGAAGCCGTTGCGGGCGTGCTGTCCTCGGATTCGGCCGGCACCCTGATGCTGGAACTGGAGGGCTTCTTCCAGTCGGTCTCGAACGGTCTGAACGCGCGCCACCAAGGCGGCTATCTGTTCGCCGGGGCCGACACCAGCAATCCGCCGGTGTCGGTGGGCACGCTCGGTGATCTCGCCGCCGCCGCGACCGTGGCCGACACCTTTGGCAACGACACCATCAAACCCGTGTCCCGCGTCGCCGAGAACACCTCGGTCGAGACCGGATACCTGGCCAATGAACTCGGCACCGACGTCTTTCAGATCTTCCGCGACATCAAGGACTACCACGACAACCCCGCCACAGGCCCCCTGACCGGCAAGCCGACCGAGGCCCAGAAGGCCTTCCTCACCGCGCAGCTGTCGCGCCTGGACGCGGCGCGCAACGACACGGTCGACGTGGCGTCCCGCAACGGCTCGTTGCAGAAGCGGATCGACCAGATGTCGGTCAGCCACACCGCCCAGATCACGGCCTTGAACGAGCTGGTCTCGGACCGGACCGACGCGGACCTGGCTCAGGCGGTGACGGACCTGCAGTTGTCACAGATCGCCGTCCAGGCCTCGGCCCAGGTGGTCAGCCAACTGCGCGAAGTGTCGCTGCTGAACTATCTGCGTTGAAGCCTGCGACTTGCTGACCCTAGCCATGACTCTTGAATGAGAACATAATGGCAACATATGGCTCAGCTCGATCTCCGGCGCAAACTCTCGGTCCTCGCCGACGCCGCAAAATATGACGCGTCCTGCGCCTCGTCCGGGACCTCCAAGCGCGACAGTCGCGGGGGCAAGGGCATCGGCTCGACCGAGGGCATGGGCATCTGCCACGCCTACACGCCGGACGGGCGGTGCGTGTCCCTGCTCAAGATCCTGCTGACCAACTTCTGCATCTACGACTGCGTCTACTGCGTCAATCGGACGTCCTCGAACGTGCAGCGCGCGCGGTTCAGCGTGGACGAGGTGGTCGAGCTGACGCTGAACTTCTATCGCCGGAATTACATTGAGGGCCTGTTCCTGTCGTCGGGCATCATCCGCTCAGGCGACTATACGATGGAGCAGCTGGTCCTGGTGGCCAAGAAGTTGCGAGAAGAGCACGACTTCCGTGGCTACATCCACCTCAAGCTGATTCCGGAAGCCGATCCCAAGCTGGTCGAGGAGGCGGGCCTCTATGCGGACCGGCTGTCGGCCAACATCGAGCTGCCGCGCGACGAGGCCATGGGGCGACTGGCCCCCCAGAAGGACGTCGGCGTCATCAAGAAGGCCATGGCGGACGTGCGGCGCCAGGTCGAGGCGGCCCGTCCCGAGAAGAAGGCCAAGGCCCGCCCGCCAAAGTTCGCGCCCGCCGGCCAGTCGACCCAGCTGATCGTGGGGGCCGACGGCGCGCCGGACACCGAGATCATCGATCGATCCGCCTCCCTCTACGGCGGCTATGGCCTGCGCCGCGTCTATTATTCCGCCTTCAGTCCGATTCCGGATGCCAGCTCAGCCCTACCGGTATCCCGGCCCCCGCTGATGCGCGAGCATCGGCTGTATCAGGCCGACTGGCTGATGCGGTTCTATGGTTTCTCGCCGCCCGAGATCGGCGAGGCGACCGTGAATGGGATGCTGGATCTGGCGATCGATCCGAAGCTGGCCTGGGCGCTCAACCGGCGGGCCGAGTTTCCGGTGGACGTGAACACCGCCGCGCGCGAGCGGCTGCTGCGCGTTCCGGGTCTGGGGGTGAAGTCGGTCAACCGCATGATCTCGGTCCGGCGTTACAGGACGCTGAGGCTGGAGGACGTCGCCCGGCTGTGTCGCGGCATCGACAAGGTGCGCCCCTTCATCACCACCCTGGACTGGACGCCCGGAGGCCTGACCGACGCCGTCGATCTGCGCGCGCGGATCGCGCCGGAACCCAAGCCGGATCAGCTGACGTTGTTCTGAGATGGCCACCGCGGAACTGGCGCACGAGACCGACTTCGACGGCTGGCGCGCGGCCGCGCGGCGGTTCCGTCTGGCGGGGGTTGAGCCGGCCGAGGCGCGGTTCGTCGTGCGGGGACAAGCCCACACCAGCGACCTTTTCTCTCCCGTGCACCCCGGCGAAGGCCGGGGTCCAGAAACGCACTCGCAAGGAGGCGTTCAGGATACCGCCGGGTCAGCCCCACCCTCCTCCAGCGGCGTCCGTGATCTGGACCCCGGCCTTCGCCGGGGTGCACAGAGGGAGGAGAGTTTCACTGTCCCCAAGGCCTTCGTCGAGGTGGCCCAGGACGTGATCCTGCATCGCTCCGCCGACCGGTTCGACCTGATGTACCGGCTGCTGTGGCGGCTGCGCGACCAGCCCGATCTGATGAGGATCGTCTCCGACCCCGACGTCGCCGACGCGATGGAGCGGGCCAAGAACGTCAGTCGCGCCTCGCACAAGATGAAGGCCTTCGTCCGGTTCCGGCTGGTCGAGGACGAGGCGGGCGAGGCGTATGTCGCCTGGTTCGAGCCGGCCCACAGGGTGCTGGAACGGACGGCGGGCTTCTTCGTCCGGCGTTTCACGACGATGCGGTGGTCGATCCTGACGCCCGACGGCTCCTGCTTCTGGGACGGAGAGGCCCTGACGTTCGGCCCCGGCGCTCGGCCCGAAGACGCGCCCCGGGAGGACGAGATCGAGGAGTTCTGGAAGACCTATTACGCCTCGACCTTCAACCCGGCCCGGTTGAAGACCAGGACCATGCAGGGCGAGATGCCAAAGCGGTACTGGAAGAACCTGCCCGAGGCCCAGCTGATCCCGGAACTGGTCGCCGCTTCGCGCGCTCGCACCGACACCATGGTCCAGGCCGCCCCCACCGAACCCAACGCCCGCCTGTCCAAGGCCATCGCGCGCCATGTCCGCGACGGATCGTACGACGAGGGCTTCGTCGCCTCGACCCTCGATGAGCTCCGCCATGGGGTTCAGGCCTGTCGCCGCTGTCCGCTGTGGCGTGACGCCACCCAGGGCGTCTGCGGCGAGGGGCCCAAACAGGCGAAATTGATGATCGTCGGCGAGCAACCGGGCGATCAGGAAGACCTTGCCGGCCGCCCCTTCGTCGGCCCTGCCGGTCAGGTTCTGAACGAGGCGTTGGAGGACGCCGGCATCGATCGCGACGACGTCTTCGTCACCAATGCGGTCAAGCACTTCAAGCACGAGCCGCGCGGCAAGCGGCGGCTGCACAAGACCCCCGTCGCCTCGGAAGTCACCGCCTGCCGCTGGTGGCTGGATCAGGAGCGGCGGCTGGTGAAGCCCGCTGTCACCCTGGCGCTGGGTGCCACCGCGTCGCTGGGGGTCCTGGGCCGCAAGGTCGCGGTCACTCAGGATCGCGGTCAGGCCCTGACCATGGCGGACGGATCGATCGCCACGATCACCATCCACCCCTCGTATCTGCTCCGCCTTCCGGACGAGGCGGCCAGGGTCCGGGAGCGCGAGGCCTTCGTGCGCGATCTGCAGCGCGTCCGGGCCCTGCTGTAGGCCGTAAGTCATCAGCTGTTGCAGTCCGACGACGCGCCCGCTTTGATTACGCGGTTACGCAACCTGCGGCGTTCGCGATTCGCGCGGGCTCGGCTAAGGGTGGTCGCATGAGCACGGCGGATTTCCAGATCGAGGACGCGGGCGGCGGCGGTGCCGTGCTGAAGCTTTCCGGCGACTGGACCACCATGTCGCTCGGCAAGGCGGCGGTGAAGCTTGGCGACCGTCTCGAAGGTCGTTCGGTGCAAAGCGTCGACCTGACCGAACTTGGCCGGTTCGACACCGCCGGAGCCCTGGCGCTGGTCCAGGCCTCGGGCTGCGCCATCCCAAGTGGAGCCTTCGATACCCGTCCCGAGGCCGGCCGCATCTATGCCATGGTCGAGACGCTGGAGCGTCAGACCGCCGGCCCCGCCCCACGCCCTCCGTCCCTTACCCGCTTCTTCGCCAAGATCGGCCACGGCGTCCACGACGCGGGCGCCGAGTTCCTGCTGTCCATGGCCTTCCTTGGGCGGCTGATGGGGGCCAGCGGCCACGCGGTCCGCCGACCGGGCGACATCCGCTGGGCCGCCTGGGTCAGCCAGGCCGACCGGGCGGGGCTGGATGCCCTGCCGATCATCGCCGTGACCAACTTCTTCATCGGCGCGGTGATCGCCTTCCTGGGGGCCAACCTGCTGACCCAGTTCGGGGCGGGCGTTTTCACGGTGCAGCTGGTGGCCGTCGCCGTGCTGCGCGAGCTTGCGGTTCTGATCACCGCCATCCTGCTGGCCGGTCGCTCGGCCTCGTCCTTCGCGGCCGAGATCGGCTCGATGCGGATGAACCAGGAGGTGGACGCCATGCAGGTCATGGGGGTGAACCCCTTTCAAGCCCTGGTCATCCCGCGCCTGGCGGCCATGCTGGTGATGATGCCGCTGCTGACCTTCGTCGGCATGCTGGCGGGCTTCATGGGCGGAGCGCTGGTGACCTGGAGCCAGCTGGACTACGGCCCCGCCTTCTTCATCCAGCGCGTCAGCGAGGATCCCCTGATGGGCCAGCACCTGATGGTCGGCATGATCAAGGCCCCGGTCTTCGCCATCGTCATCGCCGCCATCGGTTGTCGTCAGGGCATGGCCGTGGCTGGCGACGTCGAGAGCCTGGGCCGCCGGGTCACCGCCGCCGTGGTCCAGGCCATCTTCGCCATCATCGCGCTCGACGCCGTGTTCGCCCTGATCTTCCTGGAGCTGAACCTGTGAGCGCCCCGGCGAACGACACGGCCGCCGCCGCCAAGCCTGAAAACCTCATCGAGGTGCGCGGCCTGCTCAGCCAGTTCGGCGATCAGGTGATCCACAAGGACCTCGATCTGGACGTGGTCCGCGGCGAGGTTCTCGGCGTCGTCGGCGGGTCGGGCACTGGAAAGACCGTCCTGCTGAACTCCATCATCGGCCTCAAGGACCCCGAGGGGGGCGCCATCCGCATCTTCGGCCACGACCGGGGCGCGTTGACCGAGGCCCAGGCCGCCGACATCGAGCGGCGCACCGGCGTCCTGTTCCAGCAGGGGGCGCTGTTCAGCAGCCTGACGGTGCTGGAGAACGTCGCCTCGCCCATGGTCGAGCACACCAACCTGCCGCACGACACCATCCGCGAACTGGCGGAGATGAAGATCGCCATGGTCGGCCTCAAGCCCGAGAGCCATCACCAGAAGCCGGCGGAGCTGTCGGGCGGCATGCGAAAGCGCGTCGGCCTGGCTCGCGCCCTGTCGCTGGACCCGGAGCTGATCTTCCTCGACGAGCCGACCGCAGGGCTGGACCCGATCGGGGCGGCGGCGTTCGACGACCTGATCCGCAAGCTGTCGGACGACCTGGGCCTGACCGTCTTCATGATCACCCACGACCTCGATAGCCTGTATGCCATCTGCGACAAGGTCGCGGTCCTGGCCGACAAGCGGGTGATCGAAAAGGCCACGGTGCAGGAGCTGGAAACATCCGACCACCCGTGGATCAAGGAATACTTCCTGGGGCCGCGCGGTCGCGCGGCAACCAAGGCCGCCTGAGGGGACCCGATGGAACGAGACGCCCATTACGCCGCCGTCGGCATCGCCACCGTCGCCCTACTGGCGGCGCTCGCGGTGTTCGCCATCTGGCTGGCCCGGCTGCAGTTCAACGACGACTACGACATCTACGACATCGTCTTCTACGGACCGGTGCGCGGACTGTCGGAGGGCGGCGAGGTGCACTTCAACGGCATCCGGGTCGGAGAAGTCACCGACCTGAACCTGGATCCGAACCAGGGCGACCAGGTCATTGCCCGCGTGCGCCTGGACGCCACCACACCGGTCCGCGTCACCAGCCGCGCCCAGCTGGAGCCGCAGGGCATCACCGGCCTGAACTACATCCAGGTGACCGCCGGCACCGACGGCAGCGCCCTGCTCAAGACCCAGTATCCCGACAACGTCGTGCCCGTGATCCAGAGCCAGCCCTCGCCGATCGCAGAACTGCTCAGCGGTTCCGGCACCGTCCTGGCCCAGACCGTCGACGCCCTGAACCGCATCAACCGCGTGCTGTCCGACGACAATGTGCGCAGCTTCTCGACCAGCCTGAGGAACATCGAATCCCTCACCGCCGAGCTGGAAGCGCGCAAGGGCATGTTCGAAGACCTGGAGAAGGCGCTCCAAACCGCCAACGCCGCCATCGCCGAATACCAGGCCCTGGGCGCCGACGCCCGCCGTCTGATCAACGAGGACGGGGCCGAGGCCGTCGAGAACATCAACGCCGCCACCGCCGATGCGCGTACCGCCATCGCCTCGATCAACCGAACGGCCAACGCTCTGGAAGGCCCGGTCGGAGAGGTCGCCACCACCGGCGTGCCTCAGCTGCTGGAGGCCATTCAGGGCCTGCAGGAAGCGACCAATTCGCTCCAGGGCCTGATCGACGATGTGCGCGCCAGTCCGCGCGACTTCATCAGCCGTCCGCAATCCGAAGAGTTGGAGGTCCAGCCGTGATCCGCACGCTGTCCGTCGCCCTGGCCGCCGCCGTCTCCCTGTCCGGCTGCGCGCTGCTGTCCTCGCCCGACCCGGTCCAGCTGTATCGCTTCGGCGAGAGCGCCGGGGCCCCGATGACGGCCACGATCGACGCGCCCGTCCAGGTCCGGCTGCGCGCCGTCGAGTTCCCCGCGGCCTCGCGCGGCGACCGCATTCTGGGCGTGACCGGGGTCGAGGCGGCCTATATCGGCGGCGCGCGCTGGGTCTCGCCCGCCCAGCAGCTCTATGTCCAAAGCATCGAGAGCGCGTTCGCCGGTCAGGCGCGGACGGTGCGGATGATCGGCCGACGCGAGCTGACGCCGGTCACGCGCATCCTGGACGTCGATGTCCGCAGCTTCGAGGCGCGCTACGACTATGAGGGGGCCGTGCCGGTCGTGGCGATCAGCGCCCGCGCCCGCCTGCTGCGCTTCCCCGAGCGCACCGTTGTGGCCGAGGAGGTCTTCACCTTCGAACAGTCGGCGGGCGAGAACCGCATCTCCGCCATTGCCCAGGCTTTCGACCTGGCCACGCGTGAGTTGAACACCCGCCTCGTTACCTGGACCGAGGCGAACGCCGGCTAGGGCTACGTCAAACGCGGACGTAGGGGGACACACGCCCCCTCCCCTCGGCGCACCGCATCGTCTATCCCCGGCGCATGGCCAGAGACGGTGCGATCTATGTCTGTCAGTCCTGCGGCGCGGTCCACGGCAAGTGGTCGGGCCAGTGCGGGGCGTGCGGCAACTGGAACACCATCGTCGAGGAGGGCCGATCGGCCCCACCCGGCGCGCTGAAGCCCGCCGCCACGGCGCGCAGTCGGGGCCTGGCGTTCGAATCGCTCCAGTCCGAAACGCCCGAGCCGCCCCGCATCACCACCGGCGTGGCCGAGTTCGACCGCGTCTGCGGCGGCGGCGTCGTTCCCGGCTCGGCCATCCTGCTGTCCGGCGATCCCGGCGTCGGCAAGTCTACGCTGCTGCTCGACGTCGCCGGGCGCGCGGCGCTCGCTGGCCGGCGCGTGGCCTATATCTCGGGCGAGGAGGCGATCGAACAGATCCGCTCCCGCGCCAAGCGGATGGGGCTGGCGAATGCCCCCGTGGAACTGGCCAGCGCCACGGCGCTGCGCGAAATCCTCGGCACCCTGAAGCGCGAGAAATTCGACATCGTCGTCGTCGACTCCATCCAGACCCTGTGGTCCGACGCGCACGAGGCCGGACCCGGCTCGGTCACCCAGGTGCGGGCCTGCGCCGGCGAGCTTGTGCGGCTGGCCAAGGCCGGCGGCCCGGCCGTTGTCCTGGTCGGCCACGTCACCAAGGACGGCCAGGTCGCCGGTCCCCGCGTCGTCGAGCACATGGTCGATGCGGTCCTCAGCTTCGAGGGCGAGCGGGGCTATCCGTTCCGCATCCTGCGCGCCGGCAAGAACCGCTTCGGCGCGACCGACGAGATCGGCGTGTTCGAGATGGGCGACGCGGGCCTGACGGAGGTGTCCAACCCTTCGGCCCTGTTCCTGGGCGAAAACACCCAGCGCGCGGCCGGGGCGGCCGTCTTCGCCGGCATCGAGGGGTCCCGGCCCGTACTGGTCGAGGTTCAGGCCCTGGTCGCTCCGTCCGCCTATGGCACGCCCCGGCGGGCCGTCATCGGCTGGGACACCGGGCGCCTGGCCATGGTGCTGGCGGTGCTGGAGGCGCGCTGCGGCGTCGGGTTCGGCAATCAGGACGTCTATCTGAATGTCGCGGGCGGCCTGAGGATCAACGAGCCCGCCGCAGATCTGGCCGCCGCCGCCGCCCTGATCAGTTCCGTGACCGACACCCCCCTGCCCCAGGGCTGTATCGTCTTCGGCGAGATCAGCCTGTCGGGCGAGGTCCGGGCGGTCGGCCGCGCCGAGGCCCGGCTGCGCGAGGCGCACAAGCTGGGCTTCGACCAGGCCCTGTCGCCGCCCCTGACGGTCAAGGGCGGTGGCGTGGCGATCACGCCCGTCAGCCGACTGACCGAAGCCGTCGAACGAATCTCGCAGAGTCGCTATTAGAAGCACATCGTCTCCTCCCTGTTCGCCGTTTGGCGAATGGGGAGGTGGATCGTAGCGTAGCGAAGAGACGGAGGGGTTCTTCTTGAACCAGACACGATCCGTGGGGCGTCAAGAACCCCTCCACCGCTTCGCGGTCCCCCTCCCCATCGAAGATGGGGAGGAGACGTAGGGAATGACCGGCTTCGACGCCTTCGCCCTGCTCGTCATCCTCGCCTCGGCCGCGGCCGGCTGGGTGCGCGGAGGCACGCGCGAAATCATCACCCTGCTCAGCTTCGTCCTGGCGGCCTTTCTGGCGCTGGTGGCCCTGCCGCTGACGGCCCCGGTCGGGCGCGCCCTGATCGATCCGGACTGGGCGGGCTCCATCTTCGCGGCGATCGCCTCCTTCCTGCTGGTCTATTTCGGCATCCGCATCTTCGGCTCGGTTCTGTCGAAGAAGGCCCAGGCCCACCCGACGCTGGGCGGCATCGACCGGCTGCTGGGCATCCTCGTCGGCTCGGGCCGGGCCCTGGTGCTGCTGGGGGCCATTCACCTGGTCATCGTCGCGGCCCTGCCGGGCGAGCGAACGCCGCGCTGGCTGTCGGAGGCGGCGCTTCGCCCGCTCAGCGCCGGAGCCGCCCGCGCCATCCAGATCATCCTGCCCGGCATCGGCCGCGGCGCGGACGCCATCAGTCCGGTCGTGGATTCGTCCGTTCGCAGAGGCTTTTCCGACGAAGACGCCTTGCCCCCGGCGCAATCCGGGCCTACCTCGCCGCCGACCGCCCCAGAGTAAGTTTTTCGCCTGTCATCGGAGCCGCCACGATGATCAAGCTGGACCACGCCATCTCCGCCCCCGTCGTGCATCGCGAACACCATCGCGACGCCGATGACGACCGCCCGCGCCTGGAGTGCGGCGTCTGTGGCGTGTGGGGGGGCGAAAAGGACGAGGGCTCCTCCATCGTCGCCCTGGGCCTGCACGCGCTTCAGCATCGCGGCCAGGAGGCCTGCGGCATCGCCTCGGTCAACGTCGATCGCTTCCACACCGAACGCCATATGGGCCATGTGGGCGAGGCGTTCGGCGGATCGGACCTGCCCAAGCGCATGCCCGGCCATGCCGCCGTCGGCCACACCCGCTACTCGACCGCTGGCGGCAGCTTCCTGCGCAACATCCAGCCGATGTTCGCCGATCTGGACACGGGCGGCATCGCCATCGCCCACAACGGCAACCTGACCAACTTCCTGTTCCTGCGGAACCAGCTGGTCGCCGAGGGGTCGATCTTCCAGTCGACGTCGGATTCCGAGGTCATCCTCCACCTGATCGCGCGGTCGCGGAAGGCGCGCATCGTCGACCGCTTCATCGACGCCCTGGCCCGCATCGAGGGCGGCTACGCCCTGGTCGCCCAGACGCCCAAGAAGATGATCGGCGCGCGCGATCCGCTCGGCATCCGACCGCTGGTGCTGGGCAAGCTGGGGACCGCCCACGTCCTGGCGTCCGAGACCTGCGCCCTGGACCAGATCGGAGCCACCTTCTTGCGCGACGTCGAGCACGGCGAGGTGGTGGTGATCGACGAGGACGGCCTGACCTCCTTGAAGCCCTTCCCCGCCCGCGCCGCCCGTCCCTGCCTGTTCGAATACGTCTACTTCTCGCGCCCCGACAGCGTCGTGAACGGCCGCTCGGTCTATGGCGTGCGCAAGCGCATGGGCCACGGCCTGGCCCAGGAGCATCCGATCCAGGCCGACGTGGTCGTGCCCGTGCCCGACTCGGGCGTCCCGGCGGCGCTGGGCTATGCCCACGAGAGCGGCATCCCCTACGAGATGGGCATCATCCGCAGCCACTATCTGGGCCGCACCTTCATCCAGCCCAGCCAGGGCGCCCGCCAGCTGGGCGTGCGCATGAAGCACAGCCCCAATCGGTCGGTGCTGGAGGGCAAGCGCGTCGTCCTGATCGACGATTCCATCGTGCGCGGCACCACCTCGGTGAAGCTGGTCCGCGCCGTCCGCGCGGCGGGGGCGAGCGAGGTCCACCTGCGCTCGGCCAGCCCGCCGATCCTGTGGCCCGACTTCTACGGCATCGACATGCCCGAGCGCGACCAGCTGATCGCGGCCAACAAGACGATGGAAGAGATGCGCGCCTTCCTCGAGGTCGACTCGCTCGGCTTCCTCTCGGTCGAAGGCCTGTACCGCGCCATGGGCGAGACCGGCCGCGACGCCTCCGCGCCCCAGTTCACCGACCACTATTTCACCGGCGACTATCCGACCCGCCTGCTTGATCGCGAGATCGAAGAGGGCGGCCGCGAACTGACCAACCGGCAACTTTCCCTGCTGGTCAGCGCTTGATCCCTCGATGGAAAACCGCCTCGGCTATTTCACCCTGGACACCCCGGACCTGACAAAGGCCAAAGCCTTCTATTCCGGGCTGTTCGGCTGGACCTTCGATGCCCACTCCTCGAAGTCGACCTATGCCCATGTCACCGAGGCCGACGGGTCGGTGACGTTCGGCATCGTGCGCGGCGAGAAGCGCGATTTCTCGCATCTGTACTTCCAGGTCGCCGACGTCGACGCCGCCTGCGCCCGGGTGAACGAACTGGGGGGCCGCGCCGCCGTGCCGTCCGACAGCCCTTCCGGTCGCTCGGCCGTGGTCTCGGACGATCAGGGCGTCAGCTTCGGCCTGTGGCAGCCGGCTCCCGGCTACGCCTGACCGCATGGCGAAGCGGGGCGGCACGCGCTATCAGGCGCCATGACCAACGACACCCTGCCCCTCGAAGACCGCATCGCCCTCGTGACCGGTGCCTCGCGCGGCATCGGCTATCACAGCGCCCTCGCCCTGGCTCTAGCAGGAGCCCACATCGTCGCGACCGGCCGGACCCAGGGTGCGCTCGAGGAGCTGGACGACGCCGTCTATGCCGCCACCGGCCGCCACGCGACGCTGGTGCCGTTTGATCTGGTCGACGGCGGCGGTATCGACCGCCTGGGCGGGGCGATCTTCCAGCGGTTCGGCAGGCTGGACGTCTGGGTGCACGCCGCCGCGACCCTGGGCGCGCAGGGCTTGACGCCGGTCAGCCACATCGACCCGCGCGGCTTCGCCAAGATCGAGAAGACCAACTTCACCGCCACCTATCGCCTGATCCGGTCGCTGGAGCCGCTGTTGCGTCTGTCCGACGCCGGGCGTGTGATTCACCTGACCACCAGTCTGGCGCGCGAGCCCAAGGCCTTCTGGGGGCTCTATGCCGCGACCAAGGCCGGTGCCGAGGCGATGATCCTGTCTTGGGGCGACGAGATCGAGAACACCCCCATTCGCGTCAGCGTGCTGGACCCCGGCCGGATGCGCACCCAGATGCGCGCCCAGGCCTATCCGGGCGAGGATCCCGAGACCGTCCCGCACCCGTCGGAGATCGGCCCTCTGGTCGTCGAGCTGGCGAGCGGCAAGGTGATCCCGCCCACGCGGGTCTCGTTCAAGGCGTGGAAGGCCGCTCTGCCGCCGGAAGCGCTGATCTGATCGATCAGTCGTCGCGGTGAACGCGCTCGCGGCGCTCGTGGCGTTCCTGGGCCTCGACCGACAGGGTGGCGGTCGGACGGGCTTCGAGACGGCCGAGGCCGATCGGCTCACCGGTGTCCTCGCAGTAACCGTAGGAGCCGTCCTCGATCCGGCGCAGGGCGTCGTCGATCTTGGAGATCAGCTTGCGCTGCCGGTCGCGGGTGCGCAGCTCCAGCGCGCGGTCGGACTCCGATGAGGCCCGATCGACCAGGTCCGGATGGTTCTCCGTCTCGGCCTTCAGGTTGACGACGGTGCCCTTGGACTCGCGGAGGATCTCGTCCTTCCAGGCCAGCAGCTTTCCCTTGAAATAGGCGAGCTGCCGCTCGTTCATGAACGGCTCGTCGTCCGACGGCCGATAGCCGGCCGGTTCGTCCGATGGGATCGAGGCCAATGCGGTCATCGCACTCACACTCTCAACAGCGCCCCCCGTGGCGCAACCCGGCGTATAGGCAGGTGGGAGAGTCGCGGCAACACGCATCTCGCGTCCGTGATCGCGGCCAAGCTCTGTTACAGACGAAAGCGTGACATTTCTTCATCACCCGGTTCGACGATCCGGGGATAGGTCTGTGGAATCCGGGGCCTATGCTGCGCTGCGGCGAACTTCGGCCTTGGCCAGTTCGACGGCGGCCCGCAGATCGATCTGCTCCAGCACCCCGGTCAGGACCGGATCGGCGTCTTCCGGCCGTTCCTCGCGCAGGGAGCGCGAGAGCCGCTCCAGCGACGCCTCGCCGGTCTCGCCCGACAGCAGGGCCAGCTTCAACTCCTCCAGCCGATCCAGAAGACCTCCGCCGCGACGGATCGCCCGACGCCGCCGCTCCGTCGCGCTCTCGACGCCCTGAAGCGCCATCAGGGACGAGACGTCCGACACGCCCGAGGCCGGCGCGGCCGACTGGGCCGGGGCCGTCCCGCCGGTCGCGGAGGCCTGTCCGACGGCGAACCCGCCAGAGGCGCGCGCAGGCCGACCGGGCGTCGCCGGGCCGGGTCCGTAGGGGCCGGTGACCTTCATGTCAGGGAACTCCGGAGCATGGCTCACCATCGCCGGATGACCGTCACCGTTTGGTTAATGCCTGGGCAGGATTTGCCGGTGCCCCGACCACCGGAAAGATCGGCTCCTTGATAACGCTCGAGTTTTCGCCCGGCACGATCTCTGCATCGGGGGGCCCAGAACCTCGCTCGAAAGCTGGTCCATGCAGAAGTTGCTTACCGCCCTCCTCGCGCCTCTCGCCTTGTCGGTCGCCCTCGCGGGCCCGGCGGTGGCCCAGTCGCGCATCAAGGACATCGCCTCGATCGAGGGCGTCCGCACCAACCAGCTGGTGGGCTATGGGCTGGTCGTCGGTCTGAACGGAACGGGCGACAGCCTGCGCAACTGCCCCTTCACCCGTCAGTCGCTGGAAGGCATGACCGAGCGTCTGGGCGTCAACATCCGGGGCGCCAACGCCAACTCCAAGAACCTGGCCGCCATCATGGTGACCGCCGAACTGCCGCCCTTCGCCACACCCGGCGCCCGGGTGGACGTGACGGTATCCAGCCTGTGCGACGCCAAGAGCCTGCTGGGCGGGACCCTGCTGGTCACCAGCCTCCAGGGCGCGGACGGCGAGGTCTATGCGGTGGCGCAAGGGTCGATCCAGACGGGCTCGGTCTCTGGCTCCGGTGGCTCCGGCTCCTCGGTCACGCGCGGCGTGCCGACGGCGGGACGGATCGCCTCGGGCGCCACGGTCGAGCGCGAGACCGGCTTCAATCTCGACAGCCTGCAGGAAGTCCGCCTGACGCTGCGCAATCCCGACTTCACCACGGCCCAGCGGATCGCCGCCGCCATCAACGCCACCTATCCGTCGACGGCGCTGGCCGAGAACGGCTCGGTCGTGACCCTGCGCCCGCCGCCCGCGCTGGGCATGGCCGGCTTCATCAGCCGGGTCGAGAACATGCCCGTCGCCGTCGACACCCCCGCCCGGGTCATCATCGACGAGGTCAACGGCGTCATCGTCATGGGCGAGAACGTCCGCATCTCCACCGTGGCGATCGCCCAGGGCAATCTGACCATCTCCGTCCAGGAGAACCCCCAGGTCAGCCAGCCCGCCCCCTTCAGCCAGGGCGAGACCGTGGTCGTCCCCCAGTCCGACGTGACCGTCGAAGAGGAGCTGGGCCGCGAGATCCGGCTGGTCGACGGCTCGACCTCGCTGTCCACCCTGGTCAACGGCCTGAACGCCCTGGGTGTCTCGCCGCGCGACATGATCTCCATCCTGCAGGCCATCAAGGCGGCGGGCGCGCTGCAAGCCGATATCGAGGTGATCTGATGAGCGACCTCGCCGTTTCCCCGTCCCTGCTTGCGCCCAACCCCACCGCGCCCTCCACCACGGATGCCCGCCGCATGCGTGAGACGGCCGAGCGGTTCGAGGCCTCTTTCCTGTCCCAGATGCTGAAGCCGATGTTCGAGGGCCTTCAGACCGACGGCCTGTTCGGCGGCGGCGAAGCCGAGGCGACCTGGCGCAGCTTCCTGATCGACGAGATGGCCAAGAAGACGGTCCAGTCCGGGGGCGTCGGCCTGGCCGACACCGTCATGGCCGAGATGATCCGCATGCAGTCGCAGCAGAGCGCCCAGACCCTCCCATGACCCAGGACCCGACCACCGCCGCCGCCTATCTGCGTCGCCTCACCGATCTGACCGATCGACTGACGGCGCGTCTGGAACGAGAGACCGACGCCTTCGCCTCCCGTCGCCCCCAGGACGTCGCCGCAGATCTGGCAGAGACGCAGGAACTGGCCAACGCCTATCGCCGCGAAACTGCCCAGGTGAAGGCCAACCCCGGCCTGATCTCTGCTGCCCCCGCGGCCGACCGCACCGCCCTGATCCGCGCCACCGAGGCGTTCGAGGCCGCCCTGGCCATCCACGCCCGCACAGTCGAGGCCGCGCGCAGCATCTCCGAAGGCCTTGTCCGCGCCATCGCCCAGGAAGTCGCCGGCGCCCGCGCGCTTGGAACGGGTTATGGCTCAGGCGGCCAGGCCTATGCCGGCGACAGCCGCGCGGTCACTCTGAATCGCACGGCCTGATGGTGCCTTCCTGCTGACAGGGCGTGG
Organism: Brevundimonas aurifodinae; assembly: GCF_040195595.1. Lineage (NCBI taxonomy): Bacteria > Pseudomonadati > Pseudomonadota > Alphaproteobacteria > Caulobacterales > Caulobacteraceae > Brevundimonas > Brevundimonas aurifodinae. The sequence goes on from NZ_JBEGDD010000009.1 coordinate 119,410, forward strand.
CAACAGCGCCGCAATGTTCCCACATTGTTCTTGCTGAATCGGCGGGCTTGGTCCCCATATAGCGATGCTGCCCCGGACACCCGTCCGGCTCTCTCGCGTTTTCCCGGACTCCATGACCGAAAAGCACAACTTCATCCGCGTGCGCGGCGCGCGCGAGCACAACCTCAAGGGCGTGGACGTCGACATCCCGCGCGAGAAGCTGGTGGTCATGACCGGCCTGTCGGGCTCGGGCAAATCCTCGCTGGCGTTCGACACCATCTACGCCGAGGGCCAGCGGCGCTATGTCGAGAGCCTGAGCGCCTACGCCCGCCAGTTCCTGGAGTTGATGGGCAAACCCGACGTAGATCTGATCGAGGGCCTGTCGCCCGCCATCTCGATCGAGCAGAAGACGACGTCGAAGAACCCCCGCTCGACCGTCGGCACGGTCACCGAGATCCACGACTACATGCGCCTGCTGTGGGCTCGGGTCGGCGTGCCCTATTCGCCCGCCACCGGCCTGCCGATCGAGAGCCAGACCGTCAGCCAGATGGTCGACAAGCTGTCCGCCCTGCCCGACGGCGAACGCATCCTGCTGCTGGCCCCCGTCGTCCGGGGCAGGAAGGGCGAGTATCGCAAGGAGATCGCCGACTGGCAGCGCCAGGGCTATCAGCGTCTCAAGATCGACGGCGAATTCTACGCCATCGAGGACGCGCCGACCCTGGACAAGAAGTTCAAGCACGACATCGACATCGTCGTGGACCGCCTGGTCACCAAGGCCGGGCTGGAGCCGCGCTATGCCGACTCGATCCAGACGGCCCTCAATCTGGCGGACGGCATCGCCACGGCGGAGTGGGCGTCCGCGCCGGAGGGCGAGGAGCCGCGGCGCATCGTCTTCTCCGAGAAGTTCGCCTGTCCGGTCTCCGGCTTCACGATCTCGGAGATCGAGCCCCGGCTGTTCAGCTTCAACAACCCCTTCGGCGCCTGCCCGGTGTGCGACGGCCTGGGGGTCAAGCTGGCGTTCGACGCCGACCTGGTCATCCCCGACCGCGACAAGGCCCTGCACAAGGGGGCCGTCGCCCCATGGTCGCGTGGCCCCTCGCCCCTCTACACCCAGACGCTGCAGGCGCTCGCCCGGCACTACGGGTTCTCGATGGACAAGCCCTGGCGCGAGCTGCCGGAACAGGCGCACCGCGTCATCCTGCACGGCACGGGCACCGAGAAGATCAAGTTCGTCTATGACGACAACGCCCGGAAGTACGAGGTCTCCAAGCCGTTCGAGGGGGTCATCCCCAACCTCGACCGCCGCTGGCGCGAGACCGACAGCGCCTGGGTCCGCGAGGAACTGGGCCGGTTCCAGGCCGAGACGCCGTGCGAGGCCTGTGGCGGCAAGCGGCTGAAGCCCGAGGCCCTGGCGGTCAAGGTCGACGGCTCGGACATCTCCGAGATCAACATGCTGTCGATCTCCAAGGCCTTCCTCTGGGTCTCGACGCTGGAGGAGCGGCTGACCGCCAAACAGCTGGAAATCGGTCGTCGCATCCTCAAGGAGATCACCGACCGGCTGCGCTTCCTGAACAACGTCGGCCTGGACTACCTCAGCCTGGCGCGATCCTCGGGCACCCTGTCGGGCGGCGAAAGCCAGCGCATCCGCCTGGCCTCGCAGATCGGTTCGGGCCTGACCGGCGTCCTCTATGTGCTGGACGAGCCCTCGATCGGCCTGCACCAGCGCGACAACTCCCGCCTGCTGGACAGCCTGCGGGGCCTGCGCGACCTCGGCAACTCCGTCCTGGTCGTCGAGCATGACGAAGAGGCGATCCTGACCGCCGACTACGTCATCGACATGGGCCCGGCCGCAGGCGTTCACGGCGGGGAAATCTGCGCGCAAGGAACGCCCGCCGAGGTCCTGGCCAACCCCAGATCCCTGACCGGCAAATACCTGAGCGGCGAACGCGAGATCGAACTGCCGCCCGAGGGCCGCCGCCCCGTCAACCGCAAGAAGATGCTGAAGATCAGCGGCGCGACGGGCAACAACCTGAAGGGCGTCACGGGCGAGATTCCCGTCGGCCTGTTCACCTGCGTCACGGGGGTGTCGGGCGGCGGCAAGTCGACCTTCACGATCGAGACCCTGTACAAGGCCGCCGCGCGCCGGCTGCACAACGCGTCCGACGCCCCCGCCCCCTTCGACCGGATCGAGGGGCTGGAGCATTTCGACAAGGTCATCGACATCGACCAGTCGCCGATCGGCCGGACGCCCCGGTCCAATCCCGCCACCTACACCGGCGCCTTCGGCCCGATTCGCGACTGGTACGCCGGACTGCCGGAGTCCAAGGCGCGCGGCTATGGCCCCGGCCGCTTCAGCTTCAACGTCAAGGGCGGGCGGTGCGAGGCCTGTCAGGGCGACGGGCTGATCAAGATCGAGATGCACTTCCTGCCCGACGTCTACGTCACCTGCGACGTCTGCAAGGGCAAGCGCTACAACCGAGAGACGCTGGAGATCGTGTTCAAGGGCAAGTCGATCTCGGACGTGCTGGACATGACGGTCGAGGAGGCGGGTCAGTTCTTCAAGGCCGTGCCGCCGATCCGCGACAAGATGCTGACCCTCAGCCGCGTCGGCCTCGACTACGTCAAGGTCGGCCAGTCGGCCACGACCCTGTCGGGCGGCGAGGCCCAGCGGGTCAAACTGTCCAAGGAACTGTCCAAGCGGGCAACCGGCAAGACCCTCTACATCCTCGACGAACCAACCACCGGCCTGCATTTCGAGGACACCCGCAAGCTTCTGGAGGTGCTTCAGGAGCTGGTCGAGAGCGGCAACACCATCGTCGTGATCGAACACAATCTGGATGTCATCAAGGTCGCCGACTACCTGCTGGACTTCGGTCCCGAGGGCGGCGACGGCGGGGGCGAGATCGTCGCCCTGGGCACGCCCGAACAGGTTGCCGAAAACCCGCGCAGCTGGACCGGAAAATACCTGAAGGAGGTGCTGGATCGCCACGAGACGCGCCGCAGGGCGCGCGTCGCCGGCCTGCCTCAGGCCAAGGCCAAGCCGGCCAAGAAGACTGTCAGCGCCTGACCGTCACGCGTGCGGCGGCCCCTTGATGTCGCGATAGGCGGCGGCGAACGGGGCATACAGCACCGCCAGCTGCAAGGCCGAGACGATCGCATTGACCACGCCCCAGGCCAGCAGGCCGGGACCGGCGGTCTGCAGAATCGCGGCCGTCGACTGACCCTCCAGCCCGGCCAACTGCGCCAGACCGCCGCCGGTGAACATCATGATCGGCAGGGCGATCACGCTGCCCAGCAGGCTGACCAGGATCGACATGATGAAGGCGATCACCGCCATGCCGAGCAGTGGCCAGAAATGCCCCTTGGTCACGCCGAACGAGGCGAACGGCGCGATCCGTTTCTCGGCCATGGTCAGCGGCACGGCGAGCGACAGGCGAACCGCGATCCAGATGGCGAGCACGGCGAAGGCGAGCCCGAGCAACACCCCGACCAGCACACCCGCGCCCTGATTTCCCTGCGCCACCACGCCCGCGGCCACGCCGACGATCATGGCCAGAACGAAGAAACCCACACCCAAGGCGATCGACAGGATCAGATTGACGGCCAGCACCCGCAGCTCGTCGGGCCCCAGCCGAAGGTAGCCGAACGCCTTCTGAGACGGGTTCAGCACCGCCCGCGCGACGCCCGCGCTCAGCACGGCGCTGAGCAGCAGGCCCAACGGCGCGCCCAGCCCCAGGATGGTGAAATAGCTCTGACCCAGAGCCTGCAGGTCCGACACGTCCGGCTCGCCGCCCTGGAGCGCCTCGGCCTGGGCGATCACCCCCGCCAGCTGCCCGCCCACCAGGGCGAAGAAGGCGACGAAGAACACCACATAGGCCAGGCCCCAGAAGACGATGGCCAGCGGATTCCTCCGCACGATCCGGAACCCTTCGAACGCGGCCTCGGTGGCTGAAAAGCGCATGGCGAATCCTCTGGTTGTTGGGCGCGACCCTATCGGGCGGCGGTGTCGTCGTCAGCCCCGGCCGGATCGGACCGCTGGACCAATCCGTCGGCCGCCACCGCGAACGGCGCGGTCCACAGCGCCTGCGAGAAGCCCGCGAGCCAGGCCACCACGGGCAACAGCACCGCCCCGATCCCCAGCATCGGCCAGGGATTTCGCAGTTGGGCCAGCATCCAGGCCTCCACCGCCGCGTCGTCCCAGTCGCCCGGATCGCCCATGCTGGCCAGTCCGGCCCCCATCGCCACCGCCGCGATCAGCAGGAGCATGAACACGAACAGCCCGATCAGCAGGGTCACGGCGAGCAGGATCAGCATCAGCAGAAACAGACGCCCCGTCTGCCCCCGGCCGGCCTTCCAGCCCTCGTCGAAGGCCAGGGACTTCAGGATGACCGCGGCCGGCGCGATCAGCGACAACCGGCCCCAGATCACCAGGGTCGCGAACACCCCGATCAGGCCGATGCCGACGGCGACCAGGGCCGCCCAGTTCATCTGTCCACCGGACACCCCCGCCGCCACCGCGAACCCCAGGATCAGGCCGCCGATCAGCATCCAGACCACCACAGTCCCCACCACGATGGCGATACCGATCACCGCGACGTGGAACTCGTCCCGGCTGAACCTCAGGAACGCCGCGCTGTCCCCGCGCCGACCGGCCGTGGCCGCCCGGATCACTGCGGTCGTGACCAGCAGGGTCGCCAGCAGCCCCAGAATGTTCGACAGCCCGCTCCACGCCTGAAACGCCATGTATTGGCTGAGGCTCTCGAAGTCGCTGACCGCGCCCTCGGCGGCCAGCACTCCGGCGTCGCCCGTCTCCAGTGCCTGGATGACGAAAGGGGCGAATGCCCAGATGGCCACGACCGACGGCACCATGAGGACCAGTCCCCAGGCCAGGGTCGCCAGCGGCCGTTTGAACGCTAGACGGAAGGGTGCGCCGACCGCGTCCCCGATCGAAAACCCGGGCCTCATGCCGACGCCTCCTCGGGCGACCAATACTCCAGCTGGCGATAGGCCGCCCCCAGGAACGCCAGCGTGACCGGCAACTGCACCCCGACCACGCCGGCGACCCAGACGACACTGGCCACCGCACCGGTCAGTGCCCCACCCCCGATCAGACCCAGCAAGGCGATCGCCGGTGCCGACGTCACGATCAGCCCGCCCAGAAGGGCCCAGAAGCTGCCGTAGGCGATGCCCATGCTGTTCAGCGACACCATCTGTCGCCGACCCAGCGTCGCGGGCACGAACAGCGACAGCCGCACCAGCAGGACCAGCGGCACCACCACGGCCCCGATCCCGACGACGGCCAGCACAGCCAGCTTCCACGGCGCGCCCACCGCCGCCCAATCCCGCGCCTGGATCGCGGCGACGTCCAGTTCCGCGCCGCCGAAGATGGCCAGCACCACCAGACCCAGGATCGACACGATCATGGCCAGAAAGATCAGGCACAGCAGGGCCGCGCCCACCAGTCTCAGCTCCGGCCATTTGAACTGCAGCCCCCCGGGCCCCAGGCCCAGCGCCCGCGCGCCCTTCAGGTCCGGCGTGATCGAAAGCCGTGCCAGAGCCCCGGTTGCGACGAGGGCCAGGACCGTCGCCACGCCGGGAGCGATGCCTGACAGATCATCGGGCACCGGCAGCAAGACGGGAACCAGGCACACGCCGGCCAGCGCCAGCAAGGCCGCGACCGCACCCGCCCACAGGCGGGGCATGGCGGCGACCGCATCACCCAGCGCACGCTGAAGGTTCAGCCGCCGGCTTCCGACATCCCTGTGGCTCATCAAGCCCCCTCGCTGAGCGTGGCGGCTCTTATAGCCCTGCGACGCCGCGCCTGACAGACTGCGGCTGACGAACCGTCCTCGCGTGGCTAGAAAGCCGCATGTCCACGCCCTCCCCCACGTCCCTCGCCCCCATCCACGTCGTCGGCGGCGGCCTCGCCGGCTCCGAGGCCGCCTGGCAGATCGCCCAGGCGGGCGTGCCCGTGATCCTGCATGAGATGCGGCGTCCGGGGGTCACGACCGACGCCCATCACACCGACGGGCTGGCCGAGCTGGTCTGCTCCAACTCCTTCCGGTCCGACGACTGGCAGTACAACGCCGTCGGCCTGCTGCACGCCGAAATGCGGGCGCTCGATTCCGTCATCATGGCTTGCGGCGACGCCAACCAGGTCCCGGCCGGTGGGGCTCTCGCCGTCGACCGCGAGGGCTTCTCCGCCGCCGTCACCGCGCGCCTGCTGGCCCACCCGCTGGTCACTCTCGTGCGCGAGGAGATCGCGGGCCTGCCGCCGGAGGATTGGGACAACGTCATCGTCGCCACCGGCCCTCTGACCTCTCCGGCCCTGGCCGAGGCCGTCCTGACGCTGACCGGCGAGGAGAGCCTGTCGTTCTTCGACGCCATCGCCCCCATCGTCCACGCCGAGACGATCGACTTCGACGTCGCCTGGCGTCAGTCGCGTTACGACAAGGAGGGCCCCGGAGGCGACGCCGCCGCCTACGTCAACTGCCCGATGGACAAGGCCACCTACGATGCCTTCATCGACGCCCTGCTGACCGGTCCCAAGGCCGAGTTCAAGGAGTGGGAGAACGTCCCCTATTTCGACGGCTGCCTGCCTATCGAGGTCATGGCCGAGCGCGGCCGCGAGACCCTGAGGCACGGCCCGATGAAGCCCGTCGGCCTGACCAATCCGCGCGACCCCACGGTCAAGGCGCACGCCATCGTCCAGCTGCGTCAGGACAATGCGCTGGGCACATTGTTCAACATGGTCGGCTTCCAGACCAAGCTGAAGCACGGGGCCCAGGCCGAGGTGTTCCGGATGATCCCGGGCTTGCAGAACGCCCAGTTCGCGCGGCTGGGCGGCCTCCACAGGAACACCTATCTGAACAGCCCGCGCCTGCTGGATCGCCAGTTGCGGCTGAAGCCGATGCCGCGCCTGCGCTTCGCCGGTCAGGTCACGGGGGTCGAAGGCTATGTCGAGAGCGCCGCCACCGGCCTGCTCGCCGGTCGTCTCGCCGCCGCCGAACGGCTGGGCCAGACGCTGGAGGCCCCGCCCGCCCATACCGCCATCGGCGCCCTGGTCGAGCACATCACCGGCGGCCACCTTGAGGGGGCGCGGTTTTCCCCGATGAACGTCAACTATGGACTTCTGCCCCCGATGGAGGCTCCGCGACAGGACGGCGAGGGCAACCGCATCCCGCCCAAGGATCGCGGTCGGGCCAAGAAGCGGTTGATGAGCGAGCGAGCGATCGCCGGTCTCACCGCCTGGCGCGACGCGGCCTGATCAACCCCCGGCGCTGAACCGCATCAGGGTCTGGGCGCAGACGTCCGCCGCCTGGAACAGCTCGGCCTTGGAGGTGCGGAACTCGGCCGGGGTCGTGCTGGCCATCACCGCCTGGTTCGCCTCGCCGCGAGCCGCGTCGATGTCGGCCTCGATCTCTTCGTCCGTCAGGCCGCCGTATTCGCCGAACTGGAAGGCGAAGCCGTTCAGGCGGTCGGCCGTGGTCTTGTAACCCTCAGCCAGCATCCGCTCGCCCAGGCTGTCGCTGCCGCCGGCCCAGGACTCGGCGACGCGGGCGACGGCCGAGCACCCCACCGCCTCGCGGTAGTCGGCTTCGGTCACGGCGGTCTGCGCGGGCAAGAACGAAAGGGCGATCAGCAGGCTCAGCATGGCGTTTCCTCGAACAGCGTCGGACGAGACAAGCGCGGCGGCGACGCCGAAGCAAGCCAATGAAGGCGGATCCATCAACGCTCCGCGACGGTTTTCGCACTTGCCGGGCTCCTCCCACGCGGCCATTCCAGCGTCCGGGAGTTCTCGCCTGATGACCACCGCCGATGCCCGATTCCTTCGCCAGAGCGATGCCGCTCGCTCGACGGCGGCTGTCTGACCATGGCTCCGCTGGAACCCATCAAGGTCCGCGTTCGCGCCCGCATCAATCAGCTGTTCAACGACTATGAGCGGGGCGAGCGACCGGCGCTGCGCCGCGCCGACGCCCTGTTCGCACCGGACTCGGTCGCCTGGCGGGTCAACGGCGACATCGTCACCATGATGATCGGCGGGGTGTCCGGCCTGCTGCTGCAGATGCTGCATCCGGCGGTGCTGGCGGGCGTGTGGGACCACTCGGACTTCCGCGCCGACATGCACGGGCGGCTGCGTCGGACCGCCAAGTTCATCGCCGTGACGACCTATGACCACGCCGCCAACGGTCAGGCCGCCATCGACCGCGTCCGCCGCATCCACGATCGGCTGGGCGGCACCCTGCCCGACGGGACAACCTATCGCGTCAGCGATCCACGCCTGTTGGCCTGGGTCCATGTGACCGAGACGACCAGTTTCCTCGACGCCTGGGTCCGCTATGCCGAGCCCTCCATGAGCCGCGCCGATCAAAACGCCTATCTGGCGGAGATGGCCCGCGTCGGCCTCGCTCTGGGGGCCGATCCGGTTCCGACCGACCGCGCCGGGGCCGATGCCTTGATCCAGTCGATGCGCGCCGAACTGAAGGCCGACGCCCGCACGCGTGAGGTCGCCGACCTGGTCATGCGTCAGAGGATCGGCGGTCGGGCCGAGGGCGTGGCCGCCGGTCTGGTCATGTCGGCCGGTGCCGACCTGCTGCCGCCCTGGGCCCGGCGGATGCACGGCCTGCCCTCCGCATCGCCGCTCGTCCACGGCGGGGCCCGCGCCTTGGCAAAGGGTCTGGGCTGGGTCTATGCGGGCTCGCCCAACCGCCGTGTCTGGCCCGACGAGGTGACGCGCTGGCCCGAGACGGTGACTAGATCCGACCCCGCGCCACCGCCCAGGTGAGGCGCAACGCCCGCGTTGGGTCGCCGGGCGAAACCCCGATCAGGGCGCCGTGGGCCACCGCCGGAAAGGCCGCGGCCGGAAGCGTTTTCAGACTCCGATTGGCCTCCGCCCTCACCGCCCTCGCCTCCACCACCCGCCCGGTCTGCGCCAGCCCCCACATCCGTCCCGCCTCGACCCCGGCGGCCTCATGCCCCGAACCGGTCAGCACGCGCACCGCCGCCTGCATGGGCCCGACATAGAAGGCGTCCAGGTCGTGCGGCTGGCCGAGGACCCGGCCGATATGCGCCTCGATCAGGGCATCGATCGGCGCGCGATCCAGCGACCGCCGCGCGACCAGATCGGTCAGGGCCTCCAGCACCGGATGCCCTTTCCTCGGCACCCCGGCGAACACCCCGTCCATCTGCTCGCGCCACCAGGCGTAGCGCATCTCGGCCAGCAGGGGTTGGGTCACACGCGTGGGAATGGCCACCAGTTCCGCCTCGAAGGCGTAGAGGGCGATCAGGTCGGCGCGCGCCGCCCGGTCGCCGACGAACCGGCTGGACAGCCAGCGGTCCGGGTCGGCCGCCCGGACCTGGGCATCGAGGTCGGTCGTCTCAGCCAAACAGGGTCTGGTACATGGCCATGGAGGTCAGCATCGGCAGGCTGAGCAACAGGTTGGTGCGGCTGCCCAGCATGGCGACCCGGGCGGCCCTGGCCTTCTTGTCGTCGTCCACGACGACGATGCCCAGCGCCCGCTTCTGATTCGGCCAGATGATGCCCCAGACGTTCAGGAACATGACGATGGCCAGCCAGACGCCGACGCCCAGCAGCATATAGCCCTGGTCGCCCTGGACGACGCCGCCCGCCAGGCCGAAGCTCAGCACCTCCATCGCGTAGCCGTGACCGCGCAGGGCGAGGATCGCCAGGCCCGCCAGCACGGTGAAGAGCGACGACCAGCGGAACCAGAACAGGGCCTCGGGCGCGATGTATTTCGACACCGCCGGCTTCAGTTCGCCGGGGATGGTCGGCATGACGCGGATCTGGACGAAGTTGAAATAGTACAGCAGCCCGATCCACAGGATGCCGAAGCCGACGTGGGCCCAACGCGCCACGGCCTGCCAGAAGCTGAGGTCGAACCCGCCCGGCGCGGTGCGGCCGAAGGCGAAGATCATGATCCCCGCCAGCACGAGGCTGAGGATCAGGGTGTTCCTGAAGTTGGTGAGCAGGCCGGCCATTGATGTCCCCCGTTTGAGTCGTGTCGCACTCTACATCTCCCGCCCCCTGCGGGGGAGGGTGGTCGCGAACGGACCGGGTGGGGGCGGCGAGGCGACACACAGGCGATGGCGGAGTTCAGCGAAACCGGCCGTCCCCACCCGGTCTCCGCTTCGCTTCGACCACCCTCCCCTTTCCGGGGAGGGAGAAGCCGCCTCTACCCTACGGCCGGCTCGCCATCCCCAGCTTGATCGCCTTGGCCTCTTCCGCGAACTCGCCGCGCTTGACGCCCCACAGCAGGATGATGGGCGCGGCGACATAGACCGACGAGTAGGTGCCGATGATGATGCCGGCCATCAGGGCGATCGAGAAGCCGAACAGGGCCACCCCGCCGAACACCGCCAGCGCCGCCAGCACCATGATCGCCGTCACGCCGGTGATGATGGTCCGCGACAGGGTCTCGTTGATCGACAGGTCGATCACGTCGCGCAGGGGCATGGTCTTGTACTTGCGCAGGTTCTCGCGGAGGCGGTCGAACACCACGACGGTGTCGTTCATCGAATAGCCGATGACCGTCAGGATGGCCGCGACCATGTTCAGGTTGAACTCGAGCCGGAACAGCACGATCAGCCCGAACACCAGGATGACGTCATGCACCAGGCCCGCCACGGCACCGAAGCCGAACTGCGGCTCGAACCGGAACCAGATATAGGCGAACATCAAGACGATGGCCGCGCCCAGCGCCAGCAGGCCCGAGGTGAACAGCTCGCCCGAGACCTTGGACCCGACGACGCTGACGCCGGAATAGGTGACGGCTCCGACATCGGCGGTGATCGCCTGCTGCACCTGCTGGACCACCTCGGACTGGGCCTGACCGTCGGGAATCTGGAAGCGCAGGATGGCGCTGGAATCGTCGTCGATCCCCTGTACGCCCACATCGCCCATGCCCAGGCCGTCCACGGCGGTCCGGACTTCTTCCAGGTCAAGCGGCCGCCCGTCCGAGGTGGTCAGCTCCATCGCCGCCCCACCGCGGAAATCGATGCCCAGGACCATGCCGGGATAGACGACGCTGATGATCGAGGCGACGCACAGCACCGCCGACAGCGCGCCGAAGAATTTGGCGAAGCGGACGAACTTCAGGTTCGTCTTGATCGGAACGATCTTGATCAGGGGCCACCAGGTCATCGCCATCACTCCGCGATCGGCAGTTTCTTGGGACGGCGCGCCTTCAGCCAGTAGGCCAGCAGCACCTGCGCCACCAACACGGCCGAGAACACCGAGGTGAACACGCCGATGCTCAGCGTCCAGGCGAAGCCGCGCACCGGTCCGGCCCCGAAGATGAACATGATCAGCGCCGCCACCAGGGTCGTGACGTTGGCGTCCAGGATCGTGCCCCAGGCCTTGTTGAAGCCCGCGTCCATGGAGGCGATGACGGACCGCCCGGCCCGCGCCTCGTCTCGCATCCGCTCATAGATCAGCACATTGGCGTCCACCGCCACGGCGAAGGTCAGGATCAGACCCGCGATGCCCGGCAGGGTCAGGGTCGCCTGCGTCATCGACATGGCGGCGATGATCATCAGGCCGTTCAGCAGCAGCCCCAGCACCGACACGCCGCCGAACAGGAAGCCGTAGGACAGGATCATGAAGGCGATGATGATGACGAAGGCGATCGCCGTGGACAGGGCCCCCGCCGCCACGGCGTCGGCGCCCAGTTCGGCCGTCACCGTTCGCCGTTCCTCGACCGACAGCGGCGCGGGCAGGGCCCCGCCGTTCAGCAGATTGACCAGTTCCGAGGCCGATTCGATGGTGAAGCCGCCCTCGATCTGACCCGTTCCCCCGGTGATCGCCCCATTGATTCTCGGAGCGGAGATGACCCGCCCGTCCAGTATGATGGCGAAGGGCCGGCCGATGTTCTGGGCCGTCGCCTCGCCAAAGCGACGCGCGCCCTGGCCGTCGAAGCGGAAGTCGATGGCGGGGCGACCGCTCTGGTCCGCGCCGACGCTGGCGCGCGTCAGGTTCTCGCCCGAGACCAGGATGCGGCGCTTGACCAGATAGGGGGTTCCGACCTCGTCCTGCAGCACCTCGGCGTCCGGCGGGATCAGGCCGGACTGCAGCGCCTGGGCCTGATTGTCGACGTCGACCATCTGGAAGGTCAGCTGCGCCGTCTGGCCGATGACCCGTTCCAGCGCGGCCGGGTCGCTCTCGCCGGGGGCCTGGACCACGATGCGGTCGGCGCCCTGGCGGGTGATGGAGGGTTCGCGCGTGCCCAGCGAATCGATCCGGCGGCGCACCACCTCGATCGACTGGTCCACGGCCTGGGAGGCCATGCCGTTCCAGGCCGTGTCGGTGAAGGCCAGCCGCACCCGGTCCGAACCGACGCGCTGGGCCAGCCGGTCCGACTGGCCGTTCGCGCCGGGCGCGCCGGCGGCCAGCTGCAGGGCCTCGAAGGCCGCGTCCTGCTGCGCCGGGCTGGACAGGGTCACCAGGGCGCCGCGTTCCTCGCGGGCGATGGCGGTCGTGGCGATCCGCTCTTCACGCAGGGCGACGCGGACGTCTTCGAGCAGGTTGGTGACGCGCTTCTCGCGCATCTCGACCGTGTCGACCTCGAGCAGCAGATACGATCCGCCTCGCAGATCCAGACCCAGGTTCAGCGTGCCCTTGGGCAGAAAGCCCGGCATCGCCTTGCGTTGAGCCGGGCTCAGCATGTTCGGCAGGGCGAACAGCACCCCGAACACCAGAGCCAGGACGACGAGGATGACCTTCCAGCGCGACAGCTGAATCATGGACTAGGGTTCCGGTTCAGCGAACGAGCGGATCAGGCCTTGGCGGGCTTGGAATCGTTGGCGGCGATGGCGGTGCGGTTACGGACCTCGGCGATCATGCCCTTGACCACGCGGACGTTGACCGACGGCGCGATCTCGACGTTGACCTCGGCGTCCTCGACGCGGGTCACCTTGCCGATCAGGCCCGACGACAGCACGATCACGTCGCCGCGCTTGACCGCCGAGATCAGCGCCTGGTGCTCCTTGGCGCGCTTCTGCTGCGGCCGGATCAGCAGGAAGTAGAACAGCACGAAGATGGCGACGAACGGCAGGAACTGCACGATCAAGGCGACGATGCCGCCGTCAGCGGTGGTGGTCATGGTGTCTTCCCCGACAGGAGGGCAGGCCTCGCAGTCGGGCGCCCATTGAAAACGAGGCGCGATACCTAGGGCCGAGCGTAACGGGATGCAACGTCCATCGATCCCTCTCCCCTAGGGAGAGGGCGATCTACCTCGGCAGCACCGTCACCGGATCGATCGCCACCGGCTCGTCGCCTCGCATGCGTCGCGTCTCGAAGTGGATCGAGGGTCGACCGTCGCCGGCGGTCAGGCCGACCGTGCCGATCTGCTGGCCCGCGCGGACGTCCTGGTTGTCGTCGACCGTGGCCGAGCCCAGGTGGCCATAGACCGTGCGCCAGCCGTCGCGGTGGACGATCAGCACCGTCAGCCCCTGCCCCACCAGGTCGTCGCCGACATAGGCCACCCGGCCATCCGCCGCCGCGACCACGCTGGCCCCGGCGGGCGCGCCGATGTTGATGCCGTTGTTGCGCTCGCCCAGGCCGACGGGCCCGAAACGCCGCACGATCTCGCCGCGCACCGGCCATTGCAGGGCGACCGAGCCGGGCGCGGCTGTGCCCGTCTGTCCGCTGCTCGCGGGCTGGCGCGGCGGAGGCGGGGCGGCCGGATTGCCCGACGGCGGCGGCGGGGGCGGCGGCGCGATCCCGTTCTCGGGCACGATGACGCCAATGGGCGTGGGCCCGGTCGCATAGGGGTCCGAGCCCGTGTCGATGGCGCTGTCGGGCAGGATGATCGACTGGCCGGGCGCGATCGCGCCGCGCGGCCCCAGGCCGTTCAGGTCGATCAGGGTCTGGACCGGGGTCTGGAACCGGCGTCCGACGCCCGAGATCGTATCTCCCGGCTGGATCGTGTAGGCGGCGCCCGCGGTGACCGACACCGGCGCGGAGGGGGACACATAGGCGGGAGGCGCAGAAGCTGGCGGCGGCGAATAGGTCGAACCGCCCGTGCTCGAGGGCGGCGGCAGGGCCCCACCCTCGATCCGCTCGACCGGAGCGGTCGCGGGCGGCGGGGCCTCATAGACCGGCGGCGCGGGCGTGTTGCCATAGGCGGGCGGCGCATAGCCGGGCGGAACCGGCGCGGTCCCGCCGTATCCGGGCATCGGCCGGGTCGAGTACCGCGGAGCCTCCGGATAGCTGACGCAGGCCGTCGCCGCCATGCCGAGGAGGGCGATCACGCCCGCCCTGATCCATTGTCCGAAAGCCATCGGCCCCTCCCCGTTCTTCATGCCCGACATGCCCCGCGTCGCGCTCCAAGCCAAGCCGCCAAAGCGCGCGAAAGTGGGGCGGAAAGGTTAATGGGTCTCAGTCTCCTCCCCGTTCGCAGCTTGGCGAATGGGGAGGTGGCACGCAGCGAAGCGAAGTGACGGAAGGGTTCTTGACGCGGCGACACTGCCTGCGGGTCAAGAACCCCTCCGTCTGCTCGCAAGGGCTCGCATCCACCTCCCCATCGGCCAAGCGGCCGACAGGGAGGAGACATCCCGCCTACCCCTCCTTCGCCGTCCCCTCGACCAGGGGCACGAACCGGACCTCGCACAGGCTCTCGCGGCGGAAGCTGCCGTCGTCCTGGCCCACATAGCGATGCAGCATCTGCACCGACGTCCGCCCGACCGGCGCCACCAGCACCCCGCCGGGCTTCAGCTGTTTCAGCAGTTCGGTCGGCTCAGTCGGGGCCGCCGCCGTGACCATGATCCGGTCGAACGGCGCCTGTTCAGGCCAGCCCAGCCCTCCGTCGGAATGTTTGGTGATGACGTTGTCGATCTCCAGCGTCTTCAGCTTGGCCTCGGCCTCGACCATCAGGCTGCGATACCGCTCCACCGAATAGACATAGCGCGCGAGCCGGCTCAGGACCGCGCACTGGTATCCGCTGCCCGTGCCGATCTCCAGCACCCGGTGGCGGGGTTCGACCATCAGGGCCTGGGTCATCAGGCCGACGATATAGGGCTGGCTGATCGTCTGGGCGCAGTCGATCGGCAGGGCCTGATCCTCCCAGGCCTGGTCCAGAAATTTCTCATGGACGAAGACGGCGCGGTCGATGGACTCCATCGCCGCCAGAACGCGCGGGTCCGTCACCCCCTGCTGCCGCAGCGACAGGATCAACCGCCCGGCCCGGTCGTCGCGCAAATTCACTCTCCCCCCCCTGGGGGGAGAGGCCTCGCCCTTGCGAGGCCGAGGGGGGCCAGTCCGTTCATTCGGGCCCCCCTCTGGACGCTGGGCGTCCTGTCTCCCCCCAGTGGGGGGAGAGTTCCTTGGGCGGCACGCCCCCGAGGATGCCCTTCAGGTCGTGGACGCTCTCGCGGTGCGTCAGGTCGATGTGCAGGGGCGTGACCGAGATCTTGCCGTCGTCCATGGCGCGCAGGTCGGTGCCCGGCGCGTGGTCCTGTTTCGTCCCGCGAAAGCTCATCCAGTAGTAGTCGCGGCCGCGCAGGTCGGTGCGTTTGACCGCGTGCATCTCTCCGGCCTGGCGGAAGCCCTGCGTCGTCACCTCGACCTCGGTGACGGCCTCGGGCGGCCGGGCGGGGAAGTTCAGGTTCATCACCACGCCTGCGTTCCACGGCTGGGCCAGCAGGCGGCTGATGATGGCCGGCGCGAAGGCCTCGGCCGTCTCCCAGTGGGCCGTCACCTCGTCGTGAAACCGCTCCAGGCTCTGGCTCAGGGCGATCGAGCGGATGCCGAACGCCATCCCCTGCAACGCCCCCGCCACCGTGCCGGAATAGGAGCAATCTTCCCCCACATTGTGCCCCCGGTTGACGCCGCTCAACACCAGATCGGGCCGCTCCGGCATCAGGTCGTTGACCGCCAGCACGACACAGTCCGTCGGCGTCCCCGTCACCGCGAACCGACGCTCGCCGAACCGGTTGACGCGCAGGGGCTCGGTCAGGGTGATCCCCCGCCCCTTGCCGGACTGCTCCTCCTGCGGCGCCACCACCCACACGTCGTCCGACAGGGTCCGCGCGATGCGTTCCAGGCACGCCAGCCCCTCGGCCTCGATCCCGTCGTCGTTGGTCAGGAGGATTTTCAAGACCCCTTCTCCCCTTGCGGGAGAAGGTGGCCGAGCGAAGCGAGGTCGGATGAGGGGTGAAACTCGGTCGCTGAAAGGGGCGCTTCAAGGACACACCTCGTCCGCGTCGCCGTACCCCTCATCCGGCCCTCCGGGCCACCTTCTCCCGCAAGGGGAGAAGGAAACCGGCGGTCACCCCACATGCGTAACCCCCTCGGGCATATATCGACGCAGAACCTCCGGCACGGCGATCCGCCCGCCCTCGTCCTGATAGTTTTCCATGATCGCCACCAGCGTCCGCCCCACCGCCAGGCCGGAGCCATTCAGCGTGTGGACGAACTCGGTCTTCTTCTCGCCGGCCCGCTTGAAGCGCGCGTCCATCCGCCGGGCCTGGAAGTCCCCGCAGTTCGAGCAGGAGCTGATCTCGCGATAGGTCCCCTGGCTGGGCAGCCAGACCTCCAGGTCGAAGGTCTTCCGTGCCGAGAACCCCATGTCGCCCTTGCACAGCAGCATCCGCCGGAACGGCAGGTCCAGCGCCTTCAGCACCGCCTCCGCGCACCCCGTCATCCGCTCGTGCTCGGCCTCGGAGTCCTCCGGCCGGGCGATCGAGACCAGCTCGACCTTGGAGAACTGATGCTGCCGGATCAGCCCCCGCGTATCCCGCCCCGCCGACCCCGCCTCGGCGCGGAAGCACGGCGTCAGCGCCGTCAGCCGCATGGGCGTGGCGAGCTCGTCCTCCGCCAGGATCGTCTCGCGCACAAGGTTGGTCAGGGAGACCTCGGCGGTGGGGATGAGGTAGCGACGGGCGCTGCGGGCATCGTCGACCTCGTTGAGGAAAGACGCGGCATATGTGCCGAGACCCTTCTCAGGCAGTCCGGCGTCCATGAACTCGGCCATAGTGTCTGCCAAGTATGCGAAGGGGCCGAGAGCTGCGGTAGCGAACAAATCCTCCTCAAACTTCGGCAACTGCCCCGTGCCGAACATCGCCTCGTCGCGGACGAGGTAGGGCGGATTGACCTCCAGATAGCCGTGCTCGGCGGTCTGCAAGTCCAGCATGAACTGGCCGATGGCCCGCTCCAGCCGCGCCAGCCCGCCCTTCAGCACGGCGAACCGCGCGCCCGACATTTTCGCCGCCGCCTCGAAGTCCAGCAGCCCCAGCGCCTCGCCCAGGTCGGCGTGGTCCTTGGCCGGGCCGCTCTCCCGCGGCTTGCCCCAGCGCGAGACCTCGACATTGCCCGCCTCGTCCTCGCCGTCCGGCACGTCGTCCGCCGCC
The DNA here is from genome assembly GCF_040195595.1 of Brevundimonas aurifodinae. Classification (NCBI taxonomy): domain Bacteria; kingdom Pseudomonadati; phylum Pseudomonadota; class Alphaproteobacteria; order Caulobacterales; family Caulobacteraceae; genus Brevundimonas; species Brevundimonas aurifodinae. Next base: position 136,753 of record NZ_JBEGDD010000009.1, read on the forward strand.
AGGTTCTTCTGCTCGGACAGCAGCTTTCGCAGGGCGGCACCTACGCTCCGCTCGGTCTCCTCCGAAGAGGCGATCTCGGCCTTCAAACCCTCGACCTCGGCCTTCAGCCGGTCGGCCTCGGCCATGTCCTTCTTGCCCATCGCGGCGCCGATGGCCTTGGAGGCGGCGTTGCGCTTGGCCAGGGCCTCCTGCCCTGCCGTCTGGGCGGCGCGCAGTTCCTGATCCAGCGCCAGCGCCTGGTCCACGATCGCCTGCGCGTCCTCCACGCCGCGCGACCGCCAGCCCGCGACGAAGGCTTCGGGATTGTCTCGGATGGCGCGGATGTCGTGCATGGCAGGCAGTCTTCGTCAGGAGGAGCGGACGGTCTAGCGGGCGTCGCCGGAAGGGGCAAACGCTCGAACTCTCCCTCCCCTTCATGGGGAGGGACGGCGGAGCGCAGCGGAGCCAGGGTGGGGTGCGAACAGGACATCGCACTCCGCACACACGACCCCACCCGCGCTCGCTGACGCTCGCGGTCCCTCCCCACAAGGGGGAGGGAGAAAGCAACGGCCGCAGCGACAAGCTCACCCCATGCTCTGGACGCCCCCGTCCCGCGCCTGATAAGCAGTCGCAATATGAGCACCGTCATCTCCCTGTCCGACGCGCGCCTGGGCGACCGGGGCGTCATCACCCGGGTCAAGCCGGGCGGGACCGACGCGCACGCCGCCGAGCTGGAGCGTCGTCTGCTGGAACTGGGCCTGATCGAGGGGGCCCGCGTCCAGCTGCTGCACAACGGCCTGTTCGGCCGCGACCCGATGGCGCTGCAGGTCGACGACATGCGGGTGGCGCTGCGCCGTCACGAGGCGGCGAACCTGACCGTCGAACTGTTCGCCGAAGCCGCCGAATAGATGGACGCCCTTGTCAGACCCCTCCGGGTCGCCCTGGTCGGCAATCCCAACTCGGGCAAGACCGCCCTGTTCAACGCCCTGACCGGCGCCCACCAGAAGGTCGCCAACTACGCCGGCGTCACCGTCGAGCGGAAGGAAGGGCGCGTCCAGGCGAGGTCCGGCCGGTCCATCGCCCTGCTGGACCTGCCCGGCACCTATTCCCTGCGCGCCCGCAGCCCGGACGAGGAGGTCACCCGCGACGCGGTGCTGGGCCGCCTGCAAGGGGAGGTCGCGCCCGACGTCATCGTCGCCGTCGCCGACGCCACCAATCTGAGGCTGGTCCTGCGCCTGATCCTGGAGCTGAAGGCCGTGGGGCGGCCCATGGTCCTGGCGCTGAACATGTTCGACATCGCCGAACGCCAGGGCCTGCGGATCGACCTCGAGCGCCTGTCCGCCAGCCTGGGCGTGCCGGTCATCACCACCACCGCGACGAGGAAGCGCGGCATCCCCGAACTGGTCAGCGCCATCGAGGCCGCTGCCGCGCCCGCCTGGTCCGAAAGCTCCGAGGGCCAGTGGACGGCTCCGGACGCCGCCGCCATCCGCGCCGCCCATGGTCGCGCCGAGCGGATCATGCGCGACTGCGTGCGTCCGCCCGAACGCCCCGACACCCTGACCGGCCGGATCGACGGCGTCCTGCTGCATCCCGTCGGGGGGCTGGTGATCCTGCTGGCCCTGCTGTTCGTCATGTTCCAGGCCGTCTTCGCCTGGGCCACCCCCGCCATGGACGGGATCGAGGCCGTGTTCGGCATCGTCGGCGCGGGCGTCGCCTCGGTCGTGCCCGACACCGGCCCGGTCTGGCCCCTGGTGCAGAGCCTGATCGTCGACGGCCTGATCGCGGGCGTGGGGGGCGTGCTGGTCTTCCTGCCCCAGATCGTGATCCTGTTCGCCTTCATCATCCTGCTGGAAGACCTGGGCTATATGGCGCGGGCGGCCTTCCTGATGGACCGGATCATGGGTGGGGCGGGGCTGCACGGGCGCGCCTTCATCCCCCTGTTGTCCAGCTTCGCCTGCGCCATTCCCGGCGTCATGGCCGCCCGCGTGATCGACGCCAAGCGGGACCGGCTGACCACCATCATGGTCGCGCCCCTGATGACCTGTTCGGCGCGCATCCCGGTCTACACCCTGATCATCGCGGCCTTCATTCCCCAGCAGACGGTCTGGGGCTTCGCCAATCTGCAGGGGCTGGTGATGTTCGGTCTCTATGCGGCGGGCATCGTCTCGGCGCTCGCAGTGTCCTTCGTCATCAGGAAGGTGCTTTGGCGGGGCGCGGTCGAGCCCTTCATGATGGAGCTGCCGGCCTACAAGCGGCCGGACGCCCGGAACGTGCTGTTCAATCTGTGGACCCGGGCCAGGATCTTCATGGAGCGGGCGGCCCGGATCATCCTGCCTCTGATGATCCTGGTCTGGGCGGCCTCGACCTTTCCCTATCCGCCCGAGGGCGCGTCCGGCCCGGCCATCGACTATTCCTTCGCCGGCATGGCGGGCCAGGCGCTGGAGCCGCTGTTCGCCCCCATCGGCTTCAACTGGCAGATGGTCGTCGCCCTGATCCCCGGCATGGCGGCACGCGAGGTCGCGGTCGCGGCGCTGGGCACCGTCTATGCCATCGCCGACGCCGAGAGCGCGGGCAGCCTGCTGGCCACCACCCTGGCGGCGCAGTGGTCGCTGGCGACGGGCCTGGCCTTCCTGGCCTGGTATGTCTTCGCGCCCCAGTGCGTGGCGACACTGGGCGTGGTCAAGCGCGAGCTGAACAGCTGGAAATGGATGTGGGTCATGGTCGTCTACATGTTCGCCCTGGCCTACCTGGCGGCGTTCGTGACCTATCGCGTGGCGGTGGCGCTGGGAGGGGGGTAAGCCACCCCCCTTCCCGTGCACCCCGACGCCCGGGTCCGGCTTCGCCGGCCCGAGGATAAACTCCGGCCCGGGGTCCAGATCCACACACGGACGTCCGATGATGACGCTGTTCTGTGCAATGATCCCGCCATCGAATCCGCATCTGGACCCCGGCCTTCGCCGGGGTGCACGGAGATGAGTTGGACCTGCTGATCCCCATCCTGTTCGCCGTCCTCGGCCTGATCTTCGGCAGCTTCATCGCCGCCGTGACGGTCCGCATGCCGCGCGAGGAAGACATAGTCCTGGGCCGCTCGCGCTGCATGAGCTGTGGCGAGACGCTGAAGCCTTGGCAGCTGGTTCCCGTGTTCAGCTGGCTGATCCAGCGGGGGCGGTGCGCGATGTGTGGGGCCGCCGTCTCGCCGCGCTACATCCTGATTGAAGCCGCCGCCGCGGCGATCGGCGTGTGGGCCGCCCTGTCCGGGGCGGGCGACCTGACCTGGAGCGTCGCCACCGCCGCCCTGGGCTGGCAGCTGCTGCTGATCGCCCTGATCGACGCCGAGAATTTCTGGCTGCCGGACGAGCTGACGCTGCCGCTGATCGCCACCGGCCTGATCGCCGCCGCCGTGATCGCCGGCGGCTGGCCGATCGATCAGATCATCGGAGCGGTCGCCGGCTTCGCCTCGCTGTGGTTGCTGGCCGAGCTCTATCGCCGCGTCCGGGGCCGTCAGGGACTGGGCGGGGGCGACCCGATCCTGTTCGCGGGGGCCGGGGCCTGGGTGGGCTGGCAGGGTCTGCCCTCCGTCCTGCTGTGGGCCTGCGCGGCGGGGTTCAGCGTGGTGCTGACGCTGCTGATCACCCGCCGATCGGTCAGCGGTGCCGACCGCCTGCCGTTCGGGACCTTCCTGGCCATCGGCCTCTGGCTGACCTGGCTCTACGGCCCGATCGGGGGGTGAGATTGGACTCGGCGGGTACCGGGTGCAACGAGTCCAACTTCTAAGAATCAAGGTGAGATAATGAAATCAAAGTATTGAAACTAGGTGTTGTAACCTCCTCCGTCATCCTCGGACTTGATCTGAGGATCGGATTGTCCGCGACTCGAAAGAGGACGCGATCTCACGATCCTGCCTCACCTCGCCTTACGAGACCGTCCTGCATCTGATCCTCGGATCAAGTCCGAGGATGGCGGAATGAGGTTGGACCGTTTCCCCACAACCAGACGCCGCTATCGACCCGTCACCAGTTTCACGACGATGTGGGCCGTGGTGTCGATGATGGCCTCGGGCGGGGTCTCGCCGCGCCGCATCAGCTCGAAGCCCGCCGCGACCGACTCGACCAGATTGGCGACCTCGTAGGACGTCAGCCGGGGGTCCAGCCCCGCCGCGTGATAGCCCGTCGCATGGGCCACCGCGATCCGCCGCTCGAACGCCAGGTGGACGCGCCGCAGACGCCGCACCCGTGAGTCGACGAAGCCCGCCTCGCCCTTGTCGGCCAGCATGTGCTCGATCCGCAGCACCGGGCCGTGCCGCTCCCAGATCGCCAGGACGTCCACCACATAGGCCCGCGCGGCGCCAAAAGCGTTCTCCGCCGACCAGTCGCCCTCGAGATGCCGCGCCAGGGGCTGGAAATCCGCCGCCACCGCTTCGCACAGCAGCAGGACCGCCTCCTCGACCGTCTTGAAATAGGTGTAGAAATTCGACGGCGACAATCCCGCCTCGCTCGCCACATCGGCCACCCGGATCTCGCCCAGATGCCTGCGGTCCAGCAGCCGCCGCGTCGCCTCCAGGATGACGTCGCGCGTGCGTCCGCCCCGCGCCCCGATGCGGTGTCCCAGCTTGTTGATGGTGCGTTCCGGCATGGGGAGGCCGCGAAAGAGTGGTGCCGGCTGCAGGAATCGAACCCGCGACATCCAGTTTACAAAACTGGCGCTCTACCAACTGAGCTAAGCCGGCCTGCGCGGGGTTTAGCTGGCCCGACGCGAGGGGCGCAAGCGATCTGGGACCACGGCGAGCGCATTGCACTCCACTCCGCTCATCCCGGCGAAAGCCGGGACCCAGTGCTTTGGGCGATGGCCGTCATGTTCGACCAGCAGCGAGCGATCGACCCCGCCTCACTTAAGAACTGGGTCCCGGCTTTCGCCGGGATGAGCGGAGAAGAAAAGTCACAGCTCGCCGCCCCGCTCGGACTTTACGCAGCATTCAAGCCGCTTCGGCCATCGACATCGACGCCGCCCGCTGTTCGGCCCAGGGGATCAGGGTCGCGCGGGGCCAGGCGACCAGCCAGGACGCCGGCGTGTATTCCCCGCTGTCGATCAGGGCCTTCCTCGTCGGCGAACTGGCGCCGGCGCGCTCGGAATGGATCGGCGCCGGGCCCTGGTGGATGATGAAGGCGCCGCCCTTCAGCGGGTTCAGCCGCAGATAGGCCAGGCGCGGGCTGATGGTCTCCAGGGGCGGATCGTAGAACCAGCTGGACCCGATCATGCCGGCCAGCTCCGGCCGCGTCTTGCAGATGGCCGCGGCCGTCGCCCAGGCGCGGTCCCAGCCGGCTTCGTTGAAGTCAGCCAGCTGACGGCTCTCGGTGTGGACCTCCAGCCAGGGCTTCTTCCAGCCCTGTGCGCGGACGTAGTGAACTAGCTGGCTCCAGCCGTGGCCCTCGCGTCCGTTCCTGACCACCTGGCCCGGACCCATGGGCGAGGACAGGTCGATGGTCTGGGTCAGGGCGCCGGGCACGCTGAGCACCAGGGCCATGCGCACGTCCTTGGCCCAGTGGTCGGCGTCGTAGGCCGCGTCGGCGTCGCCCGCCGCCGTCAGGAACTCGGCCATCTTGTCCAGCCAGTAGGGATAGAGCTCCATCACCTCGCCCGGCAGACGCGCCTGTTTGGCCCGGCCCGGCAGTTCCAGCGCCCAGGTCGCGACCAGGGCGCGGCGCAGGGAGTCGGTGGCGTCGGGGCCGAGCGCCGCGTCGGCCGCGTGGCTGGGCAGGTCGAAGTTCCAGTGGGGCGCGGCGGCGACCGCCGGGTCCACGGCTTCCACCGAGGCGATGTCGACCCGCGTCCGTTCGTCGGACGTCAGGCGCGCGCGCACGGCGTTGAACGCCGCGACTTGAGAGGGCGAGAGCGTTTCCATCGGGGGAGCATGCCACACGGCGGTTGGCGAACCTTTAAGGACTGGCGAGACGTCTTGCCGCCGCGCTAAACCGCCCGCGACCCCCTATGGAGCCCTGACATGAGCATCGCCGCCCGCCTGACCGAACTCGGCATCACCCTGCCCCAGCCCGCCGCGGCCGTGGCCAACTATGTGCCCTTCGTGCGGACCGGGAACCTGCTCCACATCTCGGGCCAGCTGTCGAACGACGCCTCGGGCGGGTTGAAGGGCACGGTCGGCGAGGACGTGACCCCGGAACAGGCCAACGCCGGCGCGCGCCTGTGCGGCATCAACCTCTTGGCCCAGATCAACGCCGCGCTGGACGGCGACCTCGACCGGGTGGTCCGCGTCGTCAAACTGGGCGGCTTCGTCCAGGCGGGCCCGGGTTTCACCGCCATTCCGGCGGTCATCAACGGCTGTTCGGACCTGATGGTCGAGGTGTTCGGCGACGCGGGTCGCCACGCCCGCTCGGCCGTCGGCGTCTATCAGCTGCCGCTCGGCTTCGCCGTCGAGGTGGACGCGGTGGTGGAGGTGCGGTGACGAAATGTCCCTTCTCCCCTTGTGGGAGAAGGTGGCCCGGAGGGCCGGATGAGGGGTATGGGAACGCGCACGCGCTGGTTCGGATAGCCCTCATTTCGCAGACCGAGTTTCACCCCTCATCCGTCTCGCTTCGCGAGCCACCCGTCGCTCGCGCGCGGTGCGCGCTTCCTCTACCCGCAAGGGGAGAAGGAAAATGACCGCCGACTTCACCCTCCAGGTCCACGACACCCTCTCGGCCATCGGGCGCGAGGCGTGGGACGCCTGCGCCGCGCCGACCGGCGATCCGTTCGTGTCGTTCGACTTCCTGCACGCCTGTGAGGCCTCGGGCAGCGCGGTGCCGCGCGCGGGCTGGGCGGGGCGGCACCTGACGCTGCGCGACCCCGACGACCGGGTGCTGGGCGTCATGCCCCTCTGGCTCAAGGGCCACAGCCAGGGGGAATACGTCTTCGATCACAACTGGGCCGAGGCCTATCAACGCGCGGGCGGGCGCTACTATCCCAAGCTGCTGTCGGCCGTGCCCTTCACCCCCGCGACCGGCCCGCGCCTGTTGGTCCGCCCCGACGCGGACGCCGCGACCGTGCGCCAGGCCCTGATCCAGGGGGCCCTGACCCTGTGCGATCGGCTGGACCTGTCGTCTCTGCACGTCAACTTCCCGACCGAGGCGGAGTGGCGGCTGATGGGCGACCAGGGCCTGCTGCTGCGCCAGGACATGCAGTTCATCTGGCGCAACGAGGGGTATCAGACCTTCGACGACTTCCTCGCCGCCCTGTCGTCGAACCGGCGAAAGACCATCCGCCGCGAACGCCGCGACGCCCAGGCCGGGCTGGATATCCGTGTCCTGACCGGGGCGGACATCACCGAAGCCCACTGGGACGCCTTCTTCGCCTTCTACATGGACACCGGCAGCCGGAAATGGGGCCGCCCCTACCTGACCCGCGCCTTCTTCTCGCTGGTGGGCCAGACCATGGCCGACCGCATCGCCCTGATGATGGCCTTCCGGGATGACACGCCGATCGCCGGCGCCCTGAACTTCATCGGCCGCGACGCCCTGTACGGCCGCCAGTGGGGCGCGCTGGAGGAGGTGCCCTTCCTCCATTTCGAGCTCTGCTACTACCAGGCCATCGACTTCGCCATTTCGCGCGGCCTGTCCCGCGTCGAGGCGGGCGCGCAAGGCGAGCACAAGATCGCTAGAGGCTACCTTCCCACCCCCGTCTACTCCGCCAACCACATCGCCGACATGGCCCTGCGAGTCCCGGTGGAGCGGTATCTGGAGCAGGAACGGCGGGGCGTGGAGGCGGAGATCGCAGGGCTGACGGCGGAGTTGTCGCCGTATCGGGGCTAGGGCCGTAGTTGATAGTCCGCTTCCGAGACGCCTCAACGGTCCGTCCTGAGAGACGACTACCTCGCCATCATCCCCGAAATTGTTTCTGCTGCGAGCGGAATGGGTGGGTGGTCAGGGTTCACGAGAGTTGCAATGGCCAAGATGAGGAGGGTCAAACCTCCAAGGCCATTGCGAATGCATGCTGCGACATCGACCTTGACGTCGACTCGTCCGGCCCACCGCTTAGAAGGCGCAGCTTCCTCGTTCCCTAGTTCTAGAGGGGCTGGTTGCCGAGGCCTTAGGGTCGGGAGCCGGATCATCCGCGCTAGGACCCGTGGGTTTCCTGCGCCTGAGCCGAGTAGGCGACAGGAACATCACGGACCAGTTTGGCGACCAGTCCTTCGAAGCTGAAGACGCGACGACCGTCTGCGTCGATTCCGCGCGTAATCAGCCCAGCTTTCTCCATCTTGGAGGTGGCCCTCTGCACAGTGCGAGTGTCGATCCCCATGCGCTTGGCAATCGTAGTCGAGCGGGGAAACACGGCGCGTGCGGGATCCCACCAGTGCGCCAGCAAATTGATCAGCACCAGCATTTCGGTTGGGCTCAGACGATACCTTGTTTGCAAGCGCAGCAGGGCAACTGGAACGGCCACAAAGCCTGACCCCTGGGTGACCGCTCCCTGCCACTTATCCTTGATCGTAGTTGGAACCGCTTCAGGGGCTGGTGGCAGCCCTGTCGTTCCGGCCTGAAGTGAGATCGTAGCTTCCATAACCATCGACTTAGTAGAAAGCCTGTGCAGCGAGCAAGTGATCTATTCTAATAGGTGACATCTGTGTCGTTTTTTTGCGCGCCTCCACCTCCATTGGGTGAGGGTTGTAGCGAGATCACGCCCTACCCCCGCTCCGCCGCCGCCGCGAACACCCGCGCGATCTCTCCGTCCACCGCCGCCGCGGCGTCCAGCTCCACCACCGCCGTCAGCCGCTCAGACCAGCTTTCCTTCCTCACCGCCGCCGACAGCCGCGCCGAGGCCTCCGGCTCCAGCTTTAGGCCCAGCAACGCCCGGCCGCCCTTCAGCGGGCGCATCGCGGCGAACTGAACGGACCGGCTCCAGGCGGTGTAACCCTTCCTCTGGGTCGGGACGACGCCGTCGACGCCCGCCGCGATCCGCTCCACCGCCTCCAGGATCGCCAGCGAGCCCGCATCCTTCCACAACGCCGCGCGCAGGCCGTCGGGATCGTCCCAGCCCAGCCCGCCCGGATCGGCGGCGGAGATGACGGTGGAGGCGTGGTTGATGCCCAGGCCGTGGTTCGCCTTCAGCCAGGCGGCCTGCGCCTTCCTGCCCGTCTCCGGACAGGCCTTCAGCACCTCGACCCAGGCGTCCAGCGACCGCCCGGTCTGCGCCTCCAGGTTCGCCTGCAGCGAGGCGAACCATGTCTTCTGACGCTCGGTCATCTGGATCGTGGTCATGGTCTTGGCTCCGAGCCGAACCCCGAAAGGGGTTCATCACAGCGATCACAACGTATCACGGCGAACACGGCGAGAGCATCGTCGCGTGCACGCACGGGGTCCCGCTGTGCTCTCCGTGGCTTTCCTTCCGCCGTGCCCGCTGTGAAGAACCTCTTGCCGGCCTGCGGCCCGCCCTTCGCCGGGGCGCACCAACGCGCTACCCTGCCGAATCCCATGCCCATCCGCCGCCTCCCGCCCGAGACCGTCAACCGCATCGCCGCCGGCGAGGTGGTCGAACGTCCGGCCAGCGCCATCAAGGAACTGGTCGAGAACGCCCTGGACGCGGGCGCGCGCCGCATCGAGATTCAGGCCGACGGCGGGGGCCTGTCGCGCATCCTGATCGCCGACGACGGCCACGGCATGGCCCCGGACCAGCTGGCGCTGGCGGTCGAGCGCCACGCCACCTCCAAGCTGGAGCCCGACGACGCCGGCGACGTCGACCTGCTGCGCATTCACACCCTGGGCTTTCGCGGCGAGGCCCTGCCCTCCATCGGCTCGGTCGCCCGCCTGACGATCACCAGCCGCAGCGCCGGCGGCGACGCCCACCAGATCACCGTCGAGGGCGGCGACCAGCGCCCGATCGCCCCCGCCGCCTTCCCCGGCCCCCACGGTGCGCGGGTGGAGGTGCGCGACCTGTTCTATGCCACCCCGGCCCGGCTGAAGTTCATGAAGTCCGAGCGCGCCGAGGCCATGGCCATCTCCGAGGAGATCAAGCGCCAGGCCATGGCGCACGAGGCGGTCGCCTTCACCCTCGACCTCGATGGCCGCACGGTGCTGCGCCTGCCCGCCGAACACCCCGGCGACGAGGGCCGGCTGAAGCGGCTCGCCGCCCTGCTGGGTCGCGACTTCGAGGCCAACGCCCTCCTGATCGACCAGTCGCGCGAGGGCATTCGCCTGTCCGGCTATGCGGGCCTGCCGACCTACAGCCGGGGCAACGGCGCGCATCAGTATCTGTTCGTCAACGGCCGCCCGGTGCGCGATCGCCTGCTGCAGGGGGCGCTGCGGGGCGCCTACGCCGACTTCCTGGCGCGCGACCGGCATCCGGCGGCGGCGCTGTTCCTCGACATCGACCCGCTGTTCGTCGACGTGAACGTGCATCCGGCCAAGGCCGAGGTCCGCTTCCGCGACCCCGCCCTGGTGCGCGGCCTGATCGTCGGCGCGCTCCGCCACGCCCTCGCCGCCGCCGGCCACCGCGCCTCGACCACCGTCGCCGACAGCGTGATGGCGGGGTTCACGGCGCACACGGGCGCGGCCTTCAGCCCCTCGTCCCAGGCGTCGCAGGGATTCGCCGGCGGGTTCAGCGGCTGGACCGGCTGGGACCGGCCTGTGGCGGCCAACCAGGACATCCCCGGCCTGTCGGAGAGGAGCGCCCGCGTCGAGAGCCCGCCGCCCGGCTTTCCCGCCTGGCCCGAACAGTCCGGCGCGCCCAACCCGGCCGACCCCATCGACCAGCCGCTGGGCGCCGCCCGGGCCCAGGTCCACGGCACCTACATCGTCGCCCAGACCCGCGACGGCATCGTCGTGGTCGACCAGCACGCCGCCCACGAACGCCTCGTCTACGAGCGGATGAAGGCCCAGATGGCGCAAGGCTCCGTCACCCGCCAGGCCCTCCTGACCCCCGAGGTCGTCGAGCTCGACCCCGCCGAGGCCGACCGCGTCATCGCCCGCGCCGACGAACTGGCGCAGCTGGGCCTGATCGTCGAACCCTTCGGCGGCGGGGCGGTTCTGGTGCGCGAGACGCCGGCCCTGCTGGGCGACACCAACGTCCAGGGCCTGATCCGCGACATCGCCGACGACCTGGCCGAACACGGCGCGGCGCTCGCCCTGTCCGAACGGCTGGGCGAGGTCTGCGGGACGATGGCCTGCCACGGCAGCGTCCGCGCCGGCCGCGTGCTCAGCGCGCCGGAGATGAACGCCCTGCTGAGGCAGATGGAGGCCACCCCGCACAGCGGCCAGTGCAACCACGGCCGGCCGACCTATGTGGAGCTGAAGCTTGCGGATCTGGAGAAGCTGTTCGGGCGGCGGTGATCTCGTCTTCCTCCCCCTGCGGCGGGGTGGGGGCGGCCGGGCGATGCACAGGCGACGTCAGAGTCTGGCTTGCCTTGCCGTCCCCACCCGGTCTCCGCTGCGCGCCGACCACCCTCCCCGTTCCGGGGAGGGAGAGGCGTCAGAGCCGCAACGCCTCCACAGTGCCGACCGCCTGCCCGCCCGAGACCACCGCCCCGCCCGCGATGGCGTAGACCGTGTCCCTGACCGCCGCCGCCGCCAGGCCGTGGCGCGGGGTCTTCATGTCCGGACCCGCCGTCCAGGCGTCCGTCGCCGGGTCATAGATCCAGGTCTCGCGGAACACGCCTCCCCCGCCGGGCGCGAACCACTCGCCGCCGAAGGCCACCAGTTTCCCGCCGACCGCGAGCATGGCCAGACCTCCGCCGACCTGCTGGCCCGCCGCCGTCGAGCGCGGAATGGGGGCCAGGGTGTCCCAGCGGTCCTCGCCGGGGTCATAGCGATCCAGCTGACCGGTCCCGCCGCCCCGCACCGTGCGCCCTCCTGCGACCCACAGCGCCCCGTTCAGCACCGCGCCGGCCGCGCTGTTCCGCGCCGTCGGGGCCGGGCGCGCCTCGTGCCAGCCGCCGACCGACGGATCGAGCACCCGGTGGGTCGCCACATCGGCCTGATCGGTCCAGCCCCCGTTCGCCGCTCCGGCCGGAGACCGCCCGCCGACCAGATGCAGCCGCCCGCCGTGCGCCAGCCCGACCGCCTCGCCCTGCGGCTCCGGCAGGGACGCGGCCCGGACCCAGGTCTCGCCGTCCAGCCGCCAGACCTCGCGCATGCCGGTCCATTCCCCGGCCGGGCTGACTCCATAGCCGCCGACGGCGAACAGGCCGAGCGCATCGTCGCCGATCATCATCGGGTGGTGGCGGCGCTGGGGCAGCGCCGGCCCCTCGCTCCAGGCGTCGGCGGCGGGATCGTAGAGCCCGACCCGGTCCTCGACATGCAGCGGTTGGCCACCCGGTCGCCCCACCAACCCGCCCGCTGTCACGATCCGGCCGTTCCAGACGGCGGCATAGATCTCCTGCACCGGCCAGGGGAGCGGGGCGCGCGTGTTCCACCCGCCCTGGGCGCGCGCGGGGCCTGAAAGGGCGACGGCTCCGGCGGCGATCAGAAGGGAGCGGCGGTCGATCGAGGTCATGGCTTCAGCGTCCGCTCCAGGAAGGCGACGACCTGGGGCCAGGCCTCGGCGCGCGCGGCGGCATTGGCCTCGGGCGTGCCGCCGCTGCGGCTGGCGTCGCGCGGGCTGCCGTCGCCAACCAGGTCGTGGCCCGCGTCAGGATAGATCAGCGCCGTCGTATCCAGCCCGGCGGGAGCCCGCGACGCTGCGATGGCCCGGGTAGCGGAGGCCGAATCCCACTGGGCGTCGCGTTCGCCCGCGATCAGGATCAGCGAACCCGCGTAGCGTTCGACCGGTATCCGGGCCTCGGCCTCGCGCTCGGGGTGGTCGGCGCGGCCGTTGGCGTGAATGGCGCGCAGATCGGCGTTGCCGGGTCCCGCCAGCAGACCCTCGACGAAACCGCGATAGGGCATGCAGGCCAGGGGCCGGCCCTCAAACGAAAAGGACGACCGCGTGCCCTCGGCCTCGATGGTCTCCAGACCCCAGCCCTCCCAGACCACGTCGGTCGGCGCATAGGCGACGATGGCGTCGATCCAGTCGTAGCGGCTGCCCGCGATCAGGGCGAACTCCGCGCCCTTGGAGGCGCCCAGCAATCCGAACCGGTCGACGTCGGCGGCGGGAAGCGCTCGCAGCGCCTCGCGCAGCGCCGCCAGCTGATCGATGCGGATGTCGATGAAACTGCCTGCGAGCTCCGGCTGGGCGGGCGGCGGACCGAAGTCGCCCCAATTGGGCGAATAGTAGGGCATGGCCACTCCGACATAACCCATCCGTGCCAGGATCGGCCCGAACCGGTCCCCGGCTTCGGTCCCGCCCTCGGCACCATGCAGGATCACGACGACCGGCCGGGGCGTATCGCCCTGCGTGGCATAGGCGACCGCGTGCGGAATACCGGACAGCGGCGTGGCCACCACCTCGTGCTGCCGCGCCTGCGCTCCCGCTCCGATGAAGGCGACGACGGCGACCATGGACAGGACGGTCCGGCGCATGAGGCTGAGCGACATGGTGATAGCCTGTTCTGCTGACGATGCCGCAGGTCACGGGTTTCCGACCGGCGAGTCTAGTCCCGGTCGCGCGTTCGCCGAAGGAACAGCACCCATGCGGCCCCATAGTCACGGTCGTCCAGCCGCTCATAGCCCGGCGTCTCGATCTCCGGCTCGTCGGAGCCGCGTTCGAACACCACGATCGCACCGGGCGTCAGCCAGTTGCCCTCGATCAGCCGCGCCAGCGCTTGTTCCCCCAGCCCCTTACCGTACGGAGGATCCAGAAACGCCAGGTCGAAGGCCTCGCCGTCCGAGCCGGGCCGGGTGCCAAGGTCGATGGCGCTGCGTCGATGCACACGCGTCGCCCCCATGATGCCGAAGGCGTCGGCATTGTCGCGGATGGCCCCGCGCGCGTCCTCGTCGGTCTCGACGAACAGGGCGAAGGCCGCGCCCCGGCTCATGGCCTCGAACCCCAGGGCGCCCGATCCGGCGAACAGGTCCATGACCCGCGCGCTTTGCAGGGGCTCGGCCCAGGCGGCGTGTTCCAGCACGTTGAAGATGGCCTGTCGCGCCCGGTCGGACGTCGGGCGCGTGCCCTGCCCCTCCGGCGCGACGATGGCGCGACCTTTCAGCTTGCCGGCGACGATCCGCATGGATCAGCCGCCCGAGCGGGGTCCGCGCGGACCCGACGGCTTCCTCGGACCGCCTGGTGCGGTTCGTCCGGCGGGCTTACCGCCGCCGCCACTGGCGCGAGGCTTGAAGTCGCGCTTGGCCTTGTCCGCGTCGCGGGCCCAGGTCGCGGACTTCGGCCCGATCATCTTGTCGTCGCGCGGCTTGAAGGCGCGCTTGGGCCGCTCGCCGTCCGCCGAGGCGCCCTCGCGCGGGGCCCAGGCCTTCTTGCCGGCCGCAGCCTTGAAATCGCGCGGTGCGGCCTTGGCCCAGCCCGTCTTCTTCGGAGGCCGCGCGGCGCGGGCGGTGGCTTCCTCGGTCGCGGTGCCGGCGGCGCGGACGCGGCTGGGCTTCCTCGACGGGTCTGCGATGGCCGAGCCGGACTTGCCGACCACCTTGGGCGCGCCGGTTCGGCGGCCGGGGACGGGGGCCGGCGTCTCCACCGTATTGCCCTGGGGCATGTTCTCGGGGCGGATGTGGGCGGCCAGCAGTTCGCGGATGACGCGGGGCCCGACCTCCTCGACCGCTCCCGCCGCCAGGGTGCCCAGCTGGAACGGGCCATAGGCCAGGCGGATCAGCCGGTTGACGGTCAGGCCGACCGATTCCAGCACCTTCCTGACCTCGCGGTTCTTGCCCTCGGTGATCTGGACGCTGATCCAGAGGTTCGCCGAAGGGTCGCCGCCCTCGTTGGTCTTGGCTTTGTCGATGGTCGCCTCGACGGGGCCGTACCGGATGCCGTCAACGGTCACCCCGTCCTTCAACGCGTCCAGTTCGGCCTGGGTGACCCGCCCCCTCGCCCGCGCCCGGTACTGACGCACCAGGGCCGTGTCCGGCAGTTCCAGTGCGCGGCTGAGTTCGCCGTCGTTGGTCAGGAGCAGCAGACCCTCGGTGTTGATGTCGAGCCGCCCGACAGAGATGACGCGCGGCAGGCCGGCGGGAAGCGCGTCGAACACCGTCGGCCGTCCGGCCGGGTCGTTGTGGCTGGTCAGGAGGCCGACCGGCTTGTTGTAGCGCCAGACGCGCGTCGCCTGGGTCGCCGCGATCGGCTTGCCGTCGACCGTAATGACGTCGTCGCGGGTCACCAGGGTGGCGGGCGTGTCCAGGATGCGGCCGTTGACCGCCACCTTGCCCAGGCCGATCAGCCGCTCGACCTCGCGGCGGCTGGCGATGCCCGCTCGCGCCATGGCCTTGGCGATCCGTTCGGTGCGCTTGGGCTCGGCGGGAGCCTCCTTGGCCCCGGCCTTGCCGCCGGGCTTGCCGCCCGCGCGAGGCGCCTTGGGCGCGCGCGGCTCGGGCCGGGCCCCTTTGTCGGCCGGATAGGCGCGGCCGGTGCCGCCGCCGGAGCCGCGTCCCTCGGCCGCCTTCTCGATCGGCGCATAGCGGGCGGCCGAGGCCGAGCCGGGGCGCGAGGCGCCGCCCTTGGGCCGGTCTCCCGGCTTGTGCGCGCGCAGGTCTTGACGCGGCCTGGGCTTCTTGTCGTTGTCGTCGGTATGGCGGGCCATGATGAGCGGTTCATGCGCATGGCGTTGGCCCTGGCGCAAGCGGCGGCGGACGCGGGCGAGGTTCCCGTGGGGGCCGTGTTGGTCAATGAGGCGACCGGAGACGTCGTCGCCGAGGGCGCCAACGCCCCCCTCGCCGGCCACGATCCCACCGCCCATGCCGAGATCGTGGCGATTCGCCGGGCCGCCGCCGCGCTCGGCAACTACCGCCTGACGGGCCTGACCCTCTATGTCACGCTGGAGCCGTGCGCCATGTGCGCGGGGGCGATCAGCCACGCGCGGATCAGTCGCGTGGTCTGGGGGGCCGACGATCCCAAGGGCGGCGCGGTCGTCCACGGACCGCGCCTGTTCGAACAGCCGACCCTGCATCATCGCCCCACGATCGAGGGCGGCGTCCTGGCCTCGGAGGCCTCCGATCTGCTGCGCGGCTTCTTCCGTGCCCGGCGCGGAACGGGGGTCGCTCCGGCCCGTTAGCCAAGCCTGGCTGTTAGGGATTTTCGATGCTCAAGTTTCTGTCGTCCGTCGTCCTGGCCCCGGTCGCCCTGATGGCCCTGTCCGCCTGCGGGCCTGAGCCGCGCGAGGCACCGACCGACGGCGAGGCCGTGCGCCAGCGGGCCATCGACGCCCAGACGGCGCGGCGGCGCACCGGCGCGGAGGTTCAGGACCGGGCCCTGAACCGGGTCATCCGCACCGTCTATCTGTGCGACAACGGCGAGCGCCTGTCGGTCGATTTCGACAACCCGCGCGACATGGCCACCGTCCGGAACTCCAGCGGCGAGGCGATCGATCTGTACAGGGAACGGGCCGTCGACGGCATCTGGTACCGCGCCAGCGCCCATGAGCTGCGCGGCGAGGGCCTGCTGGCCACCTGGACGGCCGACGGGCGTGAACCCTCCGACTGCCGCGCCATCGACTGATCGCGACGGGGCCGAAGAACAGGGTTGTCAACGCGGTCCGGCTCGTCCTTAAGGCGACCATGTCCCAGACCCTGACCCCCGCCCAGAAGAAAGACTTCGACGCCGGCTCGGAATGGCTGCGGTATCACCTGTTGAACCACGCCGAGATCAGCCTTGGGCGGATCCTGAAGGCGGTGCCCGACCACGTCGCCTCGCGCCACCTCTGGGGCGTCAGCCTGGTCAAGCTGGGCAAGGTCGAGGAAGGCATCGCCGCGCTTAGGACGGCGACCGAGGCCGAACCCGACAACCGCAAGGCCTGGCACGATCTGGCCGCCGCGCTTCAGATCGCCGGCGACGCGCCGGGCGCCAAGGCCGCCCACGACCGGGCCCACGCGGGCCTGAAGCCCATGCCCGCGGTCCTGGCCTTCTCACATGAGCGGGCCGAGTATCCGTTCACCGTCGTGGACTACAAATACAAGGCGATCGTCCGCCAGGGCGAAGGTCGCCCGTCCCATCCCGAACTGACGGCCATCCTGGAAAAGGGTCGCGATCGCTATGCCGCCCTGATCGACGAGATCGGCGACAGCATCTCCGATTACGAAGACGTGCCGACCTTCGGCACCTACGAGATGCGCAACCCGCTGTGGCTGAACGGCTGGTTCCCGCCGCTGGACGGCATGGTGCTGACCCAGATCCTCAAGCGCGAGAACCCGGCCCGCTTCATCGAGATCGGCTCCGGCGTCTCCACCAAGTTCGCCAAGCGCGCGGTCGACAAATACGGCCTGCGCACCCACATGACCTCGATCGATCCCCAGCCGAGGAACCAGATCGACGAGATGGTGGACGTGGTCATCCGTTCGCCGCTGGAAGACTGCGACCTGTCGATCTTCGACGCGCTGGAGGCCGACGACATCCTGTTCCTGGACAGTTCGCACCGCAGCTTCCAGGGCTCGGACGTCACCGTCTTCTTCATGGAAATCCTGCCGCGGCTGAAGCCGGGCGTGATCGTCCATATCCACGACATCTACCTGCCGTACGACTATATCTCGGGGCACCTGTCGCGACTGTGGAACGAGCAGTATCTGCTGGGCACCGCGCTGCTGTTCGGGTCCGAGCGGTTCGAGATCCTGTTCCCCTGCTGGTTCGCCCACCTGGACCCGGCGCTGCGGGCACAGGCGAACACCCGGCTGAGGCCCGGCAAGATGGCCGACATCAACCTCTATGGCGCCTCCTTCTGGATGCGGATGGTTTAGGGGCGCGGCGGCTCAGGGACGGGGCGGGCGCGGGCTCGACTGCTCGTAGGCATAGCCCAGCGACAGGATACGGGCGTCGTCCCACCTGGCCCCGATGAAGCTGAGCCCCACGGGCATGCCGCGATCCATGCCCATCGGCACGGTCAGGTGCGGATAGCCCGCGATCGCCGGCAGGCGGCTGGCCGACCCCTGGCCGTTGTCGTCGTCTTCCCGGTCGTTGGTCCAGGCGCGCGAGGTGGACGGCGCCACCAGGGCGACCACCGCGTTGTCGGCCAGCATCCGGTCGATGCCCTCCGGCCCCGCCATCCGCAGGGAGTTGGCGCGCGCGGCGATGTATTCGGGATTGTCCAGCCCGCTGGTCGCCTCGGCCTGGACGAACAGTTCCTGGCCGAACAGCACCGTCTCGCGCGGCTCGGCCTCGTTGAAGGCGATGACGTCGGCCAGGGTCCGCGTCGGCACCTGGGCCGCGTCGGTCGAGGCCAGATAGGCGTTCAGATCGGCCTTGAGTTCGTACATCAGCACCATCAGCTCGGCCTGACCGAGGCCCTGCATCGCCGGGGCGGTGGTGATCTCCACCAGTTCGGCCCCCGCAGCCCGCAGCGACGCCAGCGCCGCCTCGAAGGCGGCCTGGGTGTCGGGGGAATAGTTCGACACGCCATAGCGCAGCACCCCCAGCCGGGTGCCTCGCAGCGAATCGGCGTCCAGCGCGGCGCGGAAGTCGATGGCGTGGGTGTCGGCCTCGGCGGTCGCCACATCGGCCGGATCGGACCCGGCGATGGCGCTCAGCACGGTCGCGGCGGTCGCCACGTCCATGGCGATAGGGCCGGCGGTGTCCTGCGAATGGCTGATCGGCACGATGTGGGTGCGGCTGACCAGTCCCACCGTTGGCTTGAAGCCCACCACGCCGTTGACCGAGGCCGGGCAGGTGATCGAGCCGTCCGTCTCGGTGCCGATCGCCACGGGAGCCAGGCCCGTGGCCACCGCCGCCGCCGAACCGGACGACGAGCCACAGGCCGTGCGCGCCCGGTCATAGGGGTTGACCGTCAGCCCCCCGACCGCGCTCCAGCCGGAGATCGAGTTGGACGAGCGGATATTGGCCCATTCCGACAGGTTGGCCTTGCCCAGGATCACAGCCCCGGCCGCGCGCAGCCGGGCCACCAGAGGCGCGTCGCGGCCCGGCGCGTTGTCGGCCAGCGCCAGCGAGCCGGCGGTCGTGGGCATGTCGCGGGTCTCGATATTGTCCTTCAGCAGGATGGGCATGCCGTCGATGCCGTCGGCCGGGGTCCATTCGACCGCACCGACGCCCGGGGCCCACAGGATGACGCTGTTGGCCAGGGTCTCGTCGCGCAGCACCGCCGCCGGACCGCCCCAGGTCTGGGCGAACGCCGCGCTCGCCATCGCCAGCACCGCCGCCGACACGGCCAGCATCATCCTCGTCTTCATGATCGCATTTCCCCATCGCCGGACCGGCGTCCCGTCACCCTAGCGCCAGCATCGCGTCTGTGAACAGCCCGGCCGATCTGCGACTTGCCGCCGCGAGCCGGCGGTGTAGCTTCGGCGCGGGGGAACACCGTCATGCCAACTGGACTCACTCGGGCTTTCTCGGCCGCGCGCCGGGCGCTCATGGCCCCTGTGCTCATGCTGTCGGTCGCCCTGACGCTGGGGCTCGCGGCCTGTGCCACGCCGTCGGCACCCACGGCCGTCTATGCGCCGCCGCCGGCCGTGCTGGTCGAGGCCTGGCTGGGTCCGGCCGAGGAGGTCCAGACCGACCGTGTCATGATCTTCTACCGCGCCTATGGCGGGGGCGCGAGCCGGTTGGGGGCCTGGCTTTCGCCGACACCGCCCACCTCCCGAGACAGCGTCCGCCAGAGCCTGGCCCTGCCGCCCGAGAACATTGCGGAGGCCTACTCCGTCGTCACGGTTCCGGCGGGCACCCGGATGAAGGTCGGCATCGCCGCCCCCGCCTTCGGACAGCCGGGCGGCGGACGTCAGGTCCAGCTGCTGCAGCTGATCCCGACAGACAGCTTTTCCGACCCCATACCCCTGCCCTGACGGCTCAACCCGCCTTGCGCAGCCGTTCGGTCAGGGCCTCGAACAGGCGCAGAGTTTCCGGGCTGACATGGTGCTCGATGCCCTCGGCGTCGGCTTCCGCCGTCTCTCCGGTGACGCCCAGCGCCAGCAGGAACTCATGCACGATCCGGTGCCGGTCGCGCGAGGCGTCGGCCATCCGCTCGCCCGCCTCGGTCAGGGTGATGGATCGATAGGGCCGGGTCTCGACCAGCCCGTCCCTCTGCAGTCGCTGCAGGACCTTGGCCGCCGTGGCCGGCGCGACGCCCAGGCAGTCGGCGAGGTCGGTCAGCCGCGCCTGCCCCGTCTCGGCGATCAGGTCGCCGACCAGTTCGACATAGTCCTCCGCCACCTCGCTGGAGCGGGCGTCCCTCATTCGACGAAAGGCGGCGGCTCTGCGCGCCGCGCCGGGAACCTGGACCACGGCGGTCTCCACGAGACGCGGGTCACGGCCCGCGAGTCGCGCCAGACTAGACCATCAGCCCGCGATTTCATCGTCCTGTCGTGAAGGGACGCCAGGGACAGAGGGTGGTATCGATCCCTTCCATGACCCCGCGTCTCGTGATCGCCCTTCTGATCGGCCTCGTGCTCAGCGATGCGGCCCCCGCGCGGGCGGCGGCCCCCGTCCTGCCTCAGGCCGCCGAGCCGCTGCAGTTCTACGTCTTCAGCTTCACCGACACCCCGGCGCCCGAGGCCGCCCAGGACGTCGTCGTGGGGGCCCTGGCGCGCGACCTGACCGTCGATCCGGCGGTGGACGGCCCGGTCACCTTCCGCGCCGACGGCTGGTACGGCGACGAGGCCCTGCTTCAGGATTTCGGCACCGCCCTGCTGGATCAGGACATCGCCCTGATGCGCACCGGCCCGGGGGCCTACGCCGTCGTGCCGGCCGCCAATGTCCCGATGCTGATGGCGCGCGGCGGCACCCTGATGCGCCTGCCAGAACCCGCCACGGCCCGAGCCCCGTCGCGGCCGGCTGCGGCCGAAAGCGTTTCCGCCCTCGCCCGGCCGAACTGGTGGGAGGGCGCGCTCGCCGGTCTTTCGCTGTTCTTCGCCGGCGCGCTGGCGGGAGCTGCCGCCCTGTTCGCGGGCCAGGCGGTCCATCGCCGGGCACAGGCACGGGCCGCGCGGCCGTCTCCGCCCCCGCTGCGTCTAACCGACCAGCGGCTTTCCCTCGCCTCGCCGATCGACACCTCGGACGTCGACCCGGACCTAGTCATCCCGACCTTCGAGACGCGGCGCTGACCGCAACGAAAAAGGCCCCCCGGATCGCTCCGGGGGGCCCTTTCGTCATTCGGTGTCGAGCGTCGAACTAT